>NZ_CP043869.1:3175000-3232500 GCF_008630635.1 Neptunomonas concharum | reverse complement strand
AAGTACCCGGAGGAAAAGAAATCAACCGAGATTCCCTTAGTAGCGGCGAGCGAACGGGGACCAGCCCTTAAGCTGTGTTGTAGTTAGAAGAACGCTCTGGAAAGTGCGGCCATAGTGGGTGATAGCCCCGTATTTAAAAACTTATACACAGTGAAATCGAGTAGGACGGGACACGTGTTATCCTGTCTGAACATGGGGGGACCATCCTCCAAGGCTAAATACTCCTGACTGACCGATAGTGAACCAGTACCGTGAGGGAAAGGCGAAAAGAACCCCTGTGAGGGGAGTGAAATAGATCCTGAAACCGTGTACGTACAAGCAGTGGGAGCGGTTCTTGAGACCGTGACTGCGTACCTTTTGTATAATGGGTCAGCGACTTAATTTCAGTAGCAAGCTTAACCGTTTAGGGGAGGCGTAGGGAAACCGAGTCTTAATAGGGCGTATAGTTGCTGGGATTAGACCCGAAACCGAGCGATCTATCCATGGGCAGGTTGAAGGTTGAGTAACATCAACTGGAGGACCGAACCGACTACCGTTGAAAAGTTAGCGGATGACCTGTGGATCGGAGTGAAAGGCTAATCAAGCTCGGAGATAGCTGGTTCTCCTCGAAAGCTATTTAGGTAGCGCCTCGTGTCTCACCATTGGGGGTAGAGCACTGTTTCGGCTAGGGGGTCATCCCGACTTACCAACCCGATGCAAACTCCGAATACCAATGAGTGCAATCACGGGAGACACACGGCGGGTGCTAACGTCCGTCGTGGAAAGGGAAACAACCCAGACCGCCAGCTAAGGTCCCAAAGTTCTAGTTAAGTGGGAAACGATGTGGGAAGGCTTAGACAGCTAGGAGGTTGGCTTAGAAGCAGCCACCCTTTAAAGAAAGCGTAATAGCTCACTAGTCGAGTCGGCCTGCGCGGAAGATATAACGGGGCTAAAACTAGACACCGAAGCTGCGGATGCCATTTATGGCATGGTAGAGGAGCGTTCTGTAAGCCGTTGAAGCGGAAGCCGGGAGGCACCGTGGAGGTATCAGAAGTGCGAATGCTGACATGAGTAACGATAAGGGAGGTGAAAAACCTCCCCGCCGGAAGACCAAGGGTTCCTGTCCAACGCTATTCGAGGCAGGGTGAGTCGGCCCCTAAGGCGAGGCAGAGATGCGTAGTCGATGGGAAACGGGTTAATATTCCCGTACTTTTTATAACTGCGATGGAGGGACGGAGAAGGCTAGGCTAGCGCGGCGTTGGTTGTCCGCGTTTAAGGTAGTAGGTTTAGGACTTAGGCAAATCCGGGTCCTTTTAAGACTGAGAACTGATGACGAGCTCCCATGTGGAGTGAAGTAGTTGATGCCATGCTTCCAGGAAAAGCTTCTAAGCTTCAGGTTATAAAGAACCGTACCCCAAACCGACACAGGTGGTCAGGTAGAGAATACTAAGGCGTTTGAGAGAACTCGGGTGAAGGAACTAGGCAAAATGGTGCCGTAACTTCGGGAGAAGGCACGCCGCTGATGGTGATCGGATTTACTCCGTAAGCTGTTGGTGGTCGAAGATACCAGGTGGCTGCGACTGTTTATTAAAAACATAGCACTCTGCAAACACGAAAGTGGACGTATAGGGTGTGACGCCTGCCCGGTGCCGGAAGGTTAATTGATGGGGTTAGCTTCGGCGAAGCTCTTGATCGAAGCCCCGGTAAACGGCGGCCGTAACTATAACGGTCCTAAGGTAGCGAAATTCCTTGTCGGGTAAGTTCCGACCTGCACGAATGGCGTAACGATGGCCACACTGTCTCCACCCGAGACTCAGTGAAATTGAACTCGCTGTGAAGATGCAGCGTACCCGCGGCTAGACGGAAAGACCCCGTGAACCTTTACTATAGCTTCACAGTGGACTTTGACATTACTTGTGTAGGATAGCTGGGAGGCTTTGAAGCGTGTACGCCAGTATGCGTGGAGCCAATCTTGAAATACCAGCCTGGTACTGTTGAGGTTCTAACTCAGGTCCGTAATCCGGATCGAGGACATTGTGTGGTGGGTAGTTTGACTGGGGCGGTCTCCTCCCAAAGAGTAACGGAGGAGCACGAAGGTACCCTCAGGCTGGTCGGAAATCAGCCAATGAGTGCAAGCGCATAAGGGTGCTTAACTGCGAGACAGACACGTCGAGCAGGTACGAAAGTAGGTGCTAGTGATCCGGTGGTTCTGTATGGAAGGGCCATCGCTCAACGGATAAAAGGTACTCCGGGGATAACAGGCTGATTCCTCCCAAGAGTTCACATCGACGGGGGAGTTTGGCACCTCGATGTCGGCTCATCACATCCTGGGGCTGAAGCCGGTCCCAAGGGTATGGCTGTTCGCCATTTAAAGTGGTACGCGAGCTGGGTTTAGAACGTCGTGAGACAGTTCGGTCCCTATCTGCCGTGGGCGTTTGAGATTTGAGAAGAGTTGCTCCTAGTACGAGAGGACCGGAGTGAACGAACCTCTGGTGTTCCGGTTGTCACGCCAGTGGCATTGCCGGGTAGCTACGTTCGGACGGGATAACCGCTGAAAGCATCTAAGCGGGAAGCCCCCTTCAAGATGAGATCTCGCTGGGGCCTTGAGCCCCCTAAAGAGCCGTTTAAGACTAAGACGTTGATAGGCTGGGTGTGGAAGCGTTGTGAGGCGTTGAGCTAACCAGTACTAATTGCTCGTGAGGCTTGACCATATAACGCCAAAGGCGTGTGGAAGAGACAGAGTTGACGTAAAGAAGATAGAGTCCCATAGGGCTTGTGTTAGAGACAGGTTGTTATTCATCGAATCCGTATTGTGACAGTTTATGCTTGGCGACCATAGCGAGTTGGCCCCACCTGATCCCATCCCGAACTCAGTAGTGAAACGACTTAGCGCCGATGGTAGTGTGGGGTCTCCCCATGTGAGAGTAGGTCATTGCCAAGCGCCTTTTAGAGAACCCCGGTTACGCTGTAGCCGGGGTTTTTGCTTTGACACTATGGGAATGAATGTATACCGATAATCCCAGCAACTAGATTTGTTATGATAGAGATCTGAAAATGCCATTCAAGCTACCCTGTTGCTTATAACTAGCATGGACACTGGGTTAACTATCGTCTAGAATACCGCCGTTTACCTGCAGCTTGCAGGACACACAAATCATTCCAGTAAAAAACGAGGCTCTTCCTCGTTTTTTTACAGGTGTCGTATCGTTATCTGTAAGTCGCAACACACGCGGGGAGGTTCAATTGACAAGACCAGCCATTCTGGCTCTTGAAGACGGCAGTGTATTCAAGGGTATTGCTATTGGCGCGGACGGTCAATCTAGTGGAGAAGTGGTGTTTAATACTTCTATGACCGGCTATCAAGAAATTTTGACAGATCCTTCCTATTGCCAACAAATAGTAACTTTGACCTATCCTCATATAGGTAATGTTGGCACGAATGATGAAGATGAAGAGTCAGCTGGAACTTGGGTTTCAGGACTAGTAATTCGTGATCTACCATTGATATCCAGTAATTTTCGTCAGCAGAAGACGTTGGATCAGTACCTGAAAGATCACAATATCGTTGGTATAGCTGATATAGATACTCGCCGTTTAACACGTATTCTGCGTGAAAAAGGCTCTCTTAATGGTTGTATTATGGCGGGTGATCTTGATCAGGATGCGGCGTTGGCTGCTGCAAGAGCTTTTCCTGGTTTGAAGGGTATGGATCTTGCCAAGGTGGTTACAACCCAAGAAAAATATGAATGGAATTCATCTACTTGGAAGCTTGGCGAAGGTCATGCCACTATTGCCCCTGATTCTCAGCCCTATCATGTTGTTGCGTTTGATTTTGGTGTGAAACGTAACATTTTGAGAATGTTGGTCGAACGAGGTTGTCGCCTGACGGTTGTTCCCGCCCAAACTTCGGCAGCTGAAGTTTTAGCCTTGGCTCCAGACGGAGTGTTTCTTTCAAATGGTCCGGGTGATCCAGAGCCTTGTGATTACGCAATAGAAGCGATCAAAGAGATTAATAAAACGGATTTACCTGTTTTTGGTATCTGTTTAGGACATCAGCTCTTGGCGCTTGCCTCGGGTGCTCAGACGGTAAAAATGAAGTTTGGCCATCATGGAGCCAATCACCCGGTTCAAGATATTGATACAGGGCGAGTCATGATTACTAGTCAGAACCATGGTTTTGCAGTAGATGAGGAAACGTTACCTAATACACTACGCGCCACACACAAATCATTGTTCGACCAATCGCTTCAGGGAATAGAGCGAACAGATCGCCCAGCTTTCAGTTTTCAAGGGCATCCAGAAGCAAGTCCCGGGCCTCGTGATGTAGCCCCATTATTTGATCGCTTTATTGCGGAAATGAAAGCAAAAAAACACGCCTGATTAATTCAGATTGATCAGATAAGTAAATAGATTCGACCGGTTTAAACAATGCCAAAACGCACGGATATTAAAAGTATACTGATTCTTGGGGCAGGCCCGATCATTATTGGTCAGGCATGTGAATTCGATTACTCGGGTGCACAAGCATGTAAGGCACTGCGTGAAGAAGGGTATCGGGTTATTCTTGTAAACTCTAACCCTGCCACTATTATGACAGATCCAGCGATGGCTGATGCGACTTACATTGAGCCGATCAACTGGAAAACTGTTGCAAAAATTATTGAAAAAGAGCGCCCAGACGCCCTGCTGCCAACAATGGGGGGGCAAACAGCGCTAAACTGTGCATTGGACCTCGAACGTGAAGGTGTTTTGGAACAGTTTGGCGTAGAGATGATCGGTGCTAATGCTGATACTATCGATAAAGCTGAAGACCGTGATCGTTTTGATAAGGCGATGAAAAAAATCGGCTTAGAATGCCCGCGGGCAGCTATTGCCCACAGCATGGAAGAGGCCTTACAAGTGCAAGCGCAACTAGGCTTTCCTTGTATTATTCGTCCATCCTTCACTATGGGTGGTAGCGGTGGTGGTATTGCTTATAACGTTGATGAGTTTGTTGAAATTTGTGAGCGTGGTCTAGATCTGTCCCCTACCAATGAGCTGCTTATTGATGAATCTCTTATTGGTTGGAAAGAGTATGAGATGGAAGTTGTGCGTGATAAAAACGACAACTGCATTATCATCTGTGCCATCGAAAACTTCGACGCGATGGGTGTTCACACGGGTGACTCTATCACTGTAGCGCCTGCACAAACGCTGACCGATAAAGAATACCAGATCATGCGTGATGCATCTTTGGCTGTATTGCGTGAGATTGGTGTTGAAACAGGCGGTTCAAACGTACAATTTGGTGTTGATCCTAAAACAGGACGCATGGTTGTCATTGAAATGAATCCGCGCGTGTCTCGCTCGTCCGCTTTAGCTTCCAAGGCAACGGGCTTTCCGATTGCAAAAGTTGCTGCTAAATTGGCGGTTGGCTATACCTTGGATGAGTTGCAAAACGACATAACAGGCGGAGCAACGCCAGCGTCTTTTGAGCCAGCGATAGATTATGTTGTTACGAAGATTCCTCGTTTTACTTTTGAAAAATTCCCGCAAGCGAATGATCGCCTTACGACACAGATGAAATCTGTTGGTGAGGTGATGGCAATTGGGCGTACTCAGCAAGAGTCCCTGCAAAAGGCACTGCGTGGTTTAGAGGTCGGCGCTACGGGGTTTGACCCAATCGTAGATTTGAACAGTGAAGATGCCCGTTCAGATATTGTGAGAGAAATGAAACAACCGGGTGCTGAGCGTATATGGTATGTCGGTGATGCTTTCCGTTTGGGTATGTCGGTTGATGAACTGTATGAAATTTCAGGCATCGATCCTTGGTTTCTTGTACAGATTGAAGATTTGATTAAGGAAGAAAAACGCGTATCTGAAATGGCACTGTCCGACTTGGATTCAGATACAATTTATCGGCTGAAGCGAAAAGGTTTCTCTGACGCGCGTTTAGCAACTTTACTGGGTGTTAGTGAGAAGCAGTTCCGTAAACAGCGCCAGAAGTTGAATATTCGACCTGTCTATAAACGTGTTGATACTTGTGCTGCGGAGTTCGCAACAGATACTGCGTACATGTACTCCACTTATGAAGAAGAGTGTGAAGCGAATCCGACGGATCGTGAGAAAATTATGGTAATCGGCGGAGGACCTAACCGTATTGGTCAAGGTATCGAGTTTGATTACTGCTGCGTACATGCGGCGCTGGCTGCTCGTGAAGCTGGTTTTGAGACTATCATGGTTAACTGTAACCCTGAGACCGTTTCTACTGATTATGATACTTCTGATCGTCTGTTCTTTGAGCCTATTACGCTTGAAGATGTTTTGGAAATTGTACACGTTGAGAAGCCTGTCGGTGTGATTGTTCAATTTGGCGGTCAAACGCCACTGAAGTTGGCCGTAGCTTTAGAGCAAGCAGGCGTTCCGATTATTGGTACGTCGCCTGAAGCGATTGATCGTGCAGAAGATCGTGAGCAATTTCAGCAGATGTTAAAACGCCTTGGTTTGAAACAACCAGATAACGCGACTGTGCGCTCCCTTGAAGAAGCAGTGATTGAAGCAGAGAAGCTTGGCTATCCGTTAGTGGTTCGTCCCTCTTACGTCTTAGGCGGACGTGCGATGGAGATCGTTTATAAAGAGGAAGAGCTGCGCCGTTATATGAATACGGCGGTAAAAGTTTCTAACGACGCGCCTGTCTTGCTGGACCATTTCTTAAACGCAGCCGTTGAAGTTGATATTGATGCGGTTTGTGATGGAGAAACGGTCGTGATTGGGGCCATTATGCAGCATATCGAGCAAGCGGGTGTTCATTCCGGTGACTCGGCGTGCTCCTTCCCACCATATAGCCTGCCTTCTGACGTGCAGGATGAGATGCGTGAGCAAGTGAAGAAAATGGCCTTAGAGCTAGGTGTGGTAGGCCTGATGAATACTCAGCTTGCGTACCAAGATGGCGAAATTTATGTCATTGAGGTCAACCCACGTGCATCTCGAACAGTGCCTTTCGTTTCTAAGTGTATCGGAGTATCTCTTGCGAAAGTGGCTGCTTTGGTGATGACGGGTAAGAAATTGGCAGAAATTGGTTTCACGAAAGAGATTATCCCGGCGTTTTATCATGTGAAGGAAGCAGTCTTTCCATTTAACAAGTTTCAAGGTGTTGACCCTATCCTGTCGCCTGAGATGAAGTCTACTGGTGAGGTTATGGGGACTGGTGAAACGTTTGGTGAGGCTTTCATGAAGGCTACTATTGGTGCAGGTGAAAAAATGCCTACGCCAGGGCGGGCTTTCATTTCTGTAAGAAATGTTGATAAGGATGGTGCTTTGCCTGTGGCTAAGTCGCTGATTAATCTTGGCTTCTCACTTGTTGCTACAGGTGGAACAGCAGCGTTTTTGAAGGCAAATGGCCTTGATGTGGATACGGTAAACAAGGTGACAGAAGGGCGTCCTAATGTTATCGATTTGATTAAGAATCGTGAAATTGTTTACGTAGTCAATACAACAGAAGGGCGTAAGGCGATCGCTGACTCAGCTGAAATACGCCGTAGCGCGCTACAGCATAAAATTCCTTATACCACTACGCTGGCAGGTGCTGAGGCAATTGTGATGGCACTTGAATATGGCGAAGAAAAAGTTGTACGCCGCCTTCAAGACCTTCACTAAGGAGATAGATATGAGTCGAGTACCTATGACGGCCGCCGGTGAACAAGCATTACGTGCAGAGTTAGATCGGCTCAAAAGCACAGATCGGCCGAGAGTTATTCAGGCAATCGCAGAAGCGCGAGAGCATGGTGACTTGAAAGAAAATGCTGAATATCATGCGGCGCGTGAAGAACAGGGATTTATTGAAGGTCGTATTCAGGAGCTTGAAGGGAAACTTTCTCATGCTCAGGTGATTGATGTAAAAAGCATCCCGCATTCAGGAAAGGTCATCTTTGGAACAACCGTTGTCATTATTAATTGTGAAACGGACGAATCTGTTCGTTATCAAATTGTCGGTGATGATGAGGCTGATATTAAGTCTGGAAAATTGTCTGTTAATTCCCCGATTGCACGAGGTTTAATTGGCAAGTCTGAAGGTGATGTCGCGGGTATTCAAACACCTAAGGGCATCGTTGAATACGAGATTGAAGAGGTTTTGCACCTGTAATCTTGAAAGTTAAAAAGCCGCCCTCGGGCGGCCTTTTATTATTAGCGGAGCAGGTTGGATAGTTTAGGGTTGGGATCAATCGAAGGTCGGTAGATTAAGGCAATATTGCCAATTTCTTGTACGATAGTGGCTTCAACGATGGTGCAAAGTTCTTTGATTAGCTGTTTTTTAATCTCACGATCTCCAACAGCAAACTTCACCTTGATTAGCTCGTGATCTTCTAAGGCGCGGTCTACCTCTAATTGAATATTTTCTGTCAGTCCTTTACCTGCAACCGTAACGATAGGGTTTAGGTTGTGGCCGATAGTGCGGTACTGTTTCTTTTGCTCGGGCGTCAGGCTCATACTAAAATAGGATTCTCGGGTTAGGTGGCATTTGCCACGTGCTAAAAGATCTATTCTACCTGAGAGCCGCCCAGCGTAAAACAATAGAGATAAATTCGTGTCCAGATCAAAAAGTAGTGGCCAATGGTTGAAAGAACATTTCGATGACCATTATGTGAAATTATCAAAAGAGAAAGGCTATCGCTCAAGAGCTAGCTTTAAGTTGCTTGAACTGCAGGAAAAGGATCGCCTCATTAAGCCAGGTATGATGGTGGTTGATTTAGGTGCAGCGCCTGGAGGTTGGTCGCAAGTTGCAGCGGAGCTTGTTGGGGAAAGTGGACGGGTTGTCGCTTCTGATATATTACCCATGGACTCCATGGTGGGTGTTGAGTTTGTGCAGGGCGACTTCACAGAGGAGGCTGTCCTTAATGAAATCCTCTCTGTGCTGGGCGAAGATTTGGCAGACCTTGTAATTTCGGATATGGCCCCCAATATGAGTGGTATGAACTCAATAGATCAGCCGGCAGCGATGTACTTGGTGGAACTAGCCTTAGATATGGCACGGCAAGTTTTGAAACCAAATGGTGTGTTTGTTGCCAAAGTGTTTCAAGGCGAGGGTTTTGATCAATATTTGGCAGATGTACGTACAAGCTTTAAGAAGGTTGTAACACGAAAGCCTGACTCTTCTCGAGCTCGTTCTCGAGAAGTGTATATTATAGGTCATGGTTATCAATGAGTTTCGTTAGTCAAACACATGAATCTGGTGTAGTTTAGCCGGGGTGTTTGAGGAAGGTTTAATTAGAGGGTTATCTTTTGAACGATATGGCTAAGAACTTGGTGCTCTGGCTGGTTATAGCGGCGGTCCTTTTGACGGTCTTTAATAACTTTGGTGCTGAGGCTGAACAGGGGCGCTTGAACTATTCTGACTTTGTAGCTGAGGTTCAAGCAGACCGTGTATCCAAAGTGGTTATTGATGGATACACCATCTTTGGTGAAAAAACCAATGGGGACCGTTTTCAAACGGTACGGCCAGCATTGCAGGATCCAAAACTAGTAGATGACTTGTTACAACATAATGTCATTATTGAAGGCAAACAGCCTGAGCAGCAAAGTATTTGGACGCAGTTGTTGGTTGCCTCTTTCCCTATTTTGGTCATTATTGCGATTTTCATGTTCTTCATGCGTCAGATGCAAGGCGGTGGCGGAAAAGGTGGCCCAATGTCTTTCGGTAAGTCTAAGGCTCGAATGATGGGTGAGGATCAGATTAAAACAACGTTCGAAGATGTCGCCGGGGTTGAAGAGGCAAAAGAGGAAGTCAAAGAGTTAGTTGATTATCTTCGAGATCCAGGCAAGTTTCAGCGTCTTGGAGGACATATCCCACGAGGTGTATTAATGGCGGGCAGCCCGGGTACGGGTAAAACGTTATTGGCGAAAGCGATTGCAGGTGAAGCTAAAGTTCCGTTCTTTTCAATATCCGGTTCAGACTTCGTTGAGATGTTTGTGGGCGTTGGTGCGTCTCGTGTTCGAGATATGTTCGAGCAGGCTAAAAAGCATGCTCCTTGTATCATTTTTATAGATGAAATTGATGCTGTTGGACGTCATCGTGGTGTTGGTATGGGTGGTGGTAATGATGAGCGCGAACAAACGCTTAACCAGTTGCTTGTTGAAATGGATGGTTTTGAGGGCACAGAAGGTATCATTGTCATTGCTGCGACTAACCGTCCTGATGTGTTAGACCCTGCGCTATTGCGTCCGGGACGATTTGATCGTCAGGTTCATGTTGGATTGCCTGATATTCGTGGCCGAGAGCAGATTATCAAAGTGCATATGCGTAAGGTGCCTATTGGTGATGATGTTAAGCCTGAGTTGATCGCTCGTGGTACGCCAGGCTTCTCGGGTGCGGATTTGGCAAATTTGGTGAATGAGGCAGCACTGTTTGCTGCACGTGAGAATAAACGCACAGTGGGTATGGATCAGTTTGAACGTGCTAAAGACAAAATCATGATGGGTGCTGAGCGCAAGTCTATGGTGATGTCATATAAAGAGCGTTTAAATACCGCTTACCATGAGTCGGGACATGCGATTGTTGGACGCCTAGTTCCTGGGCATGATCCTGTTTATAAAGTTTCGATTATTCCACGAGGCAGGGCATTGGGCGTGACGATGTTCTTGCCAACCGAAGACCGCTACAGCTATAGCCGTGAAACTATTATATCTAATATTTGCTCCCTGTATGGTGGGCGAATTGCTGAAGAGATGACGCTAGGTAAAGAAGGTGTAACTACGGGGGCATCAAACGATATTCAGCGTGCTACTTCCATGGCTAGAAATATGGTCACTAAATGGGGGTTGTCTGAAACATTAGGGCCGCTTCTCTATGATGATGAAGAGGGTGATCCCTTTGGTCGTGGGTATGGCCAGGGCGCTAAACCGCTCGCAGAAGAGACTCAGCGACAGATTGATGCTGAAGTTAGGCGTATCATTGATGAGTGTTATGCTCGGGCTCAGACTATCTTGGAAGAAAATCGAGATATACTAGAGGCGATGACTCAAGCGCTTATTAAATATGAAACGATTAGTAGCGAACAGATTGATCAATTGATGGCTAGGCAGCCTGTCTCTGATCCCGAGGGGTGGGTAGATGACCAAGACCAGTCACCTACAGGTGAAGTTGAAGGTGATGCACCTAGTCCAGTCTCAGAAGCTGACGCCAATGAAACAGATTCAGAACAGCCGGAAAATCAAGAACCGGATGAGCCTGAGTCTGATGGAAATGGCAAGGCTGTATAGTTTGGTAGTTTGAGTATAAAAAGACTGGGTGTGCTACATCCGGTCTTTTTTGTTTTTGGTAGAAAATCATGCAGCTACAATGTGGTAAAAAAGCACTTAACTTAAATCATGCCCATGTCATGGGTATTCTGAATGTTACTCCTGATTCATTCTCCGATGGTGGAAACCTCTATAGTAAGTCTCAACTCTCTGTTGACAGGGCTCTGGTAAAAGCCGCTGAGATGGTGGATGAAGGTGCGACCCTTATTGATGTAGGAGGAGAGTCGACTCGCCCTGGTGCACAAACCGTATCTCTACAAGAGGAACTTGACAGAGTATTGCCGGTGGTCGAGGTGCTAAACAAAGAGCTGGATATTGTAATATCAGTAGATAGTAGCTCTGCACAAGTGATTACAGAAGCGGCTTCCCACGGTGCGGGTTTAATTAACGATGTGCGTGCTTTGACGCGGAGCGGGGCGCTTGCAGCTGCAGTCGAAGTGGGACTGCCCGTATGCCTCATGCATATGCAGGGGAACCCTGAAACCATGCAGGAGCACCCTGAATATGAGAATATTCTCCCCGACGTAGCAGCTTTTCTTGAGGCGCGCATTTTAGCTTGTATGCAAGCGGGTATCCCAAAAGATCGTATCATATTGGACCCTGGTTTTGGATTTGGTAAGACCTTGGAGCATAATCTGACGCTGCTGAATCGTTTGGAACAACTGAATACGATTGGGTTGCCCCTAATGGTAGGCACATCTAGGAAAAGTATGATAGCTGGCGTGCTAGATAAGGAAGTTGATCAGCGTTTGGCTGGGGGGTTGGCAACGGTGGCTATTGCGGTCATGAAAGGCGCTAAAATACTCCGGGTGCATGATATAGCCGAAACTGTCGATGTTGTCAGAATGACTGAGTCTGTAATGCAAGAAAAGCGGGTAAGTTATGAGTAAAAGGTATTTTGGGACAGATGGTATTCGTGGAAAAGTAGGGCAGTTTCCGATTACGCCGGATTTTATGCTGAAGTTGGGTTGGGCGGCAGGTAAGGTGTTTGCTCGAGAGGGGCATAGTAAAATCCTGATTGGCAAAGATACGCGGATTTCTGGATATATGTTTGAATCTGCATTAGAAGCTGGATTGTCGGCAGCAGGGGTTGATGTTCTGTTAACAGGACCAATGCCTACTCCGGCAATTGCCTATTTGACACGAACATTTCAGGCGAATGCAGGGATTGTTATTTCGGCATCCCATAATGCATTTGGCGATAATGGCATTAAGTTTTTCTCTACAGAAGGCACTAAACTTCCGGACGCGTTAGAGCACGCAATAGAGGCACAGATGGATCTGGTCATGACAACAGTGGACTCTGCCAGCTTAGGCAAAGTTCGTCGAGTTCCCGATGCTCCGGGGAGATATATTGAGTTTTGTAAATCTACGGTGCCGTTGGGATTTAGTCTGAGTGGGCTGAAAATTGTGTTGGATTGTGCCAATGGTGCTACTTACCATGTGGCTCCTGAGGTGCTTAGGGAGTTAGGGGCCGTCGTTATTGAAGTAGCTTCCGCGCCTGATGGTCTCAATATTAACGAAGCGTGTGGTGCAACTGCACCACAGCGACTTCAAAAGGTTGTCGTGGCGGAAAAAGCTGACTTAGGTATTGCGCTGGACGGCGATGGCGATCGCTTGATCATGGTGGATCATTTAGGCGAAGTAATCGATGGAGACGAAGTGCTCTTCATTATTGTGCAGAGAATGCATGAACGAGAAGCTTTATCCGGAGGCGTGGTTGGCACATTGATGACCAACTTCGGGTTTGAAAGAGCAATGAATGAGATGAGCGTGCCTTTTATTCGTGCCGATGTTGGTGATCGCTATGTTATGGCGGCTTTGGCTGAACGAGACTGGATCCTAGGCGGAGAAAGTTCCGGGCATATAGTTTGTCGCCATCTCACCAGTACCGGTGATGGTATCATATCGGCCCTGCAGGTGCTTAGAGCGATGCGTGAAACAGGCAAGTCACTACATGATTTGAAGTGCGGGATGAGTAAGCTGCCGCAAGTTATGATTAATGTAAAAATGCCCAAAAGAGTTGATCTGAGGGGGGTTGATGCTGTTCAAAGCGCTGTAAAAGATACAGAATCTCAATTAGGTGATTCTGGTCGGGTATTGCTAAGGCCTTCTGGTACGGAGCCTGTTGTGCGCGTTATGATTGAAGGCGAAGATAAGTGCTTTATTGAAAAACTTTGTAAAGAGCTAGCTGAAGAGGTAAGAAATGCTTTAGAAGCGCTTGTCACCCAGGACTAACTCGGTTAATATCTGCGCCTCTTTTGTGGAGGGTGGCAATGCGTCAGAAAATAGTCGCTGGTAACTGGAAAATGAACGGGAGTCTAGAGTTTGCTAATGACTTCGTTTCTGGTGTAAATCGAGCTGTATTACCTGATGCTATTGATGTTGTAATCTGTCCGCCTGCCCCTTATTTGCTGACTGTATCTAGTCAGATTAAAGGCGCAAAAGTTGGCGCTCAGAATGTTTACTTTGAAACCTCGGGTGCTTATACGGGTGAGTTATCCCCGAAGATCCTTCAAGACGTAGGCTGTAAATATGTCTTGGTTGGTCACTCTGAACGCAGAGCGTTATTGTCAGAAGTTGATGGCCAGATTGCAAAGAAGGTCAAAGCAGCTATTGATTGTGATCTGAAAGTAATTCTGTGTGTTGGAGAAACGTTAGAGCAAAGAGCTTCTGGAAAGCTGGAAGAGGTAATTTCAGCACAAGTTTTAGCGGGAACCAGTCTATTAGATGTAGTGGAGTTTGGTTCTCTTGTTGTTGCATATGAGCCAGTCTGGGCTATTGGTACGGGGCAGACCGCTTCGCCACAACAGGCCCAAGAGGTTCATGCGCTTATTCGCTCGCTTTTGGTGAAACTGGCGGGAGAAACAGCTGCTGAGAATGTCTCCATTTTATATGGTGGTAGTGTAAGTGCTAGTACAGCTGCTGAGATCTTTGCGCAGGCAGATATTGATGGGGGCCTCGTTGGCGGGGCTTCATTGAAGTTAGAAGAATTTTTGGTGATTTGCGATCATTGTGCAAACGCTATAGTAGGTGGTAAATAATATGGAAACTCTTGTTCTTGCTTCGCATGTGTTGCTTGCTGCTGGCATTATTGCTCTAGTATTGCTTCAACAGGGTAAAGGTGCTGAAGCGGGTGCTGCGTTTGGTGGCGGAGCTTCTCAAACCGTGTTTGGAAGCCAGGGTACAGGTAATTTCCTGAGCCGTATGACAGCGGTTTTGGCAACAGGCTTGTTTGTAACAAGCTTTGTTTTGGCTGTGTACGCTAAGCAGCAAGCCGCATCTGTTGGTAATGCTGGAATACCTTCTGTTGAAGTGATCGAAGAGAGTTCAGCGTTGCCGGCTCTTGAGGCTGAAAAGGCTCCAAGTGCTGCAGAAACAGATATACCCAAAACCGAGTGATCTTTTAATATCTGTTGTTAAAGTTTATGCCCAAGTGGTGGAATTGGTAGACACGCTATCTTGAGGGGGTAGTGGCCTACGGCTGTGCCGGTTCGAGTCCGGCCTTGGGCACCATATTTGTTTGCAGCGGGAGTATATTGTATGTATAATATGCCCCTGTTTCTGATGCGGGGTGGAGCAGCTTGGTAGCTCGTCGGGCTCATAACCCGAAGGTCGTTGGTTCAAATCCAGCCCCCGCTACCATATTCTCGAAGGCCCCTTTTAAGGGGCTTTTTCGTAGGTATGTGATTTTTATTTTTCAGAAATGGGTCCAATGGGCCCATTTTTTGTTTCTGCTAAATGTTATTGGGGTTGGTTAGTGTCAGCGAAGCTGAAGTTAATACAGGATATGTTAGAGCCTATTGTGCACTCTTTGGGGTGTGAGCTTTGGGGGGTGGACTATATATCACAGGGAAGGCATAGCACATTACGCATCTATATTGATAAAGAAGATGGTGTAAGTGTTGATGATTGCGCTGCGGTAAGCCATCAAATAAGCGGTATTCTGGACGTAGAAGACCCAATTAGTGGTGAATATGTTTTAGAGGTCTCATCTCCTGGTATGGATAGGCCTCTATTTAAATTAGAACAGTTTGCTGCTTATCAGGGCAACAAAGTACAAATCAAACTTCGTATTCCATTTGAAGGACGACGCAATTTTAAAGGCGTTCTTAATGGGGTCGAAGGGGACGATATTTTGCTGGTTGTGGATGATGAAGAGTTCTTGTTGCCGATTGATTTAATCGACAGGGCGCAGGTTGTTCCACAGTTTTAAGAAGCACTTTCGAGGAATAGGCGAGGCAGTAGCATGAATAAAGAGATCCTACTGGTTGCAGAAGCGGTATCTAATGAAAAGGACGTTGCGAAAGACGTCATTTTCGAAGCAATTGAACTAGCATTGGCAACAGCAACTAAAAAGCGTTATGACGAAGATGCCGAAATTCGTGTGGTTATTGATCGCGCGACGGGCGGCTACGAAACTTTCCGTAGTTGGAAAGTGGTAAGTAACGATGACGTTCCCTTACTGGGGACTGAGTTGACCCTGCAAGAAGCTGAAGAGATTGATCCTGCACTAAAGCCAGGTGATATTTATGAAGAACAGGTTGAGTCTGTCGCTTTTGGACGTATTGCCGCACAAACCGCCAAGCAAGTGATCGTACAGAAAGTACGTGAAGCAGAGCGGACAAAAGTTGTTGAACTTTATCGAGAGCGCCTAGGAGAGTTGATCTCGGCCAGTGTCAAAAAAGTTACACGCGATAATATTATCGTAGACCTAGGTAACAATGCCGAAGCTTTATTACCTAGAGATAACGTGTTGCCCCGTGAAATGTTTCGTATGGGTGACCGAGTACGTGCGGTATTGACGGAAGTGCGTGCTGAAGGGCGTGGGCCACAACTGATTTTGAGTCGAACCTGTGAAGAGATGTTGATTGAGCTTTTCCGTATAGAAGTTCCGGAAATATCCGAAGAGGTTATTGAGATTCGTGCGGCTGCTCGTGATCCAGGCTCTCGTGCGAAAATTGCAGTGAAGACCAACGATGGCCGTATTGATCCTGTAGGTGCTTGTGTAGGTATGCGTGGCGCACGTGTTCAGGCAGTGTCTAATGAGCTGGGTGGTGAGCGTGTCGATATCATTTTGTGGGATGACAACCCTGCGCAGTTAGTTATTAACGCAATGTCTCCTGCAGATGTCGCTTCTATCGTGATAGAAGAAGAGAGTCATTCAATGGATGTTGCGGTTGCTCAAGAGGTTTTGGCTATGGCCATTGGGCGTAACGGACAGAATGTGCGTTTAGCGTCTGAGCTGACAGGCTGGGAACTCAATGTAATGACTGAGGAAGATGCCGCTGCGAAACAGCAGTCAGAGATTGGCTCTGTTATGGATGTGTTTGTGAAGCATCTGGATGTAGATGAAGATGTCGCTGAAGTTTTAGTAGAAGAAGGCTTTAGTACGCTTGAAGAAATAGCCTATGTACCAGTCGATGAGATGCTACAAATCGACGGTTTTGATGAAGATATAGTAAATGAGCTTCGTACTCGTGCAAAAGATGCTCTATTGAATATGGCACTAGCCAACGAAGAGCAGCTCGAGAAATCCGAACCAGCGGATGATCTGCTGGAAATGGAAGGTATGGAACGGCACTTAGCGTTCCTGCTGGCGGCTAAAGGCGTGATTACCATGGAAGACTTGGCAGAGCAGTCTGTTGAAGAACTTCTTGAGATTGAAGGTATGAACGAAGAAAAGGCTGCAGAGTTAATCATGACTGCGCGTGCACCATGGTTCGCGGATGAAGCCTAATTCAACGGAGGAGATATACCAATATGGCAGAAGTCACTGTTAAACAACTTGCCGATGTGGTTGGTGTTCCCGTTGAGCGTTTGATAGCGCAGATGCAGGAAGCGGGAATCGCAGGTAAAAAAGAAGAATCAATGGTCTCTGAATCAGAGCGCCAAACGCTCCTAACGCACCTTAAACGTTCACACGGTGAAGAGGATGAAAGCGTCACCTCACCTAAAAAAATCACTTTGAAGCGTAAGACAACCTCTCAGCTCAAAGTTGCTGGTGCGTCGGGCAAGAAGAAAACGGTTAACGTAGAAGTCCGTAAAACCCGCACTTATGTTAAACGTTCTGAAGTTGAAGGCGAGTCTAAAACTCAAGAAGCGCTAGAGGCGGAAGAGCTTGCACGTAAAGCAGCAGAAGAGCAGCAGCGCTTAGAAGAAGAGCGACTAAAGCAAGAGGCAGCTGCACAAAAAGAAGCTGAGCAGAAAGCACGCGAAGCTGCTGAACAAAAAGCCAAGGAAGAGGCTGAATTAAAGGCAAAAGTTGAAGTTGTTGCGGCTCCGTCCGTTAAGGAAGCCCCTGAGGCTAAGCCTGCTGCAGCACCAAGTAAGCCGGTGAAAAAAGTGGAAGATCAAGACAATAAAAAACGCGCCTTTAGAGGTGAAGATAAAAAGCCTACTAAAAACTCCCGCGGGGGAGGGCGTGGTGGATTTTCTGAAAATGGCGGCGAGCGCCGCGGCGGTAAAATTTCAAGAAATGCATCTAAAGGTCGAAAGTCAGCACCTAAGCATGATAATGCCCATGGATTTACTGAGCCTCAAGCGCCGAAAGTGCATGAAGTCAGTATTCCTGAGAGTATCACTGTTGCTGAACTTGCGAAGAAAATGACCGTTAAAGCGGCTGAAGTGATCAAAGTTATGTTTAAAATGGGCGCTATGGCGACCATTAACCAAGTTATTGATCAAGATACCGCCGTATTGGTTGTTGAAGAGATGGGGCATGTTGCTAAGCCACTTCAAGAGAATGCAATTGAAGAGGCGTTGCTGGAAAGTATGCAGGGCGCAGAAGGTGACGAACAAGAACGTGCACCTATCGTTACCGTGATGGGTCATGTTGACCATGGTAAAACCTCATTGCTTGACTATATCCGTCGCACACGTGTCGCTGCGGGTGAGTCCGGTGGTATTACACAGCATATCGGTGCTTATCATGTTGAAACCGATAATGGCATGGTTACCTTTTTGGATACACCAGGTCACGCGGCGTTTACTGCGATGCGAGCACGTGGTGCTAAGTTAACGGATATTGTTATTCTTGTGGTAGCGGCTGATGATGGTGTCATGCCGCAGACTGAGGAAGCCGTGCAGCATGCGAAAGCAGCAGGCGTACCTTTGGTTATCGCGGTTAACAAAATAGATAAAGAAGATGCAGATCCTGATCGAGTTAAAAACGAATTAGCTCAGCGTGATGTTATCCCGGAAGAATGGGGTGGCGATGTCCAGTTCATCAACGTGTCCGCCAAAACAGGTGAAGGTATTGATGAACTGTTGGAAGCGGTGCTTCTGCAATCTGAAGTACTAGAGCTTAAAGCTGTGCCAAGTGCACCGGGTCAAGGTGTAGTTGTAGAGTCTCGTCTTGATAAAGGGCGTGGTCCTGTTGCTACGCTACTGGTTCAGACCGGTACATTGCGTAAAGGCGATATCGTGTTAGCGGGTCTTCACTACGGCCGAATTCGTGCCATGTTGGATGAAAACGGTAATCCTGTAGATGAAGCTGGCCCTGCGATCCCTGTTGAAATTTTAGGCTTAGATGGTACGCCAGCAGCAGGTGATGAATTCACCATGGTAACTAACGAGAAAAAAGCGCGTGAAGTTGCGTTGTTCCGTCAAGGAAAATATCGTGAAGTTAAGTTGGCGCGTCAGCAAGCATCTAAGCTGGAAAACCTATTTGCCAATATGGAAGCAGGTGAAGTTAAGAACTTGAATATCGTACTTAAAGCCGATGTGCGCGGTTCATTAGAAGCGTTAACGAACGCACTCGAAGAGCTTTCTACTGATGAAGTGAAAGTGGTTATCGTTTCCAGCGGTGTTGGTGGTATTTCAGAAACTGAAGCTAACCTTGCACTAGCATCATCTGCACTGATTGTTGGTTTTAACGTGCGAGCTGATGCTCAAGCCAAAGCTATTGTTGATCGTGAAGGCATTCAATTACGTTACTACAGCGTCATTTACGACATTATCGATGATGTGAAGCAAGCGATGTCAGGGCTGCTATCGCCTGAGTTCCGTGAAGAGATCGTTGGTATTGCAGAAGTACGTGATGTCTTCCGCTCGCCAAAACTCGGTTTGGTCGCAGGCTGTATGGTTGTGGATGGTACGGTATATCGTAATAAGCAGATCCGTGTATTGCGTGACAACGTTGTTATTTACGAAGGTGAATTGGAATCCCTACGCCGCTTTAAAGATGCTGTGAGTGAAGTTCGTCAAGGTATGGAGTGCGGTATCGGGGTCAAAAACTATAACGATGTGAAAGTCGGCGATCAGATCGAGGTATTCTCGACCGTCGAAGTTCAGCGCACACTTTAACGGAGCGCTATGGCACGGGAATTCAGTCGAACTCAACGGATAGCTGACCAGATGCAAAAAGATCTGGCTCAGCTGATCCAGTTTGAAGTTAAAGATCCTCGTATGGGGATGGTAACGATCAGTCATGTCAAGGTAGCAAAAGACCTTGGCTATGCTGATGTTTATATTACGGTATTGCCAATTGGTGAGCAGACTCAGGAGGATGCGGTAGCCGTTTCTCTTGAGGTGCTGCGTAGCGCGGCAGGCTTTCTGCGGCATGAACTAGCAAAGAAAATCAAGTTGCGAGTGATGCCTCAGTTGCGTTTTCATTTTGATGCAAGCATAGAGCGTGGCCGCCACCTACATAGCTTAATTGAAAAAGCAGCGCGTGAATTGCGGGAAAAAGAGAAGGAATAACGGTGGGGCGACGTCATAAGGGTCGTCCTGTGGATGGTATATTCCTGCTCGATAAACCACAGGGCGTTAGTTCAAACTATGTTCTACAGGGGGTTAAGCGCATTTATGGTGCGGCGAAAGCTGGTCACACGGGTGCGCTAGATCCTTTGGCTACGGGTATGCTGCCAATTACTTTTGGCGAAGCAACCAAATTTTCACAGTTTTTATTAGATGCGGATAAGCGTTACATTACCACTGCGAAGTTAGGCGTCCGTACCGATAGTAGTGATGCTGACGGTGAGGTGATTGCGACGGCGGTGATTGGGGAGCATGTTACAAAGGAGCGAATACAAGCGCTGCTGGACGAACACTTCAGCGGAGAGATTGAACAGGTTCCCTCGATGTTTTCAGCCCTCAAACATAATGGTCAACCGCTCTATAAGCTGGCTCGTCAAGGCGTTCAGGTAGAAGTTAAACCCCGAACGGTGATTATCAGAGAGATCCATCTCCTTGATTTTCGTGGCGATGAGGTTGATTTGGATATTCGTTGCTCAAAAGGCACTTATATCCGGTCTATTGTAGAAGATTTAGGGTTGCTGTTAGGCTGCGGTGCACATGTGCAGGCACTGCGTCGATTAGACTCAGGGCCTTACAAAGCAGACCAGATGATGACGCTGGAGCAGTTACGCTCTATGGCTGAAATGAAGCGAGAGAATGAGCCGCTAGAAAGCATACAAAACCGTCTGGATGCGTTATTATTACCCGCTTGGTCAGCAATTAATGATGTGCCTGTGATTCAATTAGATGAAGAGCAGTGCCGTCTGGTGAGAAACGGGATTGTTATCGTTGTCGATGATGAGCCGCAATCACTTGTTCGACTCGTAGAGAAGGGTTCCGAAAAATTTATCGGAATAGCAGAAATTACTCAGGATAAGCGACTGGTTTCCCGGCGTCTATTGTCGACCCAGTCATAATCTCTGAGCGAGTTGGTAGCTCCCCTTCGTTGCCAGCTCACGACGATGAACTGAAAATATGCTCGGTTCACCGTGTCCATTAATCCTGCAACCTCAATGGTTGTCTGCATATTGAAACTGGAGAAAAACACATGTTAACAGCTGAACAGAAAGCTCAGATCGTTGCTGACTTCGGACGTGGCGAAGCTGATACGGGTTCTACAGAAGTACAGGTTGCTCTGCTGAGCGCGAATATTGAAGGTCTGCAAGGGCACTTCAAAGCGCATAAACACGATCACCACTCTCGTCGTGGTTTGATTCGTATGGTTAACCAGCGTCGTAAGCTGCTGGATTACTTGAAAAAGAATGATGCAGATCGTTACCTGGCGCTGATTGGCCGTTTGGGTCTACGTCGCTAATTGTGTTTTCAGGGGCCATACAATGTATGGCCCCTGTTTTATCTGCCTGTAAATAAGAGAATCGTTCAACCGGCCTGTACTCATTTGTGTTTCGTCTATGACTGAATGCAAATGAGTACTGGCAGCAAAGATGGTATTGAAACGGTTTCTCTCAGGTTTTATTTTTTAGAGAGGAAATATTCGTGCAAGCGATTACAAAAACTTTTGAGTTTGGTGGCCAGCAGGTCACATTAGAAACAGGCCGTATTGCTCGTCAAGCAACGGGTGCTGTTTTAGTCACCATGGGAGAGATTCAGGTACTGTGTACCGTTGTCGGAGCAAAAGAAGCAAAAGACGGCCAGGACTTCTTTCCATTGTCTGTTCACTACATCGAAAAAACCTACTCGGTAGGTAAGATTCCTGGTGGTTTCTTTAAGCGTGAAGCGCGCCCTTCAGAGAAAGAGACACTGACGTCCCGTCTGATCGATCGCCCGATTCGTCCATTGTTTCCGAAAGGCTTCATGAACGAAGTGCAAGTGGTTTGTACTGTTATGTCGGCTGACAAGTCGAATGACCCAGATATCGCTGCAATGATTGGTACATCAGCGGCTTTATCTATCTCAGGTATTCCTTTCATGGGGCCTATTGGTGGCGCGCGTGTAGGTTTTACTGAAGAAGATGGCTACATTCTTAATCCTACGTATGAACAGTTGGAAGTTTCTGAACTAGATATGGTGGTCGCAGGTACATCTGACGCTGTATTAATGGTTGAATCTGAAGCACAAGAGCTAACAGAAGATGAGATGCTAGGGGCTGTCCTGTTTGCTCACACAGAGATGCAAGGTGTCATCAACGCCATTAATGAGCTTAAAGTCGAAGCGGGTAAGCCTGTTTGGGATTGGCAGCCAGCTGCTAAAAATGAAGCACTCATTGCGCAAGTCAACGAGTTGGTTGGCCAAGGTATTGCCGATGCGTACCAGGTTGCCGATAAAATGCAGCGTCAGTCAGCGCTGAATGATTTACGTGCGAAAGCTGTTGCTGAGCTGTCTGGTTCTGAAGAAGGTCAGCCTTCTGAGAAAGAAGTGTCTGGTGTTGTCAGCTCAGTCGAAAAGACTATCGTGCGTCAACGTATTGTTGATGGTGCGCCACGTATCGATGGCCGTGATACGAAAACTGTACGTGCTATTGCTGTTGAAATCGATGTGCTTAAAGGCACGCATGGTTCTGCGCTCTTTACTCGTGGAGAAACGCAAGCCATTGCTACTTGTACGTTAGGTACTGCTCGTGACCAACAACTGATTGATGCTTTGGAAGGTGAGCGTAAAGATCCATTTATGCTGCACTATAACTTCCCTCCTTATTCTGTCGGTGAAGCCGGTCGAATGGGTGCTACTGGACGTCGTGAAATTGGTCATGGTCGTCTGGCGCGCCGCGGTGTGGCAGCTATGTTACCTTCTCAGGAAGAGTTCCCTTATACCATTCGTGTGGTATCTGAAATCACCGAGTCAAATGGTTCGAGCTCAATGGCTTCTGTTTGTGGTGCGTCTTTGGCGATGATGGACGCTGGTGTTCCTTTGAAAGCTCCTGTTGCGGGTATTGCGATGGGTCTGGTTAAGGAAGGTGATAAGTTTGCTGTCCTGACAGATATCTTGGGTGATGAAGACCACTTAGGTGATATGGACTTTAAAGTGGCTGGTACGGAACAAGGTATCACGGCATTGCAAATGGATATCAAGATTACGGGTATTACTGAAGAGATTATGGAAATTGCATTGGAGCAAGCGCTGCATGCACGTACCCATATCTTAAAAGAGATGGCTAAAGTTATTGGCTATGCTCGCCCAGAGTTGCCAGATAATGCTCCGGCAATGACTCAGCTGAAAATCAATCCAGAGAAAATTCGTGATGTCATCGGTAAAGGTGGTGCAACCATTCGTGCGCTGACCGAAGAAACCGGCGCGATGATTGATATCGAAGATGACGGTACTGTTCGCATTTATGCAGCTGATAAAGCAGCGGCTAAAGCAGCGACAGATAAAGTAATCGAAATTACAGCTGAAGCTGAAGTAGGAAAAATCTACGAAGGTAAAGTTGTACGTTTAGAAGAGTTTGGTGCGTTTGTAAATATCCTGCCTGGAAAAGATGGTTTGGTGCACATCTCTCAGATAGACAACAAGCGTGTTGAGAAAGTGACTGATTACGTCAAAATGGATGACATCATTAAAGTTAAGGTTCTGGAAGTTGACCCGCGCGGTCGAATCAAACTTTCAATGAAAGACCTAATTGAAGATGAATCTGTTTCTGGCTGATTCTTTTTACTAAAAAAGCCCTCCGAGTGAGGGCTTTTTTGTGTCTGAACGGTCGTGAGATAGACTACCTCTTTGCCTATAAACATGTATAATATTTACATATTATATTTCTTTAGGTGTCTCTAATGGCGACTATTATGTTCGAAAAATATCCCGCCTCTCGCTGGGAAACGCTCTTTAGCAACGCTTTCAGGCCTCTTTTTCTCTGTGTGGGCTTGGGTGGGTTGTTTTTGATGGGGTTATGGCTTTTGTATCTGCAAGGTACGTGGCAGGCCGGGTCGCTAAGGGTGCCAATTATCTCGTGGCATGCTCATGAAATGTTATTTGGGTTTGTAGGGGCGGCAATGGGTGGCTTTTTACTTGCTGCAGTTTCTAAATGGACGGGCAGACTACCGGTGAGTGGTGTCCCGTTGGTTATGCTAGTAACGTCTTGGCTAATAGGGCGGGCTGTACTACTGTTTTCTGCGGATATTCCTTACGGGGTCGTTGCCGTTGTCGATTGTCTTTATGGTGGATTGCTTATGATGCTCGTTGCTAGGGAGGTTGTGCTAGCGGGTAACAAGCGTAACTACAAAGTAGTGGTCCTGCTGTTGCTCTTTCTTGGTTTTAATGTGCTTTTTCATATAGGTGTTTACTATCAACCAGCCCTGACTGATTTAGCCATTAGAGGAGTGATTATGCAGATTTGTGTCATGATTGCTCTGATCGGTGGTCGAATTACACCCTCTTTTACGAGGAACTATTTAGTTTTACAGGATAAAGAGAGAGGGGAGGAGGGTGCGTTACCTGTACTGTTCAACCGATTAGATATATTTGCCAGCATATCTCTTGGGTTAGCGGCACTAAGTTGGATATTTATGCCTGCACAATTGGTTACGGGTCTGCTGCTCTGCGGGGCTGGCGCCATGCAGTGGGTGCGAGTGATGCGGTGGCAGCTAAAACGTATTCTTTCTGAGCCGCTTTTATGGATCTTGCATGTCAGTTTTATATGGTTAGGTGCAGGACTAATCTTGTTGGGCTTATCATCCTTGGGCGTGGTCAGTGAAAGCGCAGGTGTTCATGCGATTGCTATAGGGGCGATGGCAGGGATGATTCTAGGGGTGGCCTCTCGGGCTGCGCTGGGTCATACCCAGAGAGCTTTGGTCGCTGGTCGTATAATGAGTGTGGCTTATGTTTTGATTAGTATAGCTGCGCTAATACGAACACTGGCGTCATTAACCGTAGGGGTATCTTACAATCATATGATTCTTACGGCAGGGGTTATTTGGCTGGTTGTATTTAGCTTGTTTTGCATTCGCTATCTGCCTATTTTGGTTTCACCGGCGCCTAGTTGGCGCCATCCCGGCAAGTAGGTCTACTTTTTGGGTAGACTCAGTCGAACTAGTTTAAAGTGCCCATTGTTGATCATGGTTTCAGTACGTTGAAAGAAATGTGAGGCTTTTCTTTCAAGGGGAATATGTAAATTAGTGACAAAAATAGCTACACCTGTTTTTGTCAGGTGGTCTGCCGCCGAAGCAAGGAAGCGATCCGTCAAATCGTTATCCACCGAAAAGCCGCTATGAAAGGGCGGGTTGCAAATGACTAAAGGGAACTCGCCCTCTACATGCGTTCCACAATCATCCAAGGTGACGTCCCCTTGGCGTTGAGCTTGGGCTAGATTGTGTTGGCATGCGAATACGGCAGCAGCATTGTTATCAGTAGCGACTACAGGAATATTTAACAATCGTCCGGTATGAAGGGTTAGATAGCCATAACCACACCCTAAGTCTAATGCGCAGTTGATGTCACTATAGGGCTGAATAAGGGAGGGCAAATGTGATACCAGTAAGGCGCTTCCTTGATCAATTTTATCCCAGCCAAAAATGCCAGGCTTGCTTAGGAAATGGAAATGATCATCTTGTGGTGCCGGTCGAAGGATACGATAGTCTTTATCTTCTAAAGGTTCACCCATAGGGCCTTCGAATCTGATCTCGCCTGCCCAGGTTTGTTTATCCGCTTTCCAAAGATCGGCGGACTGGCCGGACAATTTAGCGGCTCGATCAATGAAGCCTTTGATACCTTCTTGTTTCATACCGCTGAGAAAAAGGGAGCCTCCATGACAAAGGAGCTGCCCCGATTGGTTGATCAAATAATGACCCTGTGCTTTCTCTTTAGGTATACGTAAAAAGATACTCGCAAAGTGTTCTCTAGGTTGAGCTTCCAGTAGGTAATCATTGAGCTGATAGTCCCAGCCTTTGGTCTCCAGTGCCTGTGCAACATCAAAACGGTTTGTTATGGCACTGAAGCCATGAAGGCCGTCGGGAATGTCTGCTATATCAATATTCTCATCAACGACCCATAGCGCGGGTGTTCGAGCCGTTTTGAAGGTGTCATAAAGAAGCGCAAATGCGAGATCTCTCATGGGGTCGCCAGACCTATCTCATCAGCAGTGAGCTCTCGGTATTCGCCGGGCAGCAGATCTTCGTCCAGTACGATTTCCCCAATGCGATCGCGATGAAGCGCAACGACTTTGTTGCCCAATGCGGCAAACATGCGCTTAACTTGGTGGTAACGCCCCTCGCGTAGGGTGAGGTAGGCCTCGTGACTACCAATAATTTCTAAATCGGCGGGTTTGGTGAGGTGCTTTTCGTTAATCAACTGCACGCCTTGAAGGAAGGTCTCAATCGTGGACTCAGGTATAGGATCTGCTGTGGTGACATGGTAGCGCTTCCCTAATTTATGCTTTGGAGAGGTTATGCGGTGCGACCATTGGCCATCATCAGTGATCAAGAGCAAGCCCGTTGTGTCGATATCTAAACGTCCTGCCAGATGTAGGTCTTCTGGGCGAGGTTCGTCAATAAGTAGCCCCATGACTGTTGCATTGTTTGGATCATCACTTGAGCACACATATCCCAAGGGTTTATGCATCATGAAATATCGAGGGCGAGGTGGGGAAATTTCCCGGTCATCAAGGTGAACTGTATCTGTTTCTTTGATGTGTAAAGAGGTGTCGCGTGTCGATATGCCATTAACGGTGACCAAGTCTTTATGCATCAGTCGCTTTACTTCTTTGCGAGAAAGCCCAGTGGCTTGGGAAAGGTATTTATCTACGCGCATAACAACCTGCTTTAAAATAAAAGAGGTATTATAGCGGTTTGTGGTCAGAGTCAGAACCTAGTCTGGGTATTCTAGACAGATCTCTTGTATTTTATCCAGATGTAAAAAGAGAAGGTCAACCAAGCTTGGATCAAAGTGTTTTCCTTTCTGATTCTGGATCAGTTCCAATGTTTGCTCAAGGGGCCAAGCAGGTTTATAGCAGCGTGAATTATTGAGTGCATCGAAGACATCTGCAAGAGCGGTTATGCGACCGGCAATATGTATATCTGTACCTTTGAGGGCCCTAGGGTAACCACTACCGTCCCATTTCTCATGGTGTTGCCCGGCAATGATAGCTGCTAGATTAAATAAAGGCTTATTGGACAATTGCAGCATGTGCTCGCCCAATTCTGCATGGGTTTGCATGATTGCCCATTCATGGGCGTCTAGCTTACCTGGTTTATTAAGTATGTTATCGGGTATCGCGATTTTCCCTAAATCATGCAAAGGCGAGGCGAGTTTAATGTACTTGGCCTCGCTATTGGATAATCCCGCAGCCTTAGCCAGCAGCTCTGAAATCAGTGCGACTCGCTTTACGTGCCCCCCCGTTTCTTTGGAGCGCTTCTCGACCGCTTCACCCAGCATATAGATGAGTTCGCGTTGGGTGACTTCAACATCTTCCTTCAGCACTAGCGTATGATAAGTGGCTGCCACATTCGCGCAATAAACTTCTAATAACTGTCTGGCATCGTGATCCAGCTCCTGCGTAAGTTCGACGTATAGTAACTTGCTGCTACCCGCAGGCGCCGTGTAGTAGCCAACATAGTAATTTTGTGTATGTATGGAGCTTTGTGTTACCAACGCATCTGTTAGTGCTTGGCGTGGAGCTTCCGGTATGGCATCTAGCTCTATCTCATCCGTTAGCGTGGTCATGTTACCTGTGGCTGCCAGAATATGTAATTTACCTGGCATATCTTCTAAGGTCTGTACTGCGCAATAGAGAGTGTTCGGCCGAATGTGCAATAGGCCGATGAGTTGTTCTAGCACGGCGGAAGCAAAGCGCTTGAGTGTGCTTGATTCATTGACGGCGGTGATAGCATTGAGCACCAGACGTAAGCTGTCTCTTTGTTGTTCGATAGTGCAGATATCTCTGTATGAACGGAGCGTGGAGTAAAGGAGAGTATGCAACTTCGTTCGGGTCAGCTCTGTCTTATCTTTGTAATCATGTATGTCGTAGCGCTGAATCACTTCTTCCTCGGGAGCTTGGCCGGGCTGTCCCGTTCTTAATACGATACGTATGCGATTATTCTTTTTGTCTTTACGTATATATTCGACAAGGTGTAAACCTGCATGATCTGACTCCATAACAACATCGATGAGTGCGACGGCGATATTGTCATGCTCCGATAGCTTTTGGATGCCTTCCTCGCCGCTAAGCGCTTTGATGATATGCAATGGACGACCTTCGAAGGTGAAATTCCTGAGGACAATTTCAGTCACCTTGTGTACATCAGGCTCATCATCGACTACTAGAACCGTCCAAGGCTCGCCAGTCGCTATCGGTACATCCTCCGTTTGAACGTCATTGAATACCAGTTCGTCAGACATATCCTTCCCATCGCTATCGTATTATCCAGTAGTCAGTATAGATCAGCATTTTCAGCTTGCTATTTTTATGCATCAATACTCGCCATGGGATAGAATATGTCTATCTCTAAAAGGTGGGCGCTGTGAAACTATTTGTAAATAATTTAACCAATGTTGATTTCTCGTATCTGCATACCGAGCGTGGGTTGATGGGTGAGTCTTGGCTGCTTCAGTTGGAGCTGGACGGTGCTTTAAATGAGCAGGGAATGGTGTGTGATTTTGGTATTGTCAAAAGACTCGCACGAGACTGGATGGATGATACGATCGACCATGCTTTGTTAGTTCCTGCGTTAGCACCTGGGGTGACGATCACTCAGTCGGCTGGGATGACCGAAGTTGTGTGGACGTATGCCGACGGTCAGATTCTGACGTGTCGTTCACCTAGTGCTGCTATCGTAGCGGTGGATGCGCAAGAGATCACTGAAGCTAGTTTGGCTGCATGGTGTGAGGCGCGATTAATCTCTCTCTTTCCAAGTGAGGTGAAAGGCATGAGTTTGCACTTTGTACCGGAGGAGATAGATGGGGCGTTTTATCATTACAGTCATGGCTTGCATCAGCATGAGGGCAACTGCCAGCGAATAGCTCATGGTCATAGATCTCGGATCGAGATACTGGTGAATGGTGAACGAGATTCTGAGCTTGAAGCGCTATGGGCACAACGCTGGAAAGATATCTATATTGGTACCCAGTCTCATCGTATGGAATCTCCCGAAGGCACTAACAGTTATGCCTATAAAGCACCACAAGGTGATTTCTCGCTTTCTCTACCGTCTGCTTATTGTTATGACATTGATACGGAAAGTACTGTCGAACAGATAGCCCGCCATCTTGCCGCTCGCATCAAGCAGGTACGTCCCTTGGATACGATTGAAGTCAGGGCTTATGAGGGAATAGGGAAGGGAGCTATTTCTAGAGGTTGAACAAAAAACCGCAGCTAGGCTGCGGTTTTTTATGCGATTACCGAAAGTTAGTCGCGTTCGATAGCTAGCGCGGTGCCCATGCCGCCACCGATACATAAGGTAGCCAAAGCTTTCTTCGCATCGCGACGATTCATTTCATGAACAAGAGATACAAGGATACGACATCCTGATGCACCGATCGGATGGCCCAGTGCAATCGCACCGCCATTAACGTTAACAATATCGGTATTCCATCCCAGGTCTTTGTTTACAGACATTGCTTGGGCAGCAAAGGCTTCGTTCGCTTCAACCAATTCTAAATCGTTAATAGACCAGCCAGCTTTTTCTAAGGCTTTCTGTGTCGCGCAGATTGGGCCGGTACCCATGATGGCTGGATCAACACCAGCAGAAGCATAAGCTTTAATACGAGCGAGTACCGGAAGGCCTAGCTCAGCGGCTTTTTCTGCAGAGCAAAGAATGACTGCAGCAGCGCCATCATTAATAGTGGAACTGTTACCTGCGGTGACAGTACCGTCTTTTTTGAAAGCAGGGCGTAATTTTGCCAGCGCGTCTGGTGTGCAACCAAAACGTGGCTGCTCATCGGTATCAAAAATAACAGGGTCGCCTTTACGCTGAGGAATGCTAACAGGGATGATTTCCTCTTTAAAACGACCGGCAGTAACAGCTGCTTCAGCTTTATTTTGAGAGGCAGATGCGAAAGCATCCTGCTCTTCACGTGTGAAACCGTACTTCTCGACGATGTTTTCAGTTGTGATGCCCATATGGTAGTTGTTGAACGCATCCCACAGACCATCAGTAATCATGGTATCAACCATTTTCCAGTCGCCCATGCGAGCACCGTTGCGTGAGTTAGGTAGTACATGAGGAGATTGGCTCATGTTTTCCTGACCACCGGCAATGATGATATCTGCATCGCCGCAACGAATCGCTTGAGTAGCTAATTGGATAGCTTTTAAACCAGAGCCGCACACTTTGTTGATAGTCATTGCAGGAACTTCAATAGGTAAGCCTGCATTAATCACCGCTTGGCGAGCGGTATTCTGTCCGCAACCAGCTGTTAGTACTTGGCCTAAAATGACTTCATCGATCTGTGCTGGGTCAATTTTGGTTCTTTCCAGTAATCCTTTTAGTACTGTCGCGCCTAAATCGGAAGCTTTTACGCCAGCCAAAGAACCATTAAATGTACCAACCGCTGTACGGCCAGCTGCAACAATAACGACTTCACGCATGATTGTGCCTCTTATCAAAAAATTCAGAAAACCCAGTATGAACTAATGTAGCAGGAAAAAATGACTCGGATGTTGCAACGAATATTTGGTGTTGGCTATCAGAGGCTTGCTCTTAGTTCATGTAATTATTATTTGCTGCATCGCAGCAAGTGTCCAGTCTGCGCGACTAAACAAAGTAATGCAAGCACCTTAATATCACTAAAAGGTGCCTGTATCAAAAGTATCAAGGCCTAGGCAATGTGGGAAGGAGACTAAAGGTTAACAACCTGATTATCGATTAAACGGGCAGGGCCTAGATAGGCTGCAGCAAGAATCACTAAGGACTGGTCGTCGTTATTGGCCTGCATTAAATCGGACTGGCGAGCAATGACGAAGTAATCTCGTTTAAATCCAGCGGCTTCTAAGGATTGTTGAGCTCGCTCGCATAGAGCACTAAAGTCTTTCTCTCCTTGATGGATAGCATCAGCGGTTTGGCGTAGCGCCTTATTTAGGGCAGTTGCAGCCTCGAGTTGTTCGTCACTCAGGTAGCCATTTCGTGAGCTTAGGGCCAGCCCCTTATTATTGCGAACAATAGGAGAGCCTTGAATCTCTATTGGCAGACTTAAATCGCGCGCCATTTTTCGGATGACAAAGAGCTGTTGAAAATCTTTCTCGCCAAAGACAGCTACATCTGGCTGTACCATGCAGAACAGCTTGCAAACAATGGTCGCCACGCCTTCAAAATGGCCGGGTCGACTTGCGCCGCAATAAAGATTTGATACCTCAGGAACTGTTACCATGGTTTGCTTATCTCGCCCGTCGGGGTAAACCTCGTCGTCAGAGGGGGCAAACAAGTAGTCGCAGTGGGCGGCTTCAAGTTTCTCCTGATCCTGCTGTAATGTCCTTGGGTATTTGTCGAGATCTTCGTTGGCACTAAACTGTAGTGGGTTAACAAAAATAGTTGCAACGACAATATCAGAGCATTCGTTGGCTTGTTTTACCAACGCAAGGTGACCTTCGTGAAGGTTGCCCATGGTCGGTACAAGTCCAATTTTTTTGCCAGTACGGCGCTCCTGCGCCAAAATTTGGCGCAGCTCTTGTAAGGTGTGAATGGTTTTCATGTGGTTATTCGAAGCTGTGTTCCTGTCCCGGAAAGCTGCCTTGCTTAACTGCGGAAACATAGTTTTTTAGAGCAGACTGAATGCTGTCAGCCTCTGCCATAAAGTTTTTAACAAACTTAGGTGTATGGCCTGGATTGAGTCCTAGCATGTCGTGGATCACTAACACCTGAGCATCGGTTTCTACGCCCGCACCAATACCAATGACGGGTATATCCACAGCTTGAGTAATCTCTTGTGCTAAGATAGACGGAACACATTCCAGTAACAACATGCTGGCGCCTGCTTGCTCTAAGCGCACAGCGTCTTCGATCATCTCTTTGGCGCTTTCACGATCACGCCCTTGTACTTTATAACCGCCTAGCTTATTAACAGCTTGAGGTGTAAGTCCCAAATGTACGCAGGTAGGAATACCGCGATCAGATAGCAAGGAGACGCTCTCAGCTAACCACGATCCGCCCTCTATTTTGACGATATGAGCACCGGCTTGCATGAGCAGGGCTGCGTTTTCCATGGTTTGCTCGGGAGTGGCATAACTCATGAAAGGCATATCTGCCATAACCATGGCCCCTTGATTGCCTTTAGCAACGCTCGCTGTGTGGTAGATCATGTCATCCATTGTGACAGGTAGGGTACTGTCTTGCCCTTGGAGAACCATGCCAAGTGAATCGCCTACCAGAATCACTTCTACCCCAGCTTCACTGACGGCATGAGCAAAACATGCATCATATGCGGTCAGGACGGCGAACTTTTCGCCAGCCTTTTTGCAGGCGGATAATGTATGTAATGTGACTTTGTTCATAGGCAACTCGATTAGTTAATAGGGATGCACTCTTCTTGGGCAGATTATACAGAGATCTTTTCTAGTGTGCCCAGCGGACATGCGACTAATAGATCGTTTATTGATCTGCCATCGGGGAAAAAAAGTGCAGGGTCAACTTCGGCTAAAGGCCAAAGTACGAAATTGCGTTGAGTGGCAAAGGGGTGGGGCACTGATAAACGATCTGTAGATATATGACGTTCACCAAACAATATAATGTCGAGATCCAATGTTCTTGGCCCCCAGTGTATTTCTCGCACACGATGGTGTGATTGCTCTATAGCCTGAAGGTGATCTAGTAGCTGTTCAGGCAATAAATGGGTCTCTAGTTCTGCGACTGCATTGATATAATCCGGCTGCCCCGGTGGGCCAACAGGGTCAGAGCGATACAGCGAGGACTGAGCAACAAGGTGGCTATGAGGTAAAGCCGACAGTGCGGCTAAGGCACGTTCGACTTGTTGCTTAGGGTTGTTTAAATTGCTGCCAAGACCAATAAAGCAGCGTTCAGCTGTTTCGAGGATCATTCTTCGCTCTTCTTCGGCGCCGAGGTTTAGGGCTGGATGACTTGGATTTTGTCGGAAGTTGATCCACCATTGCTTGGCGCTGTTGTGCATCGGCTGATTGGTAATCAGTCCACCATTGTCCTAGGTTATCTAGTTGTTCTCCGCTTTGTTCTCTTAGGAGTAATAGGTCGTAGGCGGCACGAAAACGAGGTTGCTCAAGCGTTTGCTGAGCACGGTTACCAAAGCGTTTAGGTAAACGTAATTGTAATTCCCAAATTTCCCTGACAGGGCCAGAAAAGCGTTTAGGGATAGCGGTTCTTCGAATTTGCTGGCCTATAACGTCATTGGCGGCCGCATGGAGAATCGCGAGTTGTGGCATGCGTGAGTTTTGTTCGCTTATCTCAGCTATCCGTCTTTGCAGTGGGTGCCATAGTAATGTGGCAAACAGGAAGGCTGGGGTAACACTTTTACGTTGATTGATACGTCGATCAGTATTTTTTAGCCCTTGAATGACCAGAGGCTCCGCTAGTGAATTTTCATCATTAAGAACATCGTTCGTCAGCGGGAGTACTTGCTGTAGTAAGTTATATTCTCGCAGTAATCGTAGCGATTCAACACCATGACCGGACTGCAATAGTTTTAGGACTTCGTCAAACAAACGAGCCGGTGCAATATCCTGCAGCAGGTGCGCGAGCGGCTTGATAGGCGCTGCGGTATGTTTCTCTATTTGAAAGTCGAGTTTAGCGGCAAATCGAATTGCTCTTAGCATGCGCACTGGATCTTCGCGATAACGGCTATCCGGATCTCCAATCATGCGGATCATTCGGTCGCCTATATCTTGATAGCCGTTAGTAAAGTCATAGATGCTATGATCGGTTACCGAGTAATACAGAGCGTTGATGGTGAAATCACGGCGTAAGGCATCTTCTTCAATGGTACCATAGACGTTATCTCTTAATATTAGCCCCGAATCTGCTTGTTTACCGTGTGTCTCGTTTTCTTGGGAGTCGTGGCCTGCGCGAAACGTGGCAACTTCTATAATCTCTCTGCCAAAGCGAACATGCAATAGTTTGAAGCGCCTGCCTATGAGGCGTGATCGTTTGAACAGTTCATGTGCTTCTTCTGGGTGCGCGCTGGTGGCTACATCAAAATCTTTTGGGCGCTTTTTTAAGAGCAGATCTCGTATGCAGCCGCCTACTAAATAGCCTTGATGGCCTGCATCGGTAAGCCGGTAAACAACTTTGGCTGCATTATCATCCAAATATTTTCGGGGAATGTTGTGCTTGTCTTCAGTAATAATCAAGGGACCTTTTATGGCTTCGGCTTGGCTCTGAATAACAGCCGGTTTAGCTGAGTCATGTTTGGACTCGCTGCGAAAAAGACTAACAACTTTCTTGATTAAACGATTTGGCATGAGGATTAAATTATCTGCTCGAAAGAATTTGTGCTGTGCATCATATCACTGTTAGCTGAACACATTAAGTAAGCAGGGAAAACAATTACTAAGGAGAGATGGAGAGCTGACCGCAAGCTGAGAGTAACATTGCTTGTTGTTATTTTTTTGAGCACCGAAGTGTGTTATCACACAGTCCAGCGATCAGCTATTTCAAACCTCATTTTTATTATTATTTGAGGTGGATAACTTTTCTACACCAGGCCTATTTTTATTTTTATTGATGGTTAGTGTGTCTAAGTTTAATTGTTGTTGTTTGTACATTCTAGATAAAGCATTTGCTGTGCCATTATTTGTAACTATTTGTTTTTAAAATAAATTTATGTTTTTGGTCTTTAAGGTGCTATTGGTTGTTACGCACGTTACTTCAAGTTTGTTACCTTTGGGAACATAGGGGTAACACTGTTACTGAAGTGTTACCCCTTTGGCTTGCGAGGTATTCCCAATTTTTGACGCCTTTCCCATAAGCACTTACGACTAACGCCTAGTTTCTTGGCAAGTTCTGTTTCGCTCATGTCTGCCTGATGCTCAATAACAAAGCGCTGAAAATAGTCGTCAAGGGAAAGTCCTGCTTTGCGCTTAGGCTCTAAATGGCCTGATTCGTGTTGCAGTGCTCGTGATGCATACTGAGATTCCTGCTGCTCCAACGAGGGGCTCGATTCGATATCTAGCCCTAATAGTTCAGGCGTAATGACATGATCATCTGCCAGAATAACTGCTCGCTCTATAGCATTTTCTAATTCTCGGACATTTCCCGGCCAAGGATATTGAAGCATCATGTGTTTTGCTTCAGTGCTTAGATAAGCAGGCTCGCAGTTCATTCGCTCGCAGGCTTTTATCAAGAAGCGTTGGGCTAGCTCTATGATGTCGTCTCCACGTGCTTTAAGAGGCGGCATGTTAAGCTCCATCACATAGAGACGGTAGTAAAGGTCTTCTCGAAATTTGCCGGTACGCGCCAGTTCTTTTAGGTTACGGTGTGTCGCAGCAATCAGTCGGACGTCGACTTTTTGGGATTGTACGGAGCCTACTTTGCGGATTTCGCTTTCTTGTAGAAAACGCAATAAACGTGCTTGAGCTTCAAGGGGGAGCTCGCCAATCTCATCCAAGAATAGCGTGCCACCGTGAGCAGCCTCTATTAGGCCACTTCTGCTGGTGTTTGCGCCAGTAAAGGCGCCTTTTTCATGACCAAAGAGCTCGGATTCAATCAGGCTTTCTGGGATAGCTGCACAGTTGACTGAAATCATTGGGGCGTGAGCGCGATCACTTTGCTCATGAATCGCCCGCGCGGCAAGTTCCTTTCCTGTGCCTGACTCTCCTAACACCAAGACCGTTGCGTCCGTGTGTGCGACCTTCGCAATGCGGGAAAAAAGCTTTTGCATAGCTTCGCATTGACCAATAATTTCGGTCTGCTGAGGGGCGGTTTTAGACTTTTTCTTGGGGAGGAGTTCTTTGCTGCGGTTCAAAATGGTTTCGATGGTGGTAAGCATCTCATCATGATTAAAGGGTTTGGCGATGTAATCAACCGCGCCCATCTTCATGGCATCCACCGCAGACTTTAAGCTCGCGTAGCTGGTCATGATGAGCACAGGGATGTTATTAGCAAGCTTGATGAGTTCTGTCCCCGGTGCGCCGGGTAGTCGTAAGTCGCTAATAATTAGATGAAAATCGCTGAGATTAAAGCGTGATGTTGCTTCATCTACAGACCCTGCGTCGTCAACTAAATAGTTGTTTTTTTCTAACAGACGTTTTAACGCTGCTCGGATGATCGTTTCATCCTCTACAATCAGAATGCGGCTCATTGCTCTCTACCTTCTCCAAAACAGGGCCTGTCTGATATCAAATCAGGCCTGGAGCCCGGGTAAGGTGATTATCACCTGAGTGCCTTTATTCTGCTTTTTATTGGCGGGGCTTATTATCTCAATACTACCATAATGCTCGGTAAGAATATTGTATACTAAAGGTAGCCCTAATCCGGTACCTTTTCCAGCTTCTTTTGTTGTGAAAAAGGGCTCAAAGAGCTTGTCTTGTATATCCATAGGTATGCCACTGCCCTCATCCGTTATCGTGAGCTTGATACGCTGATCGTGCTGCTCTGCGTCAATATAGATGTGGCTATCGGGTGGCGAAGCATCGCAGGCATTATTGAGTAGATTAACAAACACTTGCAGGAGCAATTGTGGGTCGCCTTCGACAAGGAGGCTGGTGTTTACATTGTTGTGAAACTGCTGTTGACGCGCGTGGGTATCTAAAGATACCAAATGAACTGCTTCAGCTATGCAGTTTTGTAAGTTGGTGGGCTCTGGGTGGATATCATTAATGTTCTGCCCTGTGTGTGCGAAGCGCACCAATGACTGTACGATTCGACTTATGCGCTTGGTCTGATCGACAATCTGCTCACCTGTCTCCAATACCTCAGGCTGGTCCGTTTCTAGAGATAAATTTTGTGCCAAGCAGGCTATTCCGGTGACTGGATTGCCGATTTCATGGGCGACACCTGCAGCAAATCGTCCGATAGACGCTAAGCGTTCACTATGGGCAAGTTTGTCTTTGAGCTGATGATGCTCGGTTTGATCCTCTACCAACACAACAATGGAGCTATCGGGTTTGTCTGATAGTTGGCTCTTGTGCAGCGTTAAACGGTAGTTGTGTTCGAGTTGAGAGATAACTAGATCACTAAGGTGGTTTTCTGGCTGTGATAAAAATGTTTGCAGTAGGGATGACCAAGGTTCTGGTAACTCGTTTAGGGAGCGGTCTGTTACATCGCTAGCGGATAAGTGTGTGAGCTTAGCGATTTCATTATTCCAGAAAAGGATATGCTGAGAAGGTGTTATGGTGCAGGCGCCAATAGGTAGCTTTTCCAGTGTGGTACGGTGGAAGCGGCGAAGTTCATCAAGTTCAGCTGCCAGTCCGCCTAAGCGGGCTTGGTAAGTTTCTAAATGCGATTCTAAAAGATGGATGTCTCTAGACTGAAAGCCTTTATCTTCCGATTGAGGGGCCAGCGGCTCTAATAGCGTTGCGGCTTCCACTGGGCCGACTAGCGCGGATAAGTTTTGTTCCAGTGTGTTTCTCAATCGGAGTAGATCGAGCGGTCTCATTCGGGGTGGATCGAGGCTAAGACGTTGCAGGGCGTGTTGTAATTCTCGGCGTGCGGCTGATTCCCCTAACTTAGGGGTCAGCAGGCGAATAATATCTTGAGTCTTAAATGAAGGGCGCTCAACACTGGGAGTGTCCATTGCATTCAGTAGGCAGGCTTCTCCGGCTTTTTGCTCATCTGCATGGGTTTTCGTCAGGCGTGAAACCAGAATGAAGGCGCTGATATTGATCAATAAAGAAATAATCGCTGATGATTGCCAGTCTAGCTCGTCAAGTGATAGCTCACTGGGCAGTGTCCCTTGAAGCTTGAGTACTGGATAAAATGTCGTTAAGCCCCAGCTGATCATGCCTAAGATTAAGCCACTTAAAAAGCCCGCACGGTTTGCTCCAATCCAGAAAAGTGTCGCTATGATGCCCGGTAAAAACTGTAAGAAAGCACCAAAAGCACTTAATCCCAGTAAGTGTAACTGTTGTTGAGACCCGAAAGTGACATAAAAGAGGTAACTGCAAAGTACGACAAGAGAAATAAATATGCGCCGTAGCCAAAGTAGCCAAGCGTAAAATTTTACGTTCTCGGGCGTTTTTACTAAGGGTAAAAAAAGATGATTCTGTAACATGGATGCGAGCGAAATGGAGGCAACAATGATAATGCCGCTTGCTGCCGTTAATCCGCCGAGAAATGCAAGAATGACAATCCAGTCAGAGAGCATGATCTGACTGATATAGAGCAGCATGTAAGCTGATTGATCGATATTTAATTTGTACCCTGCCCAAGAGATTATTGGCACACAGGCTGCGAGCAATAATAGGTAGAGGGGCATAATCCAGGATGCTCTATGTAAGCTCTCCCCAGAACGGTTTTCAGTAAATGCCAAATGAAACATATGTGGCATAACTAAGGCGGCGGTAAAAAATGCTAGGAGCAGTGTACGCCAACTTTCGCCATCGTGATTCTTCTGGAGTTGTGTCAGCAGTTGAGGGTGTGATTCCAGTAACGTTAGTGTTTGTTGAGGACCACCGAGAACGTTGAATAGCAAATACAATGCGATGCACAGCAAAATCCCCAGCTTTATCACACTGCTAGTGGCGAGTGCCATGACGAGCCCACGATTTCTGGCCCTCATAGAGGGGTGTCGGGTACCAAAGAGTAAAGCAAACATTGTTATCAGGGAGCAAAATGCAGCGGCAATCTGGGTTGAAGAAAAGTCGCTATTCAAAATATGCAAGGAGTCAGCAACCGCTTGTATTTGAATAGACAGTAGAGGCAAGCTTGCCATCAGCAGTAGTATCGTTGTAATGCTACCCACCCAGCCGCTCCTGAATCTAAAGGCAAATAGGTCCGCTAAAGAGCTGAGTTTGTATCGGTTGGTAATATTAAATATGGGAACTAACAATATGGGAGCCAGCATAAAGATAGCGGTGGCGCCTAAGTATGATGACAAAAATAACAATCCGGAATGAGCGAACATGTCGAACGCGCCATAGAAAGTCCAGACACTGGCATAAACACCCAATGAAAATGTATGGGTTAATGGGTGTTGGGCTATGCGTTTGGGAATCAACTCTCTCTCTGTGGCGTAAGCGATGCCAAACAAAAAAAGTAAGTATGCGGTAACAACAAAAAAAAGCTCTGTGGCTGAAAAGTTCATAGGTGTTGTTTCCGAATATCAGCGATTGCCAAAAGCAAGGTAATCACACCCCAAATAATAAAAGTAATCAGTAGCACATGCTCAAGTGCTAGCCACCACTCAAGAATCGCTGGCAAAAAAAGCCAGCAGGCGATGATAATGAGTAACGCCACACGATGTAATATCATAGATCCTCAGCTATTCGGCCAGATGCGACTGGGAAGGGCCGGAACATGGACAATATTCCAGTGCTCAATTGCCCATTGAAGAATGTGCTGCACCGAGCTTTTTCTCAGCATAACCGGAACCGTGTGGCCAAGGAAGGCAAGTGCTTCGCATAGTTGAAGGTTTGCATTTTGCGTATCGAGAGGCGTGGCAAAATTTTGTTTGCTGAGTTTCTGACCCGTGGCGGAGGTGGCGATAGGAATATGGGCGTAACTAGGAATAGACCATCCTAAGGCGGTATATAGTTGGATGTGTTTGTCGGTTTCGTTCAGAAGATCATAACCTCGGACAACATGCGTAACCTTTTGAGCATAATCATCGCAAACGACAGCGAGTTGGTATGACCATAAACCATCCTTCCTTTGAAGAATAAAATCATCTGGCTCGGTGTTAGAGGCGTTGATAGTTCCTTGTATTCTATCTGTCCAAGGCACATAAGGGATGTTTGCTAAGAAACGTGTAGCGCAATTTGGTGCATCACAAAGTGCTTTTGAACGGCAAAAGTTATCGTATCGATTAGCGCCAGACCTCAGTAGCAGTGCCTTTCTGGAGCAATCGCACGCGTAAGTCAGGCCGAGTGTAGATAGCTTTGCAAGCGTCTCTTGATAGCGCTCATGGTTGTCGCTTTGATAGCTGATCTCACCATCCCAGCAAAGCCCAAATTGTTCGAGTGTTTGAGGTATCTTGTGAATGCGGGATTCGACCTCACGAGGAGGGTCAATGTTTTCTATACGAAGGAACCACTCCCCTTTGTGAGCCCGAGCGTCTAGAAAGCTGGCAACTGCAGCAAGGAGAGAGCCGAAGTGCAAGGGGCCAGTAGGGGAGGGGGCGAAGCGTCCGATATACATCGACACAAGTCCAGAGGTCAGGCGAAGGTATTCACCTAACCTCGAAAAGCTTAGCCGCCGACCTGTTTTTCTTTAATTTCAGCAAGCGTTTTGCAGTCGATACACATGGTAGCCGTAGGACGCGCTTCTAAACGGCGAATGCCAATCTCAATACCGCATGCTTCACAGTAACCATATTCATCTTCGTCGATACGTTCCATGGCTTCATTGATCTTCTTGATCAACTTGCGCTCACGGTCGCGAGTACGAAGCTCAAGGCTGAATTCCTCTTCCTGGCTGGCACGGTCACTAGGGTCAGCAAAGTTAGATGCTTCTTCTTGCAGATGGTGGATCGTACTATCGACCTCTTCCATCAGCTCCTGTTTCCAGGCCAGCAGAATTTGACTAAAATGCTCTTTTTGAGCATCGCTCATATATTCTTCACCCTTTTTTGCCTCGTAAGGGACAAATTGGGTGAACTGTGTGTCGTTAGTGTTTGGCATGGGGTGCCTCACTTCTCCGAAATGACTGAGTTCCCGATGGAAATCAGCAGTCTTAAACAGTTAATTCCGTTACTTCCTGAAGCCGGAAGGTTGGTGAAATTACCAGAACACCAACCTTTAGGCTAGTCCTGATTTTGAAAAAATATAGCCTAAATCAATGATAGTTTCAGGATAAAGGCTATAAGTTAGGGAAAATGCGTATCTTCTGGATATGTATAATACGACTTATGTATAATCGTTATGCGATATATCAGGAGAGCGTTTCATGCAAGATAAGTGGACAAGTCGGGCAAAGGAAATTGAGTCTTTTAAAGTAATGGACTTACTCAAAAGGGCAAAACAACTGGACGCCGAAGGTTTTGATGTTATTCATATGGAAGCAGGTGAGCCTGATTTCGGGACGGCACCACGGGTCAAGGAGGCTGCGCACCAAGCCATTGATCAGGGGCTGACTCAATACACACCAGCAGCGGGTATTCCTGAGTTACGTCAGGCCATTGCTCGCTTTTATGAGCAACGCTATGGATTGAAAATTGATGCCAGCCGAGTGATTGTTACATCGGGTGCTTCGGGCGCGTTGTTGATGGTTTTTGGTTTATTAGCAGATCCTGAAACGACATTTATGATGGCTGACCCAGGCTATCCTTGTAACCGGCAGTTTTTACGTATGCTGGATGCCAGAAGCCAGCTGGTACCGACTACGGCTGCCGAGAAGTTCCAACTGACTCCTGATTTGATTAAGCGTGAATGGCATCAGAGAACAGCCGGTGTATTGATTGCATCACCTGCCAACCCTACAGGTTCTGTGCTCCATAAAGAGGAGCTACAAGGGGTGGCTGATGCCGTTAAGCAACAAGGTGGGGTGTTGGTTGTCGATGAACTTTACCATGGCTTAACTTATGGCTTTGATGCGCCCTCTATTTTAGAGATAGAACCCGATGCTTTCGTTATCAATAGCTTCTCGAAGTACTTTGGCATGACGGGATGGCGTTTGGGGTGGATTGTTGCGCCAGAATCGGCAGTTCCAGAATTGGAGAAACTTGCACAAAATCTCTATATCTCTCCACCGACAGTTTCACAATATGCAGCTTTGGCTGCGTTTGATGATGAGAGCCTAGAGGAGTTTGAAAGGCGGCGTCACCAATTCGAATTGCGTCGGGATTTGCTGGTTGAAGGGCTGCGTAAACTAGGCTTTGATATCCCTTTAATGCCTGAGGGGGCATTCTATGTGTATGCGGATGCTTCTCACCTGACAGATAACACCTATGACTACTGTTGGAGGTTGCTGGAAGAGGCTCATGTGGCTGCGACACCAGGGCTCGACTTCGGCAGCTATCGTGCAAATCAGTTTATTCGTTTCTCTTACACGACGGGCTTAGATCGAATTGAACTGATGCTGAAACGTTTGGCGGCGTTTATCAAAAACTAGCATTAGGTAAGGAAAATGTGCTCATTTTCCACATGAATCTCTAGGGGGGTGAGGGTTTCACCAGGGCATGGGCCTGCGACACACTCCCCATCTTCAATACGAAAGAGTGCACCGTGGGTTGCGCACTGTATGAAGTTCTTTTCGACATCTAAAAACTGATTCGGTTGCCACTCCAGTGCGATGCCTCTATGGGGGCACTTGTTCAGATAAGCAAAATATTCCCCGTTGTGATGCACCACAAAAAGTGATTTCTCGTCCAATGAGAACCCTTTTGCTGTGCTTTCGGGGATTTCTTGTGTGGTGCAAAGCTTGATCATCGTGGAAGTGTCCAATTCGCTATTGAAGGAAATCTCAACCCGTTATGTGGGTTTCTGTTTATAATCCCTGTCTATCTTAACCTATATTGGGCAACTGTCGGGGTTCTGTATTTCGTTTTTAATAGTGAGAGGATGCGGTGCTGATAGCAAAATCAATAGCTAAACCTCTGAGATACAAGGGCGTATTGTTCAGCGGTTTGGGGATGATGTTATTGATGCTTACGATGGCATCTGTGCAGTGGGGTGCGGTTTCACTCTCCTTGGGCGACGTTTGGTCTGGGGATGAAGTGGCTCGCCGTATTGTGTTGGAAATTCGTTTACCTCGGGCTCTGTTGGTTATGCTAGCCGGTGGACTGTTGGCTATCACCGGTGCTGTGGTCCAATCCTTATTTCGTAACCCGTTGGCGGATCCTGGCCTTATTGGTGTTTCCGCTGGGGCAGCGTTGGCAGCGGTTGGATGGCAAGTAGCTGTAACCTTATTGGGCGGCGGCTTATTGGTATCTTTAGGGATGCCGTTAGCGGCTTTCTTAGGTGGTATGTTGGTAACTCTGCTTGTTATGCGAATTGCGCAAACCACCGAGGGGATATCTTCAATCACCTTATTACTTGCTGGCGTTGCCATTAATGCGATGGCTGGTGCAGGAATAGCGGGCTTGAAATATCTTTCCGATAGTATGACATTGCGCCAGGTGACTTTCTGGCTGATGGGCAACGTGCAAGGCGTAGGCTGGTGGCATGTCGTATTGCTTACGATAGTTGCCGTGGTCTGTATTCCATGGGTGTTGCGCTTCGCTAGCGTGCTTAACTTACTGCTATTAGGTGAGCAACAAGCTCAGTTGCTGGGTGTTGATACTCAAAAGACCTATCGTCAGCTTGTATTAATGACGGCATTGGTTGTGGGTTCAGTGGTTTCGTTAGTGGGTATGATTGGCTTTGTGGGATTGGTGGTGCCTCATGTGATTCGTCTACTGTTCGGGCCTGACAATCGGCAGTTGCTACCTCTCTCTTTCTTGCTGGGTGCCGGCCTGCTTTTATTTGCGGATCTCTTATCACGGACGTTGGTTGCTCCCGCAGAACTTCCTATCGGATTGATTACTGCGTTAGTGGGAAGTCCTGTGTTTCTTTTGATGATTCGTGCCGGACGGAGGAGAGCGGGATGATACAGGCTCGAGGGCTGACATATCGTCGAGAAGATCGATCTATTGTGGAACGTGTAGATCTGTCACTCGAAGCGGGTAAATTGCACGCTTTAATTGGCCCCAATGGCAGTGGCAAAAGCACATTACTGAAGCTCTTGTCTGGTGTTATTGAGCCAAATGAGGGTGGGGTATTTCTCAGTGATAAGCAGCTTAAAGAGTACGGAGTTAGCGAGCGCTCACTCTTATTGGCAGTGCTATTGCAAGAGCAGTGGTTAGATTTTCCTTTTCGTGCGTGGGATGTGGTTGCTATGGGGGGGTATCCTCTGGGCGAACTAGAATCGGTTTTGCAGGTGCAAATTACGCAGGCCTTAAAGGCTTTGGATATTGAGGAACTGGCTGAGCACGCTTACACCCATTTATCCGGTGGGGAAAAACAGCGTGTGCACCTAGCAAGGCTTCTGGTTCAAATAGGTGATTTGACCCGTTGTGTTTTACTTGATGAGCCCTTAAAAGCGATCGATTTGACTCATCAAATCAGCGTTATGCGCTTGCTAAAAGGCTTGGCTAAGCAGGGAAAGTCGGTTTTTGTTGTGATGCATGATTTGTCATTAGCCGCTCAGTTTGCAGATAGCATATCGTTAATGAGCGCAGGCCGAATTGTGCATACGGGTACGCCTGATGATGCGCTTGAGACAACTCGCCTTTCTGAGGTTTATCAGACGCAGGTTGAGTCAGTTAGGGTAGACGGGCAACGGCTTTTTTATGTGCGTTAGCCCGTTTCCAATAAGGGTTTAAGGCGCGATGAGACCTTCAGCAATCATCTGGCTTAGCAGCACATTAATCGCGTCATCATCATCCGTGTCCACGGCAATGGTATAGTCTTGCTCGGCCTCAGTTAGGCGTTGTTGATGTTTCAGTTGGTCTTGCATAACCTTGATGTCGGCATCGGAAGCGTCGCCGCCTTGTGCTTGACGCCTTTTCAGTCGTGCTTCAATCAGCTTCTGTTCGCAGTGGCAGCTAATAATGCGTAAAGGAATCTCCAGAGATTGTGCAAGGTCGGCATAGCTCACGCGAGTACGCTTTCGAATAAAGGTTGCGTCGACGATGACGGAGTAGCCGCTTTGGAGCAGGGAGCGAGAGAGATTGAGCAAGTGCTGAAAAGTACGAGCATTCATCTCTTGCCCGTATAACTCTAAACGCTCTCCCCGGCGGCTAAGCTCTCGATATAGTCGCTTGCGCTCAACATCGGAGCGTAAACGGATGCAGTCTATCCTCTCGACCAACTGACTACTCAGGTGACTTTTCCCGCTACCGGAGACGCCGTGCATTAAAAAAAGAGCTGGCTTTTGTTTATGTGTGTACTGTTGAGTCAGATTAAGGTAGCGCCGGAACGTAGTCAGGTCAGGTGTATCCCCAAGCATTGCTACCTTTGCTCTGACCATGGAGCGATACGATTTGTAAAAATTGAGTAAAGAGAGGGACTCATAATCGCCTGTTAGCTCTAGGTAACGATTCAGGCAGCGATTAGACCAACGATATTGCCCTTTAACTTCTAAATCCATCAAAAGGAACGCAAGGTCACAAATCGTGTCTATCCAGCGGAACTGTAGGTTAAACTCGATGCAATCGAATAGTCGTAACTGCCCATGGTATAGCGTGACATTGCCTAGGTGTAAATCGCCATGGCACTCCCTGATATGACCTTCTTGTTTACGGCGGGCAATGACCGGCGCTAGCTTACGAAACTGCTGCGCTGTCCTATGGGATAAAAACTGCAGCTGCTGCCAGTCGTTTGAACTGATCTTTTGTTCGCTGATATGGGTATAATTGTCCGAAACGACATCCCAGATGGTATCAGGCTCTCCCCAGGGGCTGTCTTGTGCAACACGGGGAATCCGAGTGTGAAAGTGTGCGATTTGTTCGGCTAGCATGTCGATCCAAGCGGGTTCAAAGCGACGGCGATCAAGGATAAGATCCAGCCGCAGTTCAGGATCGAACTGGTACATTCGCACCGCATACTCGATTGGCGTTGCTTCATCCAGTTGGTCCAACTCGTTAAGTTGGGGGTTATCGACAGAGCCTGTGATGGCTATGAGCGTATCATAAATGTCGGGTGCTAAGCGTTGATTGAGGCGAAGTTCCTCTTCGCAAAAATGTTTACGCAGTGCCAAGGTGGTAAAATCCAGAAAGCCAAAATCGACCGGCTTTTTAATTTTATAAGCATACTCTCCTGTCAGAAGCAACCAGGAGATATGTGTTTCAATTACACGTACAGGGCTATCAACGTGATGCGGATAGTGCTCAGGGCGCGTTAGTGCTTTGATCAAATCGGGTTGCATGAAACCTTCGGTATTCTCATAAACGTTAAGGAATTATACTGGGCTGATGGCTAAAAAGAGAACACCAGCAAAGAAAACGTCTTCAAGGGCGAAAAAAGCACCAGCATCGCGTTCGATCTGGCGAAAGTTACTGAGCTTGCTCTTTAAGTTGAGCTTGGTTGCGTTCGTCTTAGGCGGGATAGGTATGATCTATCTGGATGCCCAGATTCGTGAGCAATTCGAAGGCAAGCGTTGGGCACTTCCTGCCAAGGTATTTGCGAGGCCGTTGGAGCTTTACCCCGGCGCTCCTTTCTCTATAACGGATCTCAAATTAGAACTCAAAGGTTTGGGGTATCAGCAGACGACTCATGCCAGTAAACCTGGCCAAGCCGCTTTCTCTAAAAGCACTGCACATATATACACTCGCGGCTTCGATTTTCCTGATGGAAGAGAAAGTGCACAGCGACTGATTCTCGATTTTTCGGGCAATACGCTGTCCCGAATTAAGAGCGCGCAGGGGCAAACACTTCATTTAGCCAGACTTGAGCCTGTTTTAATCGGGGGTATTTATCCGCAAAATAATGAAGATAGGGACCTGATTCGCTTAGAGGATGCGCCTGTTGGCTTAAAAGATGCCTTGATTGCAATTGAGGATAGAAGTTATTACGAACACTTTGGTATATCCCTGAAAGGGATTGCCCGAGCCATGTGGATCAATCTACAAGCGGGTCGGTTTGTGCAGGGCGGTAGTACGCTTACGCAGCAGTTGATAAAGAATTTTTACCTCACTTCAGAACGAACATTGGCAAGAAAGCTGATGGAAATCCCCATGGCCGTGTTATTGGATTTTCATTACAGCAAAGAGGAAATTCTCGAGGCTTACCTGAATGAGGTTTATTTAGGACAGGAAGGCTCTCGAGCAATTCATGGTTTTGGGTTGGCCGCACAGTATTATTTTGCGCTACCTATTCAGGAACTTCAGTTGCATCAAGTGGCGCTGCTGGCGGGTTTGGTTAAAGGGCCCTCATATTACGACCCACGGCGTAACCCTGAGCGTGCAAAAAAACGTCGGGATTTGGTACTGAGTGTACTAAGGGACGAAGGCACTATATCGGAGTCGCTATATCAAGACACCATTAAAATGCCGCTTGGGGTTGTGAAGCAAAAAAGCTTGCTCAAAGGAGCGTATCCCGCTTATCTGGATATAGTTAAGCGACAGCTCAGAGAAAGTTATCGTGATGAGGACCTGAGAACCGAAGGGCTCAGGGTTTTCACCAGCCTGAATCCGATTGTTCAGGCAAAAGCGGAAGCGGCCCTGACTAAAACGATAAGCAGCTTGGAAAAACGCTATGGCAAGCGGCTCTCAGAACTAGAAGGCAGTATGGTCGTCACAGACCCCCAAACGGGAGAAGTGCTCAGTATTATCGGAGGGCGGAGTACACGTTACCAAGGGTTTAATCGGGCCTTGGATGCTGTGAGGCCGATTGGTTCATTAGTTAAACCGGCTGTTTATCTGTCGGCATTAGAGCGTGGATACACGCTGGTTTCGCCCATAGAAGATGAACCTTTCAGTGTCGATATGCCTAATGGGCAAGTATGGCAGCCACAAAACTTTGATAAACAACCTCATGGTGTGGTGCCTCTCCATCGTGCGCTTGCTCAATCCTATAACTTATCCACTGCTCGTTTAGGTATGGATGTAGGGCTGGATAATGTGATCAAAACGTTGCGTCAGTTAGGAGTTGAGCGGGAGATTGATCCCTATCCGTCGTTACTATTAGGTGCTCAAGGCCTTCCAGTGGCTGAGGTTGCAAGCGTTTATCAGACGATTGCGGCTAACGGTTTTCAAATGCCGCTACGCTCAATTCGACAAGTAACCGATAGCAGCGGTGTAGAATTATCACGTTATCCGTTTCAGGTAAGACAAACGGTTTCTGGTGAGAGTGTACACTTACTTCAATATGCCATGCAGGAGGTAGCACGCAGTGGAACTGCGCGGTCCATCTACAGCAGTTTGCCTTCTGACCTGAATGTAGGGGGGAAAACGGGTACCTCGAATGATCAGCGCGATAGCTGGTTTGCGGGCTTTACCGGTAATCGTCTGGCGGTTGTGTGGCTTGGCCGTGATGATAATGAACCGCTGCCTTTTACGGGCTCCGGAGGAGCGCTCAAGGTTTGGACTGAATTTATGAAAAATGAGCGCCCAGAACCTTTTATTACACCGGTACCTGAAGGTGTGGAGTACTTATGGGTTGATCAGGAGACCGGATATTTATCGGATGAGCGTTGCCAAGGGGCTGTTCAGATCCCTTTCTTGAAAGGAACAAAACCTCAGTACCGAGTTGATTGCGGGGTTGAACCCGTACAGAATAGAGGGGCGGAGCCGCTGGATTGGTTCCGACGCTGGTTTAGGCAGGAGTGATGATGCGCAAGAAAACAGGTATTAAACTGGGCACGCTAGGAATTTTTCTAGTGATGGCAGGCTGTTCGACACAGAATCTTTACAATACACCCATAGAAGATCGTTCTACATCGACAAAACCACTAAGAGGAAATAACAGTGTTGTAACACCCGTTGACCCTTCTAGTGGTGTTACAGTGACACCCGTTGCGCCGACGCCTGTTTTCCGTACGCAACGGGATAGCAGTGAGCCGGGGGTGAATAGTGCGCCTAAAACGGTGGTGCGTTCGGAGCAAAATCCTGCTGCTTTAGCTTTGCTGGACACCGCCCGGCAACAGACAAATAGCGGGCGTTTGCGCGATGCGCAAACCAGCTTGCAGCGGGCACAGCGCATATCACCTAAGAATCCTGAAGTTTACTATTCCTTGGCTGATACCCACCGGCGTTTAGGTGAGTTTTTGCAAGCAGAGCAAGTCGCGCTAAAGGGTGTTGCTGTTGCTCAAGGACAAAATAATTATCTGCGGCGTTTATGGTTATTAATAGCATCCATTCGAACCGATACCGGTGACATCGAAGGCGCAAATAAAGCAGCTGTTATTGCAAAGCGCTATTAATCGCCACACAGCCAATTGTTTGATAATGAATGAAAAGCCGACCCTTACGAGTCGGTTTTTTGTTGATAACTGATCATGTGCCTGCAAGCTAGTCCAATAAAGATGAGTCCTGCTGCCATCATCAGGTTCTCTGTGGGCATATGCTGGTGGGTAGGCAATAGAGACGCTTTACTATAAATCAGCAAGCTTGATGAGATCAGTAGTGCTCCCACTACTCCTAGGTTGCGAATTGATGGCTGTCGAAAGCTTACTAAGGAGATAAGCAGCGATAGAGCACACAAAACGGAGAGTACTTGAGTGTATTCGACACCTAATCCCATTCTTCGCATCAGTTCAAACATAGCAAACAGGGCTAAAACCCAACGTCCCCAAGCAGCTCGACTAAAAAAATATCCGAATCTCGCGGCTGTGATTAACGAGCTGATAAGGGGAATAGCGATAAAAATTTTCAGCTGAGTCAATAATCGAGCCATAGTTTGCGAGTCTTGATTCTCACCGCTGAGCAAGATTTCACCTAACGCTGAAGCAGCAATGAACCCAAGCGATAGCGTTATCAGCATGGCAAACGTCTTGGTTTGCTCTGTCAGTTTTTCAGGTTGCCTGAATAGCTGGGCAGCAGCAAAAATGCTGCCCAGTATTAGAAGGAACTCAGATATGGCTGCTATCATTTTAGCGTCGCAAAGACTCGGCCAGCCGCTTCAATCGTTTTTTCTATGTCTGCAGCGGAAATAGCTGCTGACATAAAGCCAGCTTCATAGGCGGACGGGGCAAGATAGACCCCTTCTTTTAGCATACCTTGGAAGAAGGCGGCAAAGCGCTCGGTATCGCACGCCGTTGCAGCGGCATAACTATTTACTTCAGTTTGTTCTGTAAAGAAGAGGCCGAACATACCGCCTACGGCAGATGTTGTGAATGGAGTGTTGTGCAGCAGTGCCTGCGATTCCAGCCCTTGGGTCAGCAACTCTGTTTTTGCTGCCAATTGCTCATGAATACCTGATGTTTGTTGCAAAGCGTTGAGCATAGCTAAGCCTGCGCTCATGGATAGCGGGTTGCCCGACAAAGTTCCCGCCTGATAAACCGGACCTAGCGGTGCAATATGTTCCATTATCTCGCGTTTACCGCCGAAAGCGCCAACTGGAAGGCCTCCTCCGATGACTTTACCTAAAGTGGTTAGGTCAGGCTTGATGTCGTAATAGGCTTGTGCGCCGCCAAGAGCAACACGAAAACCTGTCATAACCTCATCAAAGATCAATACCGAACCATATTCATCACAAACCTCTCTCAAGCCTTCGAGAAAGCCCTCCTTAGGAGGAATGCAGTTCATATTGCCAGCAACCGGTTCAACGATGATGCAGGCAACCTGATCGCCGACTTCTGCAAATGCCTGACGAACATTATCGATATCGTTAAAGGTGAGCGTGATGGTGTGTTCTGCTAAAGAGGCAGGTACGCCAGGAGAGTTAGGCTCGCCGAGCGTCAGTGCCCCAGAACCGGCCTTGACCAATAGAGAGTCAGAGTGACCGTGGTAGCATCCTTCAAATTTCACAATTTTATCTCGACCGGTATAGCCACGGGCTAGACGAATGGCACTCATGGTGGCTTCAGTTCCCGAGCTTACCATACGTACCATCTCAATAGAGGGCATGATCTCGCACACTTTATCAGCCATAACCGTTTCGATTGCGGTAGGTGCACCAAAACCTAGTCCATTATCTAAGACGTCACGCACCGCGTTAATGACATCGGGATGGGCATGGCCCAGAATCATCGGGCCCCATGAGCCGACATAGTCGATATATTGGTTATCATCCTCATCAAATAGGTAGGCACCTTCTCCTTTTTTAAAGAAAACCGGCGTGCCTCCGACCCCTTTGAACGCTCGCACAGGTGAATTTACGCCGCCGGGGATATGTGTTTGGGCCGCTTTAAAAAGATCTTCTGAACGTGACATTGTAATAACCTTTAATCATTCTATTTGAAGACATCAGCAAAGGCTTGTGCCTGCTGAGTCACTGATGGGGCGGTAAATAGAGAATGGACAACAGCAACCATGTCCGCGCCAGCAGCGATAACCTGATGGGCATTATCCACAGTAATACCGCCTATCGCTACTATTGGTGATGAGAGCTGCTGGCGTGCTTCCTGCAAGAGAGTTAGGGGTGCAGGTATAGCATGTGGCTTCGTTTGGGAGCGGAAAAATGCGCCAAAAGCTACATAGGACGCTCCTTGCTTCTCGGCTTTTTGTGCAAGACTCAGGCTATCATGGCATGTTACGCCAATGATAGCGTTGGCTGAAAGTCGAGACTTTGCATCGCTTAGGGAGCCATCGCTCTGGCCTAGATGTACGCCGCTAGCACCACAGGAAAAAGCAAGTTCAATATCATCATTAATAATAAAATAGCGCTGGTGATGCTCACATAGGCTATTTAGTGCGCTTGCTTGCCGTAAACGTTTACCTTTATCGTTTGATTTATCTCGATATTGGATAATTTGAGCGCCCCCTAAAATGGCGTCTTCCACTTGGCACAGTAGGGTGTCGTCATCAGGCATGAGTGTACTATCCGTTATCGCGTAGAGGCCTTTCAGTGAGTTCATAATGTCTGCTTATGGGTGTAGTAATATTCAATTTGGCTGCGGGTTATCATGCCCATTAATTCATTTTTGTTACTTACAACGCAGAGCAGGTTGATATGCTGCTCGTTCATTTTAGTGAGCGCTTCATGAAGCGTTGCCCTAAAGCTAATCTCGACTACGTTAAAGCGTTCCGCAGGAATATCGAGTAGATTGATAGGATCGTTAATGTTGTCTCTGGCGACCCAATCGTTTAAATCTTTGGGGAGCATAACCCGTGAGTTCTGCTCTTGAGGGTCTTTTATGTAGAGCCAGCGAGGGGATTCCGTAACGATTTGCTGGGCGGCTTTAAGGCTGATTTCGGCATCCGTTGTGATGAAGCTTCTTTCCATTAGACTACCTGTGGCCGCGCGAGACAGTGACTGTGCAATGGGCTCCTGACGATAATCAAGGCCCTGTGCTTGCAGTGCGGACTGGAAGATCGAGGGTAGGTTAAACAGGTAGCGAACCGTGAGATTACTAATCACAATTGCAATCATGCCGGGGAGAATAATATTGGGATTGCCGGTTAACTCCAGCAGCGCGACTAAAGCGGCTAATGGAGCATTCAATACGGCTGCCATCATCGCGCCCATGCCGAGCATTGCATATAGCCCTTGGTGAGATACATCCATATCACTGAAAAAATCACCCACTACACCAAAGATTCCACCAATGATGGCGCCAATAAACAGCGTCGGACCAATGAGACCTGCAGGAATACCTAGTCCCAAAATGAATGGTGTTAGTAGGAGTTTGGCAAGTAATAGTCCACATAGTAATTGAAGTTCAATGCGCCCCCATAGTGCATCTGAGATCGTGTCATAGCCGACACCCATAATTTGTGGATAAAAAATAGCAAGGCTCCCGGTCGCTATCCCAGCAATAATAAAGCGCAGCACGACCGGTTTGTTGGAGAAACGATAGGTATAGAGCATGATTTTGTTAAAAGCTGCCGCTGAAATGCCAACACATACGCCTAACAGCATCACCCATGGGATCTCCGCCAATGTACCAATTTGAAAGAGTGGAACGCTAAAGACGGGGTCGTGTCCTAGGACAGTCCGCATTACGAGATCTGCTGAGACGGCTGCCACAATAACAGGCGTGAAACCTATCAGTGTGTATTCCATCAAAACCACTTCCATAGCAAAGATGACCCCGGCTAGAGGCGTATTGAAGGCAGCAGAAATCGCTGCTGCAGCACCGCATCCGACTAATAATCGCAATGAGTTGTTAGGGAGCTGCAAGCGTTGGCCGATTAGGCTGCTGCAAGCGGCACCAAGATAGATAGATGGTCCCTCCCTGCCGACAGAGTGTCCGCTGACAAGGGCGATAGTTGCTGTTACAAATTGGGCTGCCAAGCTGCTTCCGGGGATTTGGCCTTGATGGTAGGCAAGGCGTTCAAACAGGTGCACCATCCCAGCTTGCTTTGCCTTTGGCCAGAGTAAAAAAATTAACGAAAGAGCGATACTGCCTGCAATAGGGAGTAAAAAAAGCTGAAGGGTAGGCAGAGATTCAAACGCTTCGGCGTTCCCTTGCCACCACACTAATGGCCACTCAACGGCAAGCCGGAACAGTACCATCAGTATGCCGGTTGCGACCCCTGACAAAAGCCCCAAAATCACAAGTTGAGGAAGCGCATCGTAGTGGGTCAGCCGCTCTCGAAAATGTTGAAGTGACAAATGGTGCTTTTGCATTCGATGTTTTAACCAACAGCTGATAGTTTTTAATCTTTCTGATCGGTATTATAAGTTAACAGTTTTTACGTGACGATGAGAGGTTGTTGTGATTAAAGTAGGAATCGTAGGTGGAACAGGCTATACCGGAGTTGAATTGCTGCGTTTGCTCGCCAATCATCCAAGCGTAGAGGTTCAAGTCATTACATCGCGTTCGGAAGAGGGTATCGCGGTTGCAGATATGTTCCCTAACTTACGAGGGCACTTTGATTTGTGCTTCACCGTACCCGATGTAGATAGGCTGGCTGAGTGCGATGTGGTTTTCTTCGCAACACCTCATGGGGTTGCTATGAGTATGGCGCCTGATCTGATCAGACGAGGTGTCAGGGTGATTGACTTGGGTGCGGATTTCCGTATCAAAGATGTGTCGCTTTGGTCGCAATGGTACAAGTTGGAGCATACCTGCCCAGATCTGGTTGAAATGGCTGTGTATGGTTTGCCTGAAGTAAATCGCCAACAAATTACAGATGCGCAGTTAATTGCGTGCCCTGGTTGTTATCCTACCGCGACTCAGCTGGGTTTCTTACCGCTATTAGAACAAGGGCTGATTGATCATCGTCGACTGATTGCTGATTGTAAATCGGGAGTCAGTGGTGCCGGTCGTGGTGCAAGTGTGGGTGCGTTGTTATGCGAAACCAGCGAAAGCATGAAAGCGTATGCTGTGGCTGGGCACCGCCATCTTCCAGAGATTCGGCAAGGCCTGAGTGAAGCGGCAGGTCGTCCGGTCGGGCTGACCTTCGTACCCCATTTGACACCAATGATTCGGGGTATTCACTCCACTTTATATGCGACGCTCAAAGATCCGAAAGATGGCCTACAAAGCCTTTTTGAGGAGCGTTATAAAGATGAACCTTTCGTTGATGTTATGCCCGAAGGAAGTCATCCAGAGACCCGTAGTGTCAAAGGTGCTAATACTTGTCGTATCAGTGTATTCCGTCCTCAGAACGACGATACGGTTGTAGTGTTGTCAGTCATTGATAACTTGGTCAAGGGCGCTGCAGGCCAGGCTGTGCAAAATATGAATATCATGTTTGGGCTGGACGAAGCGAGCGGATTAGGAATCGTTGGTTTAATGCCTTGATACTTGACTAAATTGCTTGGTTAATGAACAATAGCGTCAGGTTTATAACGACATAGAGTATGATATGACAGAGACAGTGGCATCCAGTGCTCCGATGGTGTTTACCGATTCGGCCGCTGCAAAGGTAAAAAGCCTGATTGAGGAAGAGCAGAACGATAACCTGAAGCTGAGAGTATTCATCACAGGGGGTGGTTGTGCAGGCTTTTCTTACGGTTTTACTTTTGATGAAGAGGTAGCTGAGGATGATACTCAAATCGAGAACCAAGGTGTGCTTATGGTGGTAGATCCCATGAGCTTTCAATATTTAGAAGGTTCAGAAGTGGATTACACCGAAGGCCTACAAGGTTCTCAATTTAAGATCAATAATCCCAACGCCACGACAACGTGTGGTTGTGGTTCATCCTTCTCTATCTGAATACTTTCAGGCAGCTTGTTTTCTCAGGCTGTCTTTTTATCCTGCTTGATATATTCCGCCTAGAATAGTTTCTTTGCTTGCTCCTGTTACCGAAGGTAGGTTGCCACTCAGGCCATTTAATGCTCGATAAGCCAGCCATGCAAAGGCGGCTGCTTCGACCCAGTCAGGATGCATGCCTAAAGACTCTGTGGTTGCAATGGATGAGGGCTCTAGAAGTTGTTTCAAGCGTTGAATCAGTGCTGTATTGTGGGCGCCACCACCACAAATATAGATTTCAGGGGCGTTGTGCTTTTCTGAAATAATCGCATCTGAAATGGATCGAGCAGTTAATTCGAGGAGTGTTGCTTGGATGTCTGCGGGACTAAGTTGGTAATCCGCGGATTGATTCAACATGTGCTCCAGCCACTCTATATTGAACTGTTCACGTCCCGTACTTTTCGGTGGTGTTTCGTGAAAAAAGGGAAGCGACATAAGTTTTTCTAGTAATGATGCATTGTATATGCCGCTGGCGGCCCAAGCGCCGGCTTGATCATATGGAAGGCTTCGATGGCGATAGCACCAAGCGTCTAGTAGTACGTTACCTGGTCCTGTGTCATATCCTCTTACTTCCCCTTGCGTGGGCAAAACGGTGATATTGGACATGCCTCCAATATTAAGTATTACCCGGCTGGTATGACTGCTTTTGAATTGGTCAGCATGGAACGCCGGAACTAACGGTGCGCCTTCACCACCATAGGCGAGATCTTTTCTGCGAAAGTCTGCAATGACCTTAATGTTTGTCTGTGCTGCGATAAGGTTGGGATCTCCCGCTTGCAGCGAGAAGCCGGTTTTAGGTCGGTGGCGAATAGTTTGTCCATGGCTGCCAATAGCGAGGATGTCTGATCGGTTAAGATTTAAGTCGTGTAATGTATGGTTGATTGCTGCTGCAAATAGCCGGGCAAGCTCTATATCCAGCTTGCCTAGGCGCTCTATCTCGTTATCCCCCGGTTGAGTTAAACCAAGGATGGCAGTTTTGGTTTCATTGGGTATTGGATAACACTTTGCGCCAATCAATTTCAGCTCTTGCCCTAGCTGTACGACGGCAACATCAATACCATCTAGGCTAGTGCCGGACATGACGCCTATGTATATACCTGCTTGCGTTTTCATTGTTCTCTGGAGGCCAATTGACGACCTGCATTGGTATTTAGCTGAGCAACCATTTGTTGTGCAATTTGATCAAAGGCTACGCGCTCTTTCTTCGCAACAGGTTGAGCCTGAGGGAACTTAACTGTCATTGGATTTTTATGAGAGCCATTAACACGGAACTCGTAGTGTAGGTGGGGGCCGGTTGCAAGGCCTGATTTGCCAACATAGCCAATGACTTGTCCTTGAGAAACGCGGCTCCCTTTCTTGAGCTTGCGGTTGTATTTAGACATATGCGCATAAAGTGTGGTGATATTGCTGCCATGTTGAAGTACGACAGTTCTTCCATAGCCGCCTTTATTGCCTATCCAAATCACCTTTCCGTCGCCGGATGCTTTAATAGGCGTACCCGTTTTTGCAGCATAATCAACACCTTTATGCGCTCTGATCTTATTTAAGACAGGATGTTTTCGTGACAGGTTAAAACGAGAGCTAATGCGGGCAAAATCAACAGGCATACGTAAAAAAGCCTTTCGCATACTATGACCTTCAGGCGTGTAGTAGCTAGTTTGTCCGTCTGAGTCGGTATAGCGAATAGCTGTGTAGGTCTCGCCGTTGTTAACAAATTGTGCGGCGACAACATGTCCGTCGCTTATTTTTTCCCCATCTAAAAATTGTTCATTATAGATGATACGGAATTGATCTCCTTTTCGGATATCCTGAGAAAAGTCGAGGTCCCAAGCAAATAGCGTGGCAAATTGCATAATCATATTGCTGGAAAGACCAGCGCTTTCGGCATCAACAAAAAGAGAGTTATTGATTACGCCCTCGGCGTAGTGCTGTTTTGTCTCAGGTGTTCGCTCAATTGTATTTACGTGGTAAGAGGCGTCGTCACCCTTGCTAAGCACAATTGTTTTGAGTGGGGAAAGCTCATACTTCAATTTCCTCAGATCGTTATCTTCAATCAAAAAGCCTAAGGTTTCACCAGGATAAAGTCTGCTTAGTTGCCCATCTTTAGCGGCAGTGCTGACTTTGTAAACATCTTGTGGTGTGAGTCCTGCGCGCTTAAACAGAGAAGTCAGGTTGTCATTTTTATTAACCGTATAGTAAACCCAATTTTCGGAAGGCTCATTAATAGTAGTAGAGGGTTCGACATCAATGGGTTCTGCGACGGTTAAATCGGAAGCGTCTGGTTGTGTTAGAGCGTTAGCTTCAAGATTTATCTGCACTCGAATGTTTTCTGCATCTCTATCAATTGATTGGCTCATAGGGGAATGAGTCAAAGAGAGTGGAACGGCTTTGGTCGCAGAAACCTCTTCAGAGGGTAAGAGCAATAAAGTCATTGTGATGATAAAGCCACAAATACCAACTGCCGCTAAGTGAACAATAGGAAAGCGGTGTGATGTTTTATTCTCAAGCAAGTGCATGCTTTGCCTCTATGAATTATGTAAACAGAGCGTTTAAAACAATAATATACGATAAGTACTTAAAGTAGTATCGGCCAAATAACCAAACTATTGACATGGGTAATAGAGATTTGTTCAAAACTCGCCCAATGGTTAGAATATGGTCTTTTAACATAGATGATTTTTTACAGGGTATTGATCCGAGATGAGTAACATGACACTGCTAGAGGATTTGAAATCACGGGGCCTAGTGGCTCAAATGACCAGCGAAGAGGAGCTGGAGAAGCACCT
>NZ_CP043869.1:3110000-3170000 GCF_008630635.1 Neptunomonas concharum | reverse complement strand
TGAAGCGGAAGCCGGGAGGCACCGTGGAGGTATCAGAAGTGCGAATGCTGACATGAGTAACGATAAGGGAGGTGAAAAACCTCCCCGCCGGAAGACCAAGGGTTCCTGTCCAACGCTATTCGAGGCAGGGTGAGTCGGCCCCTAAGGCGAGGCAGAGATGCGTAGTCGATGGGAAACGGGTTAATATTCCCGTACTTTTTATAACTGCGATGGAGGGACGGAGAAGGCTAGGCTAGCGCGGCGTTGGTTGTCCGCGTTTAAGGTAGTAGGTTTAGGACTTAGGCAAATCCGGGTCCTTTTAAGACTGAGAACTGATGACGAGCTCCCATGTGGAGTGAAGTAGTTGATGCCATGCTTCCAGGAAAAGCTTCTAAGCTTCAGGTTATAAAGAACCGTACCCCAAACCGACACAGGTGGTCAGGTAGAGAATACTAAGGCGTTTGAGAGAACTCGGGTGAAGGAACTAGGCAAAATGGTGCCGTAACTTCGGGAGAAGGCACGCCGCTGATGGTGATCGGATTTACTCCGTAAGCTGTTGGTGGTCGAAGATACCAGGTGGCTGCGACTGTTTATTAAAAACATAGCACTCTGCAAACACGAAAGTGGACGTATAGGGTGTGACGCCTGCCCGGTGCCGGAAGGTTAATTGATGGGGTTAGCTTCGGCGAAGCTCTTGATCGAAGCCCCGGTAAACGGCGGCCGTAACTATAACGGTCCTAAGGTAGCGAAATTCCTTGTCGGGTAAGTTCCGACCTGCACGAATGGCGTAACGATGGCCACACTGTCTCCACCCGAGACTCAGTGAAATTGAACTCGCTGTGAAGATGCAGCGTACCCGCGGCTAGACGGAAAGACCCCGTGAACCTTTACTATAGCTTCACAGTGGACTTTGACATTACTTGTGTAGGATAGCTGGGAGGCTTTGAAGCGTGTACGCCAGTATGCGTGGAGCCAATCTTGAAATACCAGCCTGGTACTGTTGAGGTTCTAACTCAGGTCCGTAATCCGGATCGAGGACATTGTGTGGTGGGTAGTTTGACTGGGGCGGTCTCCTCCCAAAGAGTAACGGAGGAGCACGAAGGTACCCTCAGGCTGGTCGGAAATCAGCCAATGAGTGCAAGCGCATAAGGGTGCTTAACTGCGAGACAGACACGTCGAGCAGGTACGAAAGTAGGTGCTAGTGATCCGGTGGTTCTGTATGGAAGGGCCATCGCTCAACGGATAAAAGGTACTCCGGGGATAACAGGCTGATTCCTCCCAAGAGTTCACATCGACGGGGGAGTTTGGCACCTCGATGTCGGCTCATCACATCCTGGGGCTGAAGCCGGTCCCAAGGGTATGGCTGTTCGCCATTTAAAGTGGTACGCGAGCTGGGTTTAGAACGTCGTGAGACAGTTCGGTCCCTATCTGCCGTGGGCGTTTGAGATTTGAGAAGAGTTGCTCCTAGTACGAGAGGACCGGAGTGAACGAACCTCTGGTGTTCCGGTTGTCACGCCAGTGGCATTGCCGGGTAGCTACGTTCGGACGGGATAACCGCTGAAAGCATCTAAGCGGGAAGCCCCCTTCAAGATGAGATCTCGCTGGGGCCTTGAGCCCCCTAAAGAGCCGTTTAAGACTAAGACGTTGATAGGCTGGGTGTGGAAGCGTTGTGAGGCGTTGAGCTAACCAGTACTAATTGCTCGTGAGGCTTGACCATATAACGCCAAAGGCGTGTGGAAGAGACAGAGTTGACGTAAAGAAGATAGAGTCCCATAGGGCTTGTGTTAGAGACAGGTTGTTATTCATCGAATCCGTATTGTGACAGTTTATGCTTGGCGACCATAGCGAGTTGGCCCCACCTGATCCCATCCCGAACTCAGTAGTGAAACGACTTAGCGCCGATGGTAGTGTGGGGTCTCCCCATGTGAGAGTAGGTCATTGCCAAGCGCCTTTTAGAGAACCCCGGTTACGCTGTAGCCGGGGTTTTTGCTTTTAGGCATTGTTCAACTTTGCTAAGAATTCTTCCTTCAAGTCCATGTAGTCGTAATCGCATAAACCGATATATTCAATACTTATCAGAATAGCTTGGGGAATCAGCTCATTTTTTTCTAAACGCCAATAGTGGCGGTAGCTTTGGCTGATATCTTTGGCCACTGATAATAGAGCGAGGTACATTAAGCAGTCGTCAGCCCTCTCTTTATTAATTTTAATCACTTCAGGGAAGCTGGCTTGTAGCTCTATTGTGTTGTAAATATCTGGCGGCATTTTCCACTCTTTGACGAGGCGTGCGCCCAATGAGAAATGGTCTATTCCGTACCTTTCTTGTTCTATCTTAGTGAGCTCCATCTGAGAGTGGCTATTAGCCATACGCAAAATATCTTTGTAATCTTTGTCTATTTGCATAATTAAGGGGATGCCCGAGTCATGCAGCATACCAATGGAGTAGGCGACATCAGGGTCTAGATCGGTATATTTCTGTGTTAAGTCATGGATGATAAGGGCAACTTCCGATGCAGTATCCCAAAATCGTTCCATCGAGATATTATTTCTTAAGGTGCTTTTGATGAGTGCTAGTTTAATTAGTTTGAATAATCTGGGCAGCCCGAGAAGCATAACTGAATGGGATAGGGACGTTATGGTACGTCTTAGGCCAAAGCATGGCGCATTAACCGTAGATAAAACCATGGAGTATAGGCCAGGGTCTTCTCTGATAATAGAAATAACAAGATCAATGTCAGGATCGTGCTGCTCAACGATAGTGCTTAATCGTAGCAGCACTTCAGGGCGAGGAGGTATAGCGAACTTTAGTTTAAGAAGCTTATTTGACATATTTTATCTACCTAGAAAACTCATCTAAGCATAGTGCAGTCTAATTTTTTTGCAGAGTAAAAAACAAAAAAGCCGACGTAGAGTCGGCAAAAGTTGAAGCTTAACACTGGGTGAGGTGTTAAGTGATGAAGTTAATTTTCTGGTTTATCTTTAATGTCGTTATACCATAGGTCATGATGCTGTTTTGCCCATGTTTCATCTACGTATCCCGTTTTCATACCTTCTAAAGCCCCCTCAGTACCTAGCGTACCAATATATATGTGACCTAAAGAGGCGGCGAGAAGCAGTAAAGAGCCAGCAGCATGGATAATATTGGCCCATTGCATGGTTTCTCTGAATTGCCCGAAATTTGGAAAATCTAAAACGAGGCCGCTTGCGCAAACAGCAATACCAACAAAGGTTAAAAGCCAAAACCAGACTTTTTCTCCACCGTTCATATAGCCTGCGCTAGGGTGGTTGTTCCCTATAATACCACCTCCTTTTAAGAACCAGTTGAGATCAACACGATTGAAAAAATTATGTTTCATCCAACGAACAATCATGAAGAGTAAGCCAACGGCAAAGAGAGGGCCGAGATAATTATGCACTTGTTTACAGAGCATAATATAAACAGACCAGATACTGTCGCCCATTAGCTCCCTGAGAAAAAACTTCCCGTATAAAAGGCTCAAGCCGCTAATGCCTAAAATGATGAATAGAATGGCAACAGTCCAGTGATTTGCGCGATCAAGCCGTTTCCAGCGCTCAATTTTTTTTCCTGTACGTGGGTGATCAAGCTTCTTTTGGCCGACTATTAGGTAAAAAATTGCCAGCAGGCCTAGAGTTCCGCCCAGAGCAATAGCGCCAGCAGGGGTGATCCACTCATTACGCCAGTAGCGCCAGTACTCACCTTGTACATTGATAAGGCTGCCTGCTTCTGCACCTTGTACTTGAGTTTTACCTTCATTACCTTTACGGACGACGTCCCAGTATTCGGCTCCTGCGAAACCCGCGACATTGGGGTCCGATGGCGTCGCTGCTTGTAGCGGTTGTACAAGAGCAATCAGGAAAATAAAAACCGCGAAGGAGCGCGTCAGTAGATTTTTATATACATGCATAGAAATTACCAGACTATGCGACTGCCCATAACCTGAGCAGCCGCTTGTGTATCAAGCTTTAGGTTGGCTGGCGTCGTATGCCAGTTCATCTTCAGCTGCCCATGCTCCATCGTTATGTCCCCGATAGATAACACGTTCACGGAAAATGTCTGAAACTTCGTTTGCATCACCCGCTAGCAGTGCTTTGGTTGAGCAAAGCTCTGCACACATGGGTAGCTTTCCTTCAGCGATACGGTTTGCACCATATTTTGCTTTTTCTTCTGGGCTGTGATCCTCTTCTGGGCCTCCTGCACAGAAAGTACATTTGTCCATTTTGCCGCGTTCACCAAAGGCTGCGCTGCTGGGGAACTGAGGTGCTCCGAATGGGCATGCGTAGAGGCAGTAGCCGCATCCGATACATATGTCCTTATTGTGTAGGACAATACCGTCGTCAGTGCGGTAGAAGCAGTCAGTTGGGCATACCGCCATACAGGGGGCATCTGAGCAGTGCATACAGGCAACTGAGATAGACGTTTCACCCGGTTCGCCATCGTTGATGGTAACAACGCGGCGACGGTTTATTCCCCACTCTACTTCGTTTTCGTTTTTACACGCAGTGACACAACCGTTACATTCGATGCAGCGTTTGGAGTCACAGAGAAATTTCATATTAGCCATGGTCTGTTCTCCTTAAGCTGTCGCTTTTTCAATTTTGCAAAGAGAGACTTTTGTTTCTTGCATATTGGTTACTGGGTCATAGCCATAGGTCATGGCTGTGTTTGCTGCCTCACCAACTACGTAGGGTGCAGCTCCCTCAGGATACTTATCTGTCAAATCCTTACCTTGGAATTTTCCTCCGAAGTGGAAAGGTAAGAAAGCGACGCCAGGATCTACTCTACGGGTTACAAGCGCTTTAACTTTTATGCGTCCGCCTTCGGCGCCGGTCACCCAAACGTCTTCACCATCTTTGAATCCGATCGTGTTCGCATCAGCTGGATTCACTTCAACAAACATTTCCTGCTGTAGTTCTGCCAACCAAGGGTTTGAGCGTGTTTCCTCACCACCACCTTCATACTCAACTAATCGGCCAGAGGTTAGTGTCATGGGGTATTCATTAGAGACATCTTTGTCCTGAATGGACTTATAAAGTGTTGGCAGACGGTACATGGATTCCGCATCGTCCCATGTCGGGTATTTTGATACGAGGTCGCGACGGCTTGAGTACAATGGCTCACGGTGAAGTGGTACTTTATCTGGGAAGGTCCAAACAACGGCACGCGCTTTTGCATTACCAAAAGGAGCACAGCCATGTTTAATGGCAACGCGCTGGATGCCACCTGAAAGATCGGTTTTCCAGTTTTTACCTTCTGCTGCTGCTTTTTCTTCGGTTGTCAGATCATCCCACCAGCCTAGTTTTTTCAGCAAGGCGTCATTAAATTCTGGATAGCCATCTTTGATTTCAGAGCCTTTACTGAAAGAGCCGTTCGCTAAAAGTGAGACCCCGTCACGTTCTACACCAAAACGAGCTCGGAAGGTTAAGCCGCCTTCTGCTACAGGCTTGCTGGTATCATAAAGAATCGGCGTACCTGGGTGTCCCATTTCTGGCGTTCCCCAACAAGGCCAAGGCATACCGTAGTACTCGTTATTAAGTGGGCCGCCTTCTCCTTTTAAGGTTGTGTCATTAAAGGTGTGCCAGTTTTGCTGATGTAGTTTTAAACGTTCAGGGCTTTGACCTGTATAGCCAATAGTCCACATGCCTTTGTTAAATTCACGCGTGATATCTTCAATAACAGGCTCGTCACCTTTTACTTCGATATTCTTGAAGAGTTGATTATCGAAGCCAAGTTTTTTGGCGAATTTATACATGATCACATGATCAGGCTTGGATTCGAAAAGAGGTTCGACGATTTTATCTCGCCACTGCATGGAACGATTGGATGCGGTAACTGATCCGTAAGTTTCAAATTGTGTGGTGGCGGGTAACAAATATACCCCATCCTTTTTATCGTGCATTACCGCCGCATGAGTTGGGTAGGGGTCGACAATGACCATGAGATCTAGCTTTTCCATCGCTTTTTTCATCTCTACGCCACGGGTCTGAGAGTTTACCGCGTGCCCCCAATATACCATGGCGCGAATGTTGTCCTTTTGGTCCATACGGTCTGTTTGTTCTAGGACGCCATCTACCCAGCGAGAGACGGGTATACCCGCGTTGTTCATCGGCTTCAACTTGCGATAGATAGTCTGATCAAAGCGGCTCTGAACCCAATCGAAATCTAGATCCCAAACTTTTGACCAGTGCTTCCAAGCCCCATCGGAGAGACCGTAATAACCTGGTAGAGTATGAGATAGGACACCTAGGTCGGTAGCGCCTTGGACGTTGTCATGGCCACGGAAAATATTAGTACCGCCACCCGCTTTACCCATATTGCCTAGCGCGAGCATCAAAATACAGTATGCGCGAGTGTTGTTGTTACCGGTGGTGTGTTGTGTTCCGCCCATACACCAAATAACAGTGCCCGGGCGATTTTCTGCCAACTCTTTGGCGGCACGACGCATCTGTTCTTCTGATACACCCGTTACGCTTTCAACCTCAGCAGGAGGCCAATTGGCGACTTCGGCCTTGACTTCATCCATGCCATAAACACGTTGTTTAATAAACTCCTTGTCTTCCCAGCCATTGGCGAAAATATGCCATAAAAGGCCCCAAATGAAGGCAACATCAGAGCCTGGGCGTATGCGGATGAACTCGTTTGCATGAGCGGCGGTTCGGGTAAAACGAGGGTCAACACAGATGATATGTGCTTTGTTACGCTCTTTAGCGCGGAATATATGTTGCAATGAAACGGGGTGGGCTTCGGCTGGGTTGGAGCCGATAAGAATGATCGATTTACAGTTGTGGATATCGTTAAAGGAGTTTGTCATCGCGCCATAGCCCCAAGTGTTAGCTACACCTGCGACCGTTGTGGAGTGGCAAATACGCGCTTGGTGATCGACGTTATTGGTGCCCCATAACGCTGCGTATTTTCGGAATAGGTAGGCCTGTTCGTTACTGAATTTTGCAGAGCCTAGCCAGTAAACAGAATCCGGCCCTGATTGCTCGCGAATTTTGAGCATTTGATCGCCGATCTCATCGATCGCTTGATCCCAGCTTACTTTCTGCCACTTGCCGTTCACCAGCTTCATAGGATATTTCAGGCGGCGGTCACCATGGCCATGCTCACGCAGAGCAGCTCCTTTAGCGCAATGGCCTCCTAGATTGAACGGGTGGTCAAACGCGGGCTCTTGGCCTGTCCAAACGCCATTCTGTACTTCTGCATAAATGCCACAGCCGACTGAGCAATGGGAGCAGATGGTGCGTTTCACTTCTACCGGGGCACCATGGGGTGCTGTTTTGGCGGCTTCCGCTTTTTTCATCATGCCAGGAGCCATAAAGCCTGCGGCGGCTAAGCCTCCGGTTGTGATGCCGGTATTTTTCAAAAACTTACGACGGCTCAACCCAAGTGTGTTGGCAGATGATGATTGAGTCTTATCTGATCGTTTTGTTAACCGCATGGTCAATCTCCTCTATCTGCTACTTACGCAGTGTGTCGTAGTAACTACGCACATGGGGGGTTTCCTGGTAGCCGCTGCTTTGAGTGGCCTCGTTTTCTGGCACTTCAGCCGAAGCTGCTTGTGCTTGGCCGGCCAATGCAGCACCTGCGGTAGCGACACCTGCCATGCCTAGTGTTTTAAGAAAATCGCGTCTTTCTATATCGGTCTGCTTCTGACGGCTCATAGCGGTTACCCCGAATTTTTATTGTGACTAGCCGAAACTGTGGTTAGCTCGGCTGGTGATAGTTGCTGAAAGTAATCGGCCTCTTTTTGAACGAAGTGCTCACCAAGAAGCCCAATCGGGCTGTAGAAAACGGCCCGCTTTGCATGTTGTAGATCTGAGAAAAACTTTCTGGCCCAAGGCGCAATATGGCGTTGCCAAAATGTGTGTTGCTGTGAATATCCATGATGATTGAGGATCATAAGGCTCATGACTTCACACAGCGCTGCAATATGATCTTCTGGTTCATAGACGTCGGGTTGGCGGACATAGCCTAGTTGGGTAAGGTCATTACGTAGCTGTACCAAGGGCTTCTCCATCAGGGAGCCTGTTAGATACCAGCAGCCGAAAGGCATTAATTCTCCACGTCCAACACCGATAAAAAGATCTTGGTATTCATCAGCTATTGAGGCTTCAGTAGCGTAGTTTGCGGTCAAGGCGAGAGCCGACCAAGCGTCAGCCATAGAGCCAGAATCATCGTTATCAGGAGTTAATGTGCTCAGCCACTCCAGCGTTTCTGCTGAGGGTGCGCTACGCAATAAATTACCTAGCAGAGCATAGATGTCTGCTCTGAGTTGGTCGTGTTCCTGTAAGGCGGGGGTTAGGTTAATCATCTCCATATCTAACCTCACAGTTCCAATTGTTTTTCAGGATGGCTACTGAGGTCAGAAAAAATATCCCTGACTCTGCAGTCCTCGCACATTTTTAAACGATTCAGTGCTTCGCCTTGAAAGAATCTGTGCTCACTGAGTTTCTCGATCATTTTGTTAACCGTTCGCTCCGGCGCGAAGCCTTTACCGCAGGAGATGCAGTTAAAAGGTTCTTCGCTTAACAGAATCTGTTGGGCGTTGCGTTGCTCTGTGAGCAATAAGCGAGGTCGCAGGCTGATTGCATTCTCGGGGCAGCTGTTCTTACATAGAGAGCATTGCACGCAGCTCTGCTCGGTAAATTTGATCGCAGGTTTATCACCGCCATCGGTTAGTGCGGAGGTTGGGCAAACCGCTACACAAGACATGCATAGCGTGCAGCGATCCGTGTCTAACATCACTTCCCCAAAGGGGGCGTTTGCCGGCATGGTAATCGTTTCTGAGGGGGACTCTACATGCTTGGCTAAAAAGTCGATTGCCGCAAACAGCGTATCCCTTTTGGCCGTTTGTGGGGTCAATGGATAAGCAGGTGAATCTTGATAATAGCTTAAGACTTCGTTGAGCTCTGTGAGCGTATGTAAGTCATCAGGTGAAATAAGGGTAAGTCGTCGCGTATCCTGCTGCAAACCATGCAGAATGGTGTGTGCCAGCTGAACCTGCTCATTGAGCAGTTGCTTCATGCTTTCAGGAATCTGCGCTGTATCCAGAAGAACCAGGTGGCTTGCTCCCATCGCAAGGGTGCCTAGCCAAATCTCCATACCTGCAGCGGCAAGCTCTTCAAGCTCAATGGGGATAATATTGCTAGGTAACTTATCAGCCCAAGCGCTGATCGCAGATTTACCTTCTTGATGGTCGTGAAACAGAAAGACCGGTTGTTGCCCTCCCGCTAGACGATAGCTATTCAATAATCGTGATAAATAGTCGATCAAGTAAGCGGGTTTCGGCATCATGTAGTGTATAGCGCCTGTCGGACATGCCGTCGTACATCCACCTGCTCCATGACACAGGTACGGATCAATCGTGATCAGTTGTTTGATCGATTTAATTGCGTCTGCTGGGCAAACATCTAAACAACGGGTGCAACCTGTTTGTCCTCTGGACGAGTGCGCGCAAATATCATTGTTGACGCTGAAATATTTTGGCTTTTCAAAGGTTCCCAAGTAACCGGGCAGCTCCGTGAGCAGCTCTCCTAAGTGGGAAGCGTTGGGCGCTATATGAAAATATCCTGCCGGTAGTAGCTCGCTCTGCAAAAAAGCGGAACGCCCCAGATCCAATATCAAATCAAAAGAGGTTCGTTTAAGTGCAAGTTGAGAAAGCTCAGCAGGGGCTCCATCAACCTCGACTAGCACGTTGAATTGTCCCATATAGCCGCCAACACTTAACAACTTACTAAAAAATGTCGGCAGTGCTTGTGTTTTTTCTAGTGCTTCCTCTAGTCCTGACTGGTCGGCTGCTTGAACGGGTTCGCTGATGAGTAAGGTTAAACTTGCCATCTCTTTCAGTTGGCAGGCGGCGAGACGAACCAAATCCTCAGGACCTATGAGAAGCAGGTGACCATGGGAATCATAGGCAACGTGCGTAGCTGCTAAGTCATGCTGGAAGATGACCTCTGAAAGCGCACTTTGCTTTGCTAGCGCATTTTTATGCTCGTTATTATCTTGCGTTCTTGTCATTTTATTATTCTCTGTTCGTCTTAGGTGCGAACAGTTGATTATTTATCGCTGTCTTATGCAGCGTTGTTCTATGTAATAAGCAACTGCCGATCCATGAGTGTTAGAAAAAAAAGCATTAGAAGTGGTGTAGAGTCGGCCACTAATTGGCTATTGGGGTTTGTGTCGGGACAATTTGTCTTAATGTCCCTAAAAAACTGGGACAATTCATCGCGTTATCCCATTAGGTCGGCTTCGCCAAGATCTTCATCAACACTCTGATTTGCTGTTTGAGGTTGAGTATCTTCGGGCTGTGCTTGGTTAGGTCGAATATCTGACTCTTCTTCAGAAGGATGATCTTGTATGGCCTCTTCAAGCTCATCTTGATGCTTGTTGACCCAGTTGCGAATTTGCTTAGCGACCTCGGCTGTCATGGACGGGATCTGACTGAAGTCACCATCGTAGTCATTTAAGCCATCTCGTAGATTAAATTCGGGCAAGTGAAACAGTTTGCGTAGGGCTTGTTGGCGTATCGCGTCGCTGACTCCTTCCGATAAAAACTGAGCAAAATTTGAATCCTGATCGAGGCTTTCTATGTCAGGCATGTCTGCATCGGTTAATGCTTCTCTATCGGAGTCTATTTCAGGGTGTGTGGCCGCGGTTGTTAAGGGCTCTGAAGTCGGCTCTGTTACCGTTGCCTCTTGAGAGGAGTCTGGTGCATTGGCGTGGCTTTGTTCTGTTCGTTTTAGCCGAGACCAGCGACCCAAAAATGATTCATCAGTTGCCACTGCTACGTCCTCCACCTTTCCGTTTTTTCTTGCGCCCCATTTCGATGAGTTCGCCATGCAGGCCTAGATAGCTTTCTATCCAGCACTGCACGGCCGGTGGCATCGGGAATGACATCACTTGATGTTCTCCATCCATGTAGGATGAGGCTTCATCTTGGCTAGCGGTTAAATGAAGAGGGGTTAGCTGGTTATCTGTTTCATCTTCATTACAAAGTAGAAAGAGGCAGGGAGCTGTCGAGTTTAAGTTGAATCGATAAGCGCTACGCTGGTCTTTATGTAACTCTAACGTTATGTAGTCATAGCCTGATTGGGGCGCCCCACCTGGAAGCAAATCATCCAGGCTCCATCGTGGGCTTTCCCATTGACCTGTCATCACCATTTCAGACTTTAGCTTTAGCTGCATGGGCCAGCGGTCGCTTGTTTTGGCGAATGTCATCGGCACTCCTTAATGGTATTACTCAATATGATTGCGTAGTAATCGTTAGCAAGCTTTGCGCCATGCTTCTAAGAACCCCATGTTTTCAAGTTGGGAGGGATGTAAAGTCGCGCTATTGGGAAGAAATATCTCAATTATTGGGACATTTTGTCCCATGCGTGGATGGTGACTGTCCCCTAAGCCTGATAAACCGGTATGGGTATGGATCTTGCTCATGGTCTACCGATTTCGGTGGAGATTCGTTTTATGAGCCAGCAGAAAGATTCGATGATTCAACTTAGCCATGCTAGCGCACCACTTACTGAAGCGGTCAGCGTCTATGATGAAACGGGAGCGTCCCGTGAAATACATGTTGCGTGTGAAAGGCCGCTGACGATTTACCTCAATAAGCGTGAGATTGTGACACTCATGACATTGGGGGCGGATCCTGAAGCATTAGTGTTGGGCTATTTACGAAATCAGGGGTTTATTCAACACCTGTCTACCGTAAGAGCGATACAGGTGGATTGGGAAGTAGAAGCTGCTGCTGTTGTTACAGATGCCGACCCTGATGATTTGGAGGAGCGCTTGAAGCAGCGTACGGTCACCACCGGATGTGGTCAGGGAACGATGTTTGGGAGTGTTATGGATAAGTTGGCTCAGATCCGTTTGCCATCTTCTTCACTACGCCAAAGTACGCTTTATAGTCTTCTCGGGGCGTTGAGTCGCCGCAATGACACTTATCGAAATGCCGGTGCAGTTCATGGCTGCGCGATTTGTGAGGGGGAGCAGGTTATTGCTTTTGTGGAAGATGTAGGTCGCCACAATGCGGTTGATACATTGGCAGGGCGTATGTGGTTGGAGGATATATCAGCACAAGACAAGGTGTTCTACACCACGGGGCGATTAACATCTGAAATGGTAATAAAAGTCGCCCAAATAGGAATCCCTATCTTGTTATCACGTTCAGGGGTGACGCAAATGGGGTTGGCATTGGCAAGAGAGTTAGGTATCACAATGCTCGGGAGGGCTAAAGGGCGGCATTTTTTGGTGTTTAGTGGGGAGAAGAACATAATTCTAGATGCGCAAGGAGAGAGGAGTGAGTGATCCGTTACCGCCTTTTATGAATGTTCGCCAACTTGCGGAATATCTCCACCTAAATGAAAAGAAGGTGTATGCGTTAGCTGCTGAGGGTGGAATTCCTGCTACTAAGGCAACTGGCAAGTGGTTATTTCCCAGAGCATTAGTGGATCGTTGGTTGCTGGATACTGCTCACGGAGGGTTGATGGCTGATCGGCTGATCATTTCCGGTAGCGATGATCCTTTACTACAGGCAACAGCTAACCGTTTGACTCAGCGGCTAAAGACGCAAGCAGTGTTCTCTTATACTGTTACAGGTACTAAATTAGGTCTTGAGTTATTAGCGCAAGGGAGTTCAGACGCTTGTGCTATTCATTGGGGGAGAGCGGAAGAAAGTGGGGTTCGTCATCCTGCTTTGTTGCAACAATACAGCGCCTCCAAAGATTGGTTGCTGGTGCACCTTTTTAAACGTCAGCAGGGTTTGATTGTTCGCCATGTTGATTATGAACGTTATCAAGATCCGAAAGAGGCTTTGTTGTTTCAAACCCGTTGGGTTATCCGTCAGGAGGGTGCAGGGTCGCAGCGATTTTTAGGCGAGTGGCTTGCTAAGCAGGGGTACCCGATGGGGCAGCTGAGCCAAACCCAGGTGGCCTTTTCTGAGCGTGAAGTCGCTTCTTTAATTGCTAAAGGGGAGGCGGATATTGGCCCGGGTACTTATAGTGCTGCTAAAGAGTTTGGGTTGGACTTTATAGAAGTTTGTGAAGAAAGCTTTGACTTGGTCATTCCCAGAAAAGTGTATTTTCGGCGTTTGGTGCAACAGCTGTTTGAGTATGTGCAAAGCCCTGAGGGGATTGCTCTGGCGCAGCGCTTAGAGGGGTATAACTTAAGTCAGTGTGGCAAATTGATCTGGTGTGCTGAGTAGTTAAGCGCCTCTAATGGCGCGGCGATTGGTACGTTCGGCCTGGGCTAGCCCATCGAGTAGTTCACTGACGCTGTCATCTTGTGAGTTGGTAGGTGTATAGTGCTCGGGTAGGCATATCGTGAAGCAGGAGCCTTGTCCCTCTTTTGACTGAACATTAAATTTTCCGCTATGGCGTTGGATAATGCCATGGCTGACGGATAGGCCAAGACCGGTTCCACTCTCCTTAGTCGTAAAAAATGGGTCGAATACCTGCCTCAAATGATGGTTGGATATTCCATGACCGAAGTCTGTTACGGAAATGCAGACGCCTTTAGTCTCGTTTTCTTCAGTCCAGTCTTGTGTGCTTACTAGAATCTTTCCGGGCCCTTGTGTTGCGTGAGCCGCATTAAGGATTAAGTTTACCAATACTTGCTGGATCTGTTGGGTGTTAAATTCAACAAGCGTTGTGGCTTGGTAGTCTAAATCTACGCTGACGTGTTGCTTATCTAAGGCGTGTCTGACCAAAAGTAACGTGTCATCACATACGGTATTAATATTTTGCACTGCATGGCTATCGACATAGGTGCCGGGACGGCTGTATTGCAATAGGTTATTGATTAATGAGCGGATACGGTAAACCTGCTGGATGATCATGTCTATTTCAGCTTGGGCTGGCTCTGCTGCTGCGCCTAACTCATCTGTTAGCAGGTCTATACTGCCTAGGATTACTGCAGCGGGGTTGTTTATTTCATGGGCAATACCGGCGGTGAGTTCTCCTAAAACCGCCAGTTTCTCCTTATCCAAGAGCTGCCGACGTGTGTTTTTTAGTAGTTTAATGTGTTGCTTTAACGCTTCGGTTCTTCGCTTTAAGGAGCGGGTGCGTTGCTCTACGGTGGCTTCAAGCTCGTCATTTGCCTTGCGAATCTGATAGTCGCGCTCTTCTAGCAGATCCAGCATTTTGTCAAACTCAATAGCAAGGTCAGCTAGTTCATCGCTGGTTTCCAACGAGCCTATACGCTGTTCCATGTTTCCTCGCCGAACAGCTTGAACGGCATCATGTAATTGGGTCAGTGGTTGCAGTAATAAGCGACCTCTCTGGAAAACTAAAGCACCGGAGAATAGCATAATGAAGCCGATCATCACTGAAGACTCTATAAGCGTCTTAAAATAAATACGATTAAAAGGGGCTTCATTAAAGCCTGTGTAAATCATCCCGATCTTTTGATTATCTATGTCGAGAAGGGGTTGGTATGCGGAGATATACCAATCATTGACCACGAAGGCGCGATTGAGCCATTTGTTACCTTGTCGTAACACATGGTCTTTTACGGCTTGGGATACGCGTGTGCCAATGGCCCTGTCGTTAACGGATAAGGTCTTTCCTAGAATGGCCTCCGGTGTTGATTGGGGTACGTTAGTGCTAATACGTACATCATCTAGAAATAGTGTAACGGTGCCGATTCCCCCTTCCGGAAGCGAGCCTTGTCCATAAACAAGGTCTCTAATCATATCGACCACATTGGTATTTCGGTTGAAGATAACCCCAGCGTCTAATATGCCTATTAGTTGGTTGAAATCATTGAACACAGGGTAGAGTGTGCGCAAGAGCATCGCTCTGTCTTCAATACTCCTATCCGTCAGTTCGGCATAAGGCGTGTCGATTAATAATATTTTTGCCTGTTGGCTAAGACCGGACTGGATACTTTCCAACTCATCTGCAGGGAGAACGCTGAGCCCCGTGATGCTCTCTCCTTTCTTTAAGGTGTCACGCTGTCGGTGGAGAGTTGCCTCTTCGCTGGCCTCCAGTTGTGCTGCTGTGATAAAACGTAAAAAGTCTAGTTTACGGCTTTGCCGCACCTCTTGGAGCTGGTTCTGAACCCCTTGCCGGTAGGCTTTGAGTAGATTGGTACGAAACTCATAGCCGTTGGCTAGCTGGATAAGTGAGTCAAGCTGTTCTCTTTGTAGAATGTTTAATGTGCCCTGGGCAACAGATAGATCGGCGCTGACTTTCATATAAAGCTGTCGGTCGGTGTAGCTGGTGGTCCAATAACCCGCCATGACCGCAAAGCCTAATGCTGTCAGCAACAAAGGCAGAACGGTTAATAGTAACAGTTTGTACTTAAGAGAATGCTGCAGCGTTTCAAAGCGAGATAGCATTCTCATCTCCACTATTCCAAAGTGTTAGCTTTCTATCCAATGTTTTACGTGATACGCCAAGGATTCGTGCTGCCGAGGATTTATTACCACCTTCCTGCTTAAGTGTATTCAGAATGTGATGCTTTTCGACTTCTTCAAGCAGCCAGCCTTCATAGTTAAGACCCCCTTCACGCTTCGGATTCTGTTGCTCATGTAGGTAGTCGGCAGGTAGTTTTCCAAGCAAAATGCAGCGCTCTATCAAGTTCTTTAGCTCCCGGATATTACCCGGCCAAAGATGTTGCTGCATGGCATGTAGGTCATCGTGGCTGAAGGGAATTGCTGGAAGCCCAAGCTCTAAAGATAGTTTAGAGGAAAAGTGGTGTACCAGTTGGGGAATATCTTCTTGTCGGTCGCGCAGTGGCGGTAATGTAATACTCAGCACATTTAGACGATAATAAAGATCTTCACGGAAATTATTCTGAGCGACTTCGTCCTTTAGTTGGCGATTGGTAGCCGCCACAATGCGTACGTCAACCGCCATCTCTTGTTCACTACCTACAGGGCGTACCGCCTTTTGCTCTAATGCGCGGAGCAGCTTGGCTTGCATGAGCAGCGGCATTTCACCAATCTCATCCAGAAATAATGTGCCACCTGATGCGTAATTGAACAGTCCATCCCTAGGCTTATTGGCTCCGGTAAACGCGCCTTTGGTATGTCCAAAAAGCTCTGCTTCGAGTAGGTCTGGAGAAATAGCCCCGCAGTTAACAGGTACAAACGGTCCACTCCTTAAACTGTGTTGGTGGAGCATTCTGGCAACCAGTTCCTTGCCGGTCCCAGATTCTCCCTCAATAAGAATGGCCGAGGGGGTCGGTGCTACGCGTTTGATAACATCCAGTACTTGTTGGATTGCTGGGCTCGTACCTATCATACCGCTGACAGGAAATCGGCTAGATACTTCCCGTTGCAAAACAAAGTTTTTTCGGGCCATGCTGCGTCTCTCTAGGCAGCGTTCGACGGCATTCATCATCTGCTCTAAGCGAAAGGGTTTGAGAATAAAGTCTGATGCCCCAACGCGAAGTGCCTGAATAGCGGTTTCCAAATCGGCATAAGCTGTCATGAAAATGATATCACTACGCCTCTCGGAGGGCTCGAGTGCTTCATGCCACTCCATGCCGGAGCGGCCAGGAAGTTTGATATCCACTATTAACAAATCGAAATGACAGCGCTTGCGTAACGCTTCTGCCTCTTCCACGCTGCCTGCTGTTTCTACCAGGGCGAACCTTTTAGAGAGTGCTTTTTGGAGAAAACTACACATGCCCTTTTCATCATCGACGACTAATACCGATACGGCGGGTTGAGCTGGCGTGTTTGTCGGTGCTTCGGTATTCATGTTTTTCCTTAAAGCGTCTATACCTGACGGCATAAGAGCGAATGGTTCTTATGGTTGAGACAATTTGTCTAGATGAATATTAATGAGGGTCATTATGACTCAGTTGCAAGGCTGGGTCATCCTGTCCATAAGGCGTAATTGTGGGAATAGATAGATTGGCACTCATATTGCTGAACGTAGTGACTGTTTAGCTCATTGCTTTCGGCAAGCCTGTGAATGGCGGTGATGTGTGAAAAAGTACTTCAAATAATTAGGATGTATGATGAAAAACTGGATATTTCGAGCCCTCGCTACTTTGGTGGTTATCTGTGCACTGCCACTCCAGGCAGAAGAATCAATCGTGCGATTAGCAACAACGACGAGCACTTATAACTCAGGCTTATTAGATGCGTTATTACCTAGCTTTGAAGCTAGGCATAATCTGAAAGTTCAGGTAATAGCGGTTGGAACGGGCAAGGCACTGCGTATGGGTGAAGCTGGAGATGTTGATTTAGTGATGACCCATGCGCCAGCCGCTGAACAGAAATTTGTTGATGCTGGGTTTGGAGTGGAGCCGACAGGCTTAATGTATAACGATTTTGTGTTGATTGGCCCTGCAGCTGACCCTGCTCAGATTAGAGGCAACCAGTCAGCTGTTGATGCTATGAAGAAAATCGCTGATAGCAACAGTCTGTTTATCTCTCGGGGTGATGATTCTGGCACGCATAAGAAAGAGAAAGGACTATGGAAGTCGGCGGGTGTAGATCACCGCTTTGAAAACTATCGTGAAGTGGGACAAGGCATGGGTAAAGTGCTTCAGATGGCGGACGAGTTGAATGCATATACGCTAACCGATCGGGGTACATGGTTAGCTTATGAATCGCGTTTGCAGCTACAACTATTAGTTGAAGGGGATGAGGGATTGTTTAACCCTTATCAGGTTATTTTAGTTAACCCATCCAAACATGAAGGCTTGAATACCGAAGGGGCTAGAGCGTTACGTGACTGGCTAATCTCGGATGAAGGGCAACAGCAGATTGATGCCTTTAAGATTAATGGTAAGCCGCTTTTTAAAGCGTCTGCAGCACGGTAATACGGATGGACCCTCTGTTAGTAACCTGCTTGGATGCGATCAAGCTATTGGTGAGTGGAGATGAAGCGCTCTGGAACATCATTGGTGTTTCTTGTCGCGTTTCTCTCACGGCGCTGAGTATCGCAGCTCTTCCTGCTGTTTTACTTGGCTTTTTGCTGGCCATGGTTAGGTTTCCTGGTAGATGGGTCGTCATTACGATTTTTCACGCACTCATGGCCGTCCCTACCGTGGTGGTCGGGTTAAGCCTTTATCTTATGTTATCTAGAAGCGGGCCGTTTGGTGATCTTCATTTGCTATTTACGCAGCCAGCTATGGTCATAGGGCAGGTTCTCTTGTGTTTTCCTGTGTTGGTTTGCATGAGCCACTCTGCGTTTCAGAGTTTAGATAAGCGAGCATGGGAAACGGCAAGGACACTGGGTGCTTCACATGGTCGAAGTTTTATTGCGTTGGTACGTGAGGCTAAGTTTGCGTTGTTAGCGACACTCGTGGTGGGATTCGGGCGGATCATTTCAGAGGTAGGCTGCTCAATGATGGTTGGCGGAAATATCATGAGTTATACGCGTAATATCCCAACCGCCATTGCATTAGAAACCAGTAAGGGTGAATTCGCTCAAGGGGTTGCTTTGGGGATCGTGCTACTCCTGCTTGCTTTGGTGCTTAACTTCTTTTTGGCCTCTTTTCGTGGTCGAGGGCAATTGGTGAGTAGCTAATATGCGTATTCAAGTTCAGGGAATTTCGAAAAAATATGGAGAACGGATGCTGTTTTCCATACCAAGCTTAGAGATCGGCTCAGGGCAAAGCTTGCATTTGCAGGGAGAGAATGGTGCTGGCAAAACGACCTTGATGAAAATTTTAGCTGGCTTAGAGAGACCTTCCAGTGGCAGTATTATTCTTAATGGTATCGACAGCCGCAGTTGGTGGAAGCGTCCCCATTATAAGGTAATTTATCTACACCAAACCCCTTTTGTGTTTTCTGGAAGTGTTTCCGATAATGTTCGTTTCGGGTTGGGTTATCAGTTTTCTTCTCGAAGGGATCTTGATAAGCGGGTGGAGGCGGTACTTGAGTTGGCAGGTTTAACTCAGTTAGCGATGCAAGAGGCAAGAACGCTATCAGGCGGGGAAAAACAGCGTCTTGCGTTGGCAAGGGCGGCTATTTTAGAGCCGTCTATGTTGATGCTTGATGAGCCGACCGCGAATTTAGATGCCGAGTCTATAAAAATTGTAACCGAGATGGTGACAAGTTTAAGTGCTCAGGAATGCTGTATTATGTTGAGTAGTCACCAAAAAACCTCATTGACCCAATTGTGCCAGAGGCAGCTTCAGTTGAAAGCAGGCCAGTTGCTAGAGGTGTTTGCAAATCCGGAGTATTCGAAATATGCCTAATCAAGAGGTCACAGGTGTTGTACTGGCAGGTGGCATGTCACGCAGAATGGGAGGCACGGATAAAGGCTGGATCGAGTTAGAAGGTAAGCCACTTATTCGTCATGCCATCGACCTAATCTCCTCGCAAGTTGCAGAGTGTTTTATCAATGCCAACCGTAGTTTGGAAGCTTATCAATCCTTGGGCTTGCCAGTCCTCATGGACTTAGAGCCGGGTTTTCAGGGGCCATTGATGGGTATGGCTACGGGCCTTGAGCATGCGAAGACACCATGGGTGGCATTTATTCCATGCGACAGCCCACGTTTACCAGTTGATACGATTGATAGGTTGTATGCAGGGGCAATCGCAGCCGATGCACAGATTGCGGTGGCCCATGATGGTAAGCGGATGCAGCCAGTCGTGGCGTTATTGCATCGTGAACTGCTAGATGACTTGAAACAATCGTTGGCTGACGGGGAAAGGAAAATTGACCGCTGGTTTGCGCGCCATACGTTTGCTGAAGTGGATTTTTCAGATTGTATTGATGCATTCGCGAATGTTAATCGCAAAGATGATCTTGACGCTCTTGTTGCCATGCCTAGGTTGTTGGGCTTCTCGGCTTGGAGCGGTACAGGAAAAACAACACTTCTTAAAAAACTCATCCCAGCACTGCGTCATGAAGGTGTCCGTTTAGCCGTGATCAAGCACGCGCATCATCAGTTTGATGTAGATCATCCCGGCAAAGATAGCTACGAGTTGAGAAAATCAGGTGCGCAGCAAATGTTGATTGCCTCTGCGAATCGTTGGGCGTTGATGGTCGATAAGGAGACACCGGAAGAGCCCGTGTTGGCTGATTTGGTAGGGAAGTTGGATCTGGCAAAATTAGACTTGGTATTGGTGGAAGGTTTTAAGCGAGAAGCGATTCCCAAGATAGAGTTACACCGGCCATCGCTAGGCAAACCGCTGATTTTTCCGGATGATCCCAATGTTATTGCAATCGCTACTGATCAGACAGATACGCTAGATACGCAACTGCCGATATTGCCACTGGGGGATGTAGATAGCATCTTGGCGTTTGTACTAAATTATGTGAGCGCGCGCTAATGGTAGAAGTCATTAGTTGCTTCGATGCTGTTGCCAACCCCGGAAAGATGTTACCGGTAGAAGAGAGTATCAATAGAATTCTGAATGTAGTGCCCAATGCGACCAAAACAGAACGTATCCCTCTTTCTAAGGCGATGGATAGAGTTCTGGCCACTGACCAGTATTCGCCGTTTAATGTCCCTCCTCATACGAACTCGGCTATGGATGGGTATGCTATCGCTTTTACCGATCCCCTACCAGTTTCGTGGCGTTTGGTTGGAGAGGCGTATGCTGGGCGAGGCTATCCTGAAAAGCTTAATCAAGGCGAAGCGGTTGCCATTATGACAGGCGCCCCAGTTCCTGAAGGCGCTGACACTATCATTATTAAAGAAGCAGCGAGCCTTAAGGGCGCAGCGCTGAGTATTCAGGGTGGTGTACAAAAAGGCCAGCACGTTCGCTTGGCTGGTGAGGATATTCCCAGAGGAAGTCTATGTCTTCCATCAGGCTCTCTACTGAGCCCCCAAGCGTTAGGTTTGTTGGCATCGATGGGGTTGTCATCGGTTGAGGTTTTTAAGCCGGTGAAGGTGGCGATCTTCTCAACGGGAGATGAAGTAGTTGATCAAGGAGAAGCCTTACCAGAATTTGGTATTTATGATACCAATCGCTTTACATTGCGCGGTATGTTGACTCGTTTAGGGTGCGAAGTCATTGACTTAGGTATTATAGAAGATGATCAGCGCAGTTTGTCAGAGGCATTAGCACTGGCGGCCTCTTCTGCGGATATCATGCTTTCCTCCGGGGGCGTGTCTATGGGAGAGGCTGACTATATTAAGTCGGCTTTAAAACAAGAAGGCCGTGTCGATTTTTGGCGCATCGCTATGCGCCCAGGCCGTCCCTTAGCGTTCGGTGATGTTGGTGGTAAACCCTTCTTTGGTCTTCCCGGTAATCCGGTGGCAGTTATGGTGACGTTTATGCAGTTTGTGCAGCCGGCATTGCGCAAAATGATGGGGCAAACAGCATGGCAACCGAATCGTATGATAGCGATTGCAGAAGAAACGTTGAAGTCCCGTCTGGGTAGGACTGATTATAGCCGAGGCGTTTACCATATTAACGAGTCGGGGCAGCTGGTGGTTCGTTCGACAGGTTCTCAGGGGTCTGGCATTCTTACCTCAATGGTGATGGCGAACTGCCTAATAGAAATTACGGATGAATTTGAGCGGATTGATGTCGGAGAGCCAGTATTGATACAACCTTTTTCGGATTTGATGTGAGAGACTCATGACTGAGCAGTTGATCGACCCTTTCGGAAGGCATATTACTTACGTTCGTCTGTCAGTGACTGATCGCTGTGACTTTCGTTGTGTCTACTGCATGGATGAGGAGATGACTTTTTTGCCTCGGCAGCAAGTCTTATCCCTTGAGGAGATACATCAGGTCGCGCGTGCATTGACCGAAATGGGAGTGACCAAAATTCGTCTCACCGGTGGAGAGCCTTTGGTGCGCAAAGAGGTATTGAGCTTATTTGAGCGCATGGGCAGCCTTCCTGGATTGAACGACTTTTGTGTTACCACAAACGGTTCGCAGTTGGTCCGCTATGCGCAAGCGCTGAGAGCTGCTGGAGTTAACCGAATTAATATTAGTCTGGATACATTGCATGCCCCGTTGTTTAAGGAGCTGACCCGCACAGGACGGTTGGAGCAAGTGTTGGAAGGAATCGAAGCTGCTAGAACAGCGGGTTTCGAGAGAATTAAGTTGAATGCAGTTATCCTCAAAGGCCGCAACGATCATGAAGTGATTGAGCTGGTGGATTTTGCACGTGAGAGAGGCTTGGATATCTCTTTTATTGAAGAGATGCCACTGGGCCAGATATCAGAGCATGATCGAGAAGCGACCTATTGCTCTAGCGATGATGTGCGAGCAATGATTCAGCAGGTTTACCCGTTGATGCCTTCATCTCTGACAACAGGAGGGCCATCGCGTTATTGGAAAATGGCCGACTCAGGCACAAGAATTGGCTTTATTTCGCCTCATAGTCATAACTTTTGTGGCGAATGTAATCGAATCCGCATCACAGTCGAAGGTAAGCTGTTACTCTGCTTAGGTAATGAAAATGCTGTTGATCTAAAGGCGGTAATGCGGCGTTATCCCGGTGATTTGGAGCGCCTCAAACATACCATCAGAGAAGCGATTACCCACAAACCCGAGAAGCATCACTTTACCACAGATGGCAGTGTGCAAATTGTCCGCTTTATGAATACAACGGGCGGATGATCCGCTATCATAATGTGTCCATCAAGCGTTGCTAATTGGATAATTGATGATAAACCTTGCATCACTCTCATTTCATTTTGACCCCGTTGAAGACCGTATTCGCTTGATCGGTAATTTATCGAATAGCCATCAGCGGGTCGACTTTTGGCTGACTCGTCGCTTAGTTCTGCGATTGCTGGACGCCTCTGATCAACTCATTAAAAAGACATCGGAAAAAGTGAGCCAAATGCCCGCTGAACATCAGTCGGCGATGGCGCAGTTTGAGCACGATGAGGCTCAGCAGCAACAGTCCGTATTAAAAGAGGAATCGTTAGACCACACGGATGAAACGGTGCAATTACTGCAACGTCTTGATATTAGCTTCCGTGATGGACGTTATCAGTTAGGCTTCTTTGAAAATGGCCAGGCTGAGGCAACGGGCTTTAGTATTTTGTCTTATGCCGAGATGCATCAGATTTTGCATTGGCTGCATAAAGGGTGTCAGCAACTTGAGTGGGGTGCACCTTCAGTGCTCTTTGACTCAGGAGAAATCGAGAAGAGACTCCAGTAGTGGCGTATCAAGCAGATGCCCCCCGAAAGCCATTTGTAACGCGGGGTTCAAGGGTTATACGTTGTGAAACCTGTTTGTTGCCAGCCCAGCGTTGCTTATGTACAGATAAGCCTGGCGTCGCAGCTAAAGCCGTTTTTTGGTTATTAACCCATCATGATGAATTTTATAAGCCAAGTAATACCGGCCGTTTAATTGTTGATGCGATCCATGGTTCAAAAACCTTTGAGTGGTCGCGTACTGATCCTGATCCTGATTTTATTGCGCTATTGTCGGATGCGCGGTACCGACCCTATTTGGTGTTTCCTCAAGAGGCAGATTATCAGCAAAGAATGGTGGATGTTGAAGCGGTTCAGCGGCCAGATGAGCGTATTCCTGCCTTTATTATTCTGGACGGGACTTGGCGACAAGCTCGCCGTATGTTCCGTTTAAGTCGTTACCTTGATGCACTGCCAGTGTTTGAACCTACGGTAACGGGTTTGTCCCGCTATCAGCTTCGGCAATCGGCACAGCCCCATCACCTTTGTACGGCAGAAGTGGGCGCTGCCGTATTAAGAGATATACAAGATGAGCAAAGTGCATCTGTACTTGATGCTTATTTTGACCTGTTCAACGCAGAATATTTTGCATCACGGCGTTCCGCGGATACAAAGGGTGCCGCTTTAGCGGCACGTGAGCAACTGCAGTACCTAATGGCTAGTAAGCCGGACTAATTAGCTTCCAATAAAAAAGTAACCGGGCCGTCATTAAGTAATGAAACCTGCATGTTAGCGCCAAACTTTCCTGTTTCTACCTGATTATGCTGTTGCTTAGCTTGGTGAACAAAATAGTCATACAGTGCCTTACCGTGTTCAGGTGAGGCGCCGTTAGAGAAACCTGGCCTGAGTCCTTTATTGGTATCAGCTACTAAGGTGAATTGAGAGACCACTAATAACCCGCCTTCTGTTTGTTCAAGACTCAAGTTCATCCGATCTTCCTCATCAGCGAAGATACGGTAGCCCAAAACTTTTTTGAGTAGCTTGTCGGCTTGGGCTTGGGTATCGTCTCGCTCAATGCCCAGCAGTAGCAGAATACCCGACTGAATTTCACCTATACGTTTTTGATCGACATCCACAGATGCGGATTTGACTCTTTGTATGAGTCCTTTCATTCGAGAATCTCCTAAGCCAAGCTGCGAGCAAACTCATCTGTTGCCCTTATCAGATTATCAGTAATGGCTGCTTCAAAAGCCGAATGGCCCGCTTCTCTTACGATATGCAGCTCCGCTTCTGGTAGTGCTTTATGCAACGTGTACGCTTGCTCAATAGGACATACCATATCGTAACGGCCATGGATAATGGTGGTGTTGATATGGGTTATTTTGTGCGCATTATCGAGAATCTGGTTTTCATGTATGAAGCCGTGGTTAACAAAGTAATGGGCCTCTATACGCGCTATCGACAATGCGGTATGCGGGTCAGCATAATGATCAACCAAGTGGTTATTGGGTACCAAAGTCGAGCAGCGTCCTTCCCAAGTAGACCAGGCTTTGGCTGCAGACATACGCTCTAATTCATTCGCTGAGGTAAGCCGCTTATGGTAGGCATGGACTAAATCGCCCCGCTCAGCGGCAGGGATCGGCTGGGTAAAGGCTTGCCAGTAATCAGGGAAGATTGCGCTGGCTCCCTGTTGATAGAACCAGCGAATATCCTGCTGGCGACAAAGAAAGATCCCTCGAAGAATTAAGCCGCAAACCCGAGAAGGGTGCTGTTGCGCATAGAGTAAACTCAAGGTTGATCCCCAAGATCCACCAAATAGAAGCCACTCATCCACGCCGAGCTGAGTGCGAATCGTTTCCATATCCGCTATTAAATGTTCTGTGGTGTTATGGGCGAGATCGGCATGAGGGATTGATCGTCCGCAGCCGCGTTGATCGAATAAAATAATGCGATACTTTTCCGGATTAAAAAAGCAGCGGTGTGCGCTACTGGTTCCGCCACCGGGGCCGCCATGAACGAAAAGCACCGGTATCCCCTCGGCATTACCGCTTTCTTCTACATAAAGCGTATGCTGATCACTGACGTTAATGTGGTGTTCTTTATAAGGGTGGATATCGGGATAGAGAGTACGCATGATCTGTCCTTGTTGAGGCTTCGCCTTGCTCTAGTATAAGTCTCCGAAGAGATGAAGGAAATCTAAGGCATGAAAAAGGCGACCGAAGTCGCCTTTTAGGATTGTTTGCGATTACTTACCGCTACGAGCGAAGCGTTTGCGCTCGTTTTCGGTTAAGAATTTTTTGCGCAAGCGGATGTGATTAGGCGTTACTTCTACCAATTCATCATCTTCAATGAAATCCAATGCCTGTTCCAGTGTGAAACGAATCGCTGGCGTTAGCTGGATGTTTTCATCAGTACCTGATGCACGTACGTTGGTTAGCTGCTTACCCTTGATTGGATTAACGGCCAAGTCGTTACTACGGCTGTGGATACCCAGAATCATGCCTTCATAAACTTCAACGTTTGGCACGATGCATAGACGGCCACGTTCCTGCAGGTTCCATAAGGAGTAGCCCAGTGCTTTACCGGTTACCATGGAAATCAGCACACCGTTATTACGGAAGACGACTTCACCTTCTTTAACAGGACCGTAGTGATCAAAGATTGACGTCATGATGCCGGTGCCGGATGTCATCGTCAGGAATTGGCTACGGAAGCCGATCAAGCCACGTGAAGGAATCAAGAAAGATAGACGAATACGACCCGTACCATCCACTTCCATGTTTGTCATATCACCTTTGCGCTTACCCAACTCTTCAATGATGCTGCCTTGATGTTGTTCTTCAACATCAATCATCACCATTTCGTAAGGCTCTTGAATTTCGCCATCAACCACTTTTTGAATAACTTCAGGACGCGATACACCCAGCTCGAACCCTTCACGGCGCATGGATTCAATCAATACCGATAAGTGAAGTTCGCCACGGCCTGAAACACGGAACTTCTCAGGAGAGTCGCCTTGTTCAACACGTAATGCTACGTTGTGGATTAGCTCACGGTCTAAGCGGTCTTTGATATTACGGCTGGTTACGAATTTGCCGTCTTGACCTGCAAAGGGTGAATCGTTTACTTGGAATGTCATCGAAACGGTAGGCTCGTCAACACTCAAAGCTGGCAAAGCTTCTACTTGTTCTGGATCACATAAGGTATCAGAGATGTTGAGTTCATCGATACCGGTTACACAAACAATATCACCAGCACGTGCTTCGGTAACATCAACACGCTCCAAGCCAAGATAGCCCATGATTTTTTGAATCTTACCGCTACGGACTTTACCTTCGCGATCGATGATTTTTACAGGGTTGTTTAACTTGGCGACACCGCGTTTTACTCGGCCAACACCGATAACGCCTACATAGCTGTTGTAATCCAGTGCAGAGATCTGCATCTGAAATGGACCTTCCATATCCACTTGTGGAGGGCTAACGTGTTCGATAATCGCTTCGAACAGCGGTGTCATATCGTCCGCAAGGTTGTCGTGTTCGGTACCTGCAATACCATTCAAGGCAGAAGCATAAATGATTGGAAAGTCGAGCTGTTCATCTGTAGCACCTAGTGAATCAAACAGGTCGAATACTTTATCAACAGCACCGTCTGGATTAGCGCCTGGACGGTCGACCTTGTTAACTACAACAATCGGGCGTAAGCCTTGGTCGAAAGCTTTCTGGGTTACAAAGCGAGTTTGTGGCATAGGGCCATCAACCGCATCAACCAGCAAGCAAACACAGTCAACCATCGATAAAACACGCTCTACTTCACCACCAAAGTCGGCGTGGCCTGGTGTGTCTACGATGTTGATGTGGTAGCCATTCCACTCAATGGCTGTGTTTTTCGCCAGAATGGTGATGCCGCGCTCTTTCTCCTGATCGTTGGAGTCCATAATGCGCTCAGCGCCTTCATCTCGACGCCCCAGAGTGCCTGATTGCTGCAGCAATTTGTCAACCAGTGTGGTTTTACCATGGTCAACGTGGGCAATAATGGCGATATTTCTCAGCTTCTCAATCACGTGGAAGTACCTTAAAGGAGTTTCATAAAGCGCGCATTATACACTCAATTGTTGCTGTTGATCTTAATTAATAATTAGGTTTATACGTCTTTTTTACACAAGCCATTTATTGTGGCTTGGAGTATGATGCTAATCGGGCAGCGCAGTGAGCTATGGAGCGGTGTTTTTGTTCCATAATGGTGCAACTTGCTGTGTTATGCTCTTTTTTGGTGCACGAAGAGTGATCAAAATGATGCGCTAGCGACCTAAAATCAAGCGTTTGTATATTGGCACGCTAGTTGCTTTAGAAGAATCAACCGGCTTCGGCCGATATTTTCAAGACCGGATTAAAACGCGTCTGGCAACGTCTAATTGTGGAGAGAGCCAAATGTCAGAGAAGACTCTGAAGTTAATTGAAGAAAATGATGTTAAGTGGGTTGATATGCGATTCACTGACACCAAAGGTAAAGAACAGCACGTTACCATCCCTGTTCATCAGATGGGCGACGACTTCTTTGAAGAAGGTAAAATGTTTGATGGTTCTTCTATTGCTGGTTGGAAGGGCATCAATGAGTCTGACATGATTTTGCTGCCAGATGACAGTGCATCTGTATTGGATCCTTTCTCTGAAGAGTCAACGGTTATCGTTCGCTGTGACATCGTTGAGCCTGCAACAGGACAGGGCTACGAGCGTGATCCACGTTCTGTTGCGCGTCGTGCAGAAGAGTATTTGAAGTCTACAGGTATTGCTGACACGGCAATGTTCGGTCCCGAGCCTGAGTTCTTCGTATTTGATGAAGTACACTTCCATTCTGATATGAGTGGTTGTGGTTACACCGTTTCTTCTGAAGAAGCTGCATGGTCTTCTAACAGCAAGTTTGAAGGCGGTAATACAGGTCACCGTCCACGTGTGAAGGGCGGTTACTTCCCAGTTCCTCCTGTCGATTCTCTACATGACCTGCGTGGCAACATGTGTAACGCCATGACAGCAATGGGCTTAGATGTTGAAGTTCATCACCATGAAGTAGCAACCGCTGGTCAGTGTGAAATCGGTGCAGGTGCTAACACGCTAGTTAAAAAAGCTGACGAAGTTCAGGTTTTAAAATACTGCGTACACAACGTTGCACATGCTTACGGCAAAACAGCGACATTCATGCCTAAGCCAATCGTAGGCGACAACGGTTCTGGTATGCACGTTCACCAATCTTTGTCTAAAGATGGTGTAAACCTGTTTGCTGGTGATGCTTATGCAGGTATGAGCGAAATGGCTCTGTATTACATTGGCGGTATCATCAAGCACGCTAAAGCGTTGAATGCTATCACCAACCCAGGTACTAACTCTTACAAGCGTTTGGTTCCTCACTTTGAAGCACCTGTTATGCTGGCATACTCTGCTCGTAACCGTTCTGCTTCTATTCGTATTCCATACGTTACTAACCCTAAAGCACGTCGTATTGAGACGCGCTTCCCTGATCCAATCGCTAACCCGTACCTGTGCTTTGCTGCATTGATGATGGCGGGTCTGGACGGTATCCAGAATAAGATCCACCCAGGCGATGCTGCAGATAAAGATCTATACGACTTGCCTGCTGAAGAAGCAGCTGAGATTCCACAAGTTGCTGGATCTTTGGAAGAAGCATTGGCAGCTCTGGATTCTGACCGTGAGTTCTTGACAAAAGGCGGCGTGTTCACTGATGACATGATCGATGCTTATATTGCTCTGAAACAAGAAGAAGCAGATAAGATCAACCAGACAACTCACCCGCTTGAGTATGACCTGTACTACTCTGTATAAGTCAGTTGCTTAGTTAATAAAAAGCCTCCTTCGGGAGGTTTTTTTTTTGCCTGTATTTATTACAGGCGACATTACGATGCACGTGTTTTTCTGTTGTGCACTATAATGGTGCAATAAGTTCTTCACTTCGTTGCAGGGTTTAGGGATAAACATGGGGAAGTATCGATTTGACGCGAATATTGGTGTGTTGCCCTAGTTTGGGAAGTTGGCTCAATTTTTGCTGCTTTAAGCTATGTAATGGATGGTGCGCGGATGCTTAGAAAACAAACACATAAACAGATACTTGAGAACCTCTCTACCAGTGTCATCTTACTCGATGATCAGTTATGTATTGAGTACATGAACCCGGCTGCTGAGATGCTCTTGGCGGCCACATCGAAGCGCCTGAGTAGTGTTGGGGTGGAGCAGTGGTTAACTCAGGATGCTTCGGAGATAGAAGTACTAAAAGCGTCTGTTTATTCAGGGCACTCCTATACCCGCCGCGAGGCTAAATTGATCTCAATGAGCGGGGATGAGCTAACAGTTGATTACAGTGTTAATCCTATCCCGTGGGATAGAAGTAGTACTTTGCTGATCGAAATTCAGGCAAGGGACCGTTTGTTAAGGATTGAGCGGGAGGAGGAGCTGTTATCACATCATGCTACGACACGTAATTTAGTTCGCGGTATGGCACATGAGATTAAAAACCCCTTAGGTGGAATTCGTGGTGCAGCGCAACTGTTGGAGCGTGAGTTGGCTGATGTCTCACTTCATGAGTACACCCAAATCATTATCGAAGAAGCTGATCGCTTACGGAATTTAGTGGATAGATTGTTGGGCCCGCGACAGCTACCTAATATGACGAATGTCAATATCCATGCTGTACTTGAACGGGTTTGTTCATTAGTTTCAGCTGAGTCGGCAGGAGAAATTGAGTTAAAGAGGGACTACGATCCGAGTATTCCTGAGTTTATGGGAGATTCTGAGCAGTTAATACAAGCGGTGCTGAACATTGTGCGCAATGCCATGCAGGCTCTGCGGGAGAATATGTCTGATTCACCTGAAATACTGCTTCGCACTCGCGCAAAGCGTCAAGTGACGCTAGGAGCTGAAAGGCATCGCTTAGTTTGTTGCTTGGAGATTATTGATAATGGCCCTGGAATTCCAGAAGGGATGAAACAGATGGTTTTTTATCCAATGATCAGTGGGCGAGCAGAAGGAACAGGGCTAGGTTTATCTATAGCGCAATCCATTATTAATCAACATCACGGGCTTATCGAGTGCGCTAGTGAACCAGGTATGACCCGTTTCTCTCTCTTTATTCCTTTGGAGCAAAAGCATGACGATGTCCGGTAATGTGTGGATAGTGGATGATGATCGGTCGATCCGGTGGGTGCTGGAGAGAGCTTTGAGCCAATCGGGCTTTTCAATTACGACATTTGAAGGTGCCAACGAAGTACTTGGTCAGCTAGCGAAAACTCAGCCTGATGCCATCATCAGTGATATTCGTATGCCGGGTATGGATGGGTTGGAGCTATTGGAGCGAATTCAGGCCGATTATGCAGGCATCCCGATCATAATAATGACGGCACACTCAGATCTGGATAGTGCGGTATCTTCCTATCAAGGTGGGGCGTTTGAATATCTACCTAAGCCGTTTGATGTGGATGATGCGGTTGCGCTCGTAAAGAGAGCGGTTGAGCACGCTTATGAGCAGCGAAAGGAGGCCGCTCCTTTGGCCCCGGAATTGGACACCGCTGAAATTATCGGTGAAGCCCCTGCTATGCAAGAAGTGTTTAGGGCAATAGGGCGATTGTCCCACTCCAATATTACTGTGCTGATCAATGGCGAGTCGGGCACGGGTAAAGAGTTAGTAGCTCATGCTTTGCATAAACATAGCCCCAGGGCTAAGCAGTCCTTTATTCCACTGAATATGGCTGCTATTCCTAAAGATCTGATTGAGTCAGAACTGTTTGGCCATGAAAAAGGTGCATTTACCGGTGCCGCCGCTGCGCGTCGTGGGCGGTTTGAGCAAGCAGATGGTGGTACGCTGTTTCTTGATGAAATAGGTGATATGCCAGCCGAAACTCAAACGCGTTTGCTTAGAGTGTTAGCGGATGGCGAGTTTTACCGGGTAGGTGGGCACACACCGGTAAAGGTTGATGTGCGTATTATCGCAGCGACGCATCAAAACCTTGAGTCTTTGGTTGAGAGTGGGCGTTTTCGGGAAGACCTTTTCCATCGGCTCAATGTCATCCGTATTCATATCCCTAAGCTTGCCGAGCGAAGAGAAGATATCCCCAAGCTTGCACGCTACTTTCTGACACGTTCTGCAGAAGAGCTGAGTGTTGAGCCTAAAGTATTGCGCCCTGAAACCGAGCACTATATGTGTAATCTGGCTTGGCCGGGTAATGTTCGACAACTCGAGAACATATGTCGCTGGTTAACGGTTATGGCCTCTGGACGCGAAGTTCTGGTGTCTGATATGCCTCCTGAGCTAGTGGAGCAGCAAGGTGAAGCTGGCGTGACTACTTCCAATTGGGAGCAAGCGCTCAAAAATTGGGCTGATCAGCAGTTAGCGTCCGGACGTCAGCATATTCTCGATACAGCCGTACCCGCATTTGAACGTATTATGATCGAGACGGCGCTCAAGCATACAGCCGGGCGCCGGCGTGATGCGGCTGAGCTTTTGGGATGGGGGCGAAACACACTTACCCGAAAAATTAAAGAGCTGAACTTACAGGTTGATGATGACTGATTAGCCGGTGCTTTGTGGGGCAGGTTGCGTATAATTCAACATAAAGGTTATTAGAGTAGAGTGCTTACTATGCTTCATGTTGTGTTATATGAACCAGAAATCCCGCCCAATACTGGTAATATTATTCGATTATGTGCAAATACTGGGTTTAGGCTACACTTGGTGGAGCCTTTAGGGTTTGAGTTAGACGATAAAAAGCTTCGAAGAGCAGGCTTGGATTATCACGAGTTTTCATCGGTACGTGTACACAACAACCTATCGGATTGCTTGGAAGAGATAAAACCGGGTAAAGTGTGGGCTTTGACCACAAAAGGGACGGTATTTCACTCAGACGTTGCTTTTTCCGCTGGGGATGTGTTGCTTTTTGGGCCTGAAACCCGAGGCTTACCCTTACAAGTGCGGGAAGATTTGCCGCCGGAGCAGCGTGTGAAGTTGCCGATGGGCCCTCAGAGCCGCAGTCTGAATCTCTCGAATGCGTGCGCTGTGGTTGTTTACGAAGCTTGGCGCCAGTTAGGCTACTCAGGCTGTACTTAATGAATGTCGGCGTGTACCTTGGCGAATAAATCGAATAATATAGGGCCAAACGACAGGTCTTTTAATTGAAGGATAGAATGATGATAAGGAAAATAGCTATTCTGGGTGCTATGGCGGTGGTGTTGCCAGGCTGCTTCTATGCGCATACATCGCAAGCCCCTATCGCAACAACGTATCCCATTTCTGAGCAACAGAAAATGCAGGCTGCACATCATTGGCGTGTGTTGGCGGCAAACGAAGCGAATGGTATTTTCCAGAAGCTCAATGGACAATCCGTATATGTTAATGCCGGTACGGAAGAAGCGATTTTCAACGAAACCTTTAAACAGCTGCTGACCAGTGAGTTGGTTTCTAAGGGTGCTGCGGTGATGGTATCTCCGAAGGCTACAGTGGAAGTCAGTTATGATGTTAACCTGATCGAGCATAAAGATCGTGGCATGATTCGACCTCCAGAAGGGGCGCTAACGGCATTGGCGGCTGGCATTGCGGTTGCGTCTATCCCAATTAACCATTGGAAGGAACCTGCGTTGGGCCTGATTCCGATGGCGGCAGCGGGTGACTTCCTGATTGGTAACTGGTCGCCTGAGACTAGCCATGAGATTGCTATCACGACGCAAGTCACCAAAGATGGCATGTTGCAGCATTCATCAACTAATATCTATTACATCAATCCTGGCGATAAAGACCACTATGTTGCGCCAGCCAAGTCGGTACGGACCATCCGTGTGACTGATCATTAAGGAGAGGATTATGGCGCATATTACATGGACCAAAGTGGTCGCCTTATTAGCAGCAATGTTTCTTGTTGGCTGCGCATCTGACAAAAATGTACGCGTTGCGGATGCGAAGGTTAATTTGGTAGCAGTGGTTAATTCTGTGGGTTCCTCTTTGATCAAGAACACTGCCGACGAAATACCGAAAGATAAAGCAATTCTTGCTACCAGCTTCGTTAATATTGATGACCTGCAGCGTTCTTCGACGTTTGGCCGGCTGGTAGGTGACAGCATTGCTGGTGATTTAGTTGGCAAGGGCTATGAGGTAATTGAAGTCAGACTGAGAAACAGCCTATTTATGCAGCCACGTATTGGTGAGTTTATGTTGTCTCGTGAGCTGATGAACGTAGGTGCTGCCCATGATGCCCATGCAGTACTAGTAGGGACTTATGCTGTAGGCGGTGATTATGTATACGTAAATGCTCGTCTGGTCAGTGTTGTGGACAGCCGGGTTTTATCATCTCATGACTTCCGATTGCCTTTGAATAGAGATATTCGCAAGATGCTAACTAACACGCGTTAAGTGTTAATAGCTACCATCTAAACCGGCTTTTATAGCCGGTTTTTTGTGCTCATAATTTTATGTTGTTTTTTGGTGTAATGGCTGGGTTGTCAGATATGCGTTTCTTTTTTTTGTTTATGACTTTGCTGATCTCGTCTACCTGCGGCGTATGGGCAGCATCCGAAAGCAGTCCTGATATTACTAACGTACAGCTTATTTGTGGAAAAATCGGCAGCAAACTTTCGAGTGTCACTATAGCTGAATGTAATGATATATTATTCAATCAGCCTCGATTCTATTCATCAGATGGTCTTCCCATCTTAGAAAAGCACTATGCTGCTACCTCTGAGGATGCACCGAGAATCTTATTTATCGGGGGGATTCATGGGGATGAATACTCTAGTGTCAGTGTGACATTCAAATGGTTGGGTATGTTGCATAAGCACCATAGTGGTATTTTTGATTGGCACTTTATTCCATTGGCAAACCCTGATGGCTTGTTACAGAAGCGCTCTTCACGAGTGAATAAAAATAAAGTGGATTTAAACCGTAATTTTATACCTGCACCCAACTTCCCCGAGCCTTTAGCGCATTGGCGAGAACGTGCTAAAAAGCGGGCTCGCTACTATCCTGGACATGAGCCGTTAAGTGAGCCGGAAACTCGAATGATTCATCAGCTAATTGACGAATATCGACCAGACGTTATTATCTCTGTCCATGCTCCCCATGGCATTTTAGACTTCGACGGTAATAGCCTAAAGCCGCCCCGTAAGTTGGGGCCTTTATATCTTCGTCAGTTGGGAACGTACCCTGGGTCATTGGGTAATTATGCGTGGTTTGTTAAAGGGATACCTGTGATGACAATTGAGCTGCCTCACGCAGGGATTATGCCTACACCACATGATGTTAATCGGATGTGGACAGACTTGGTCAGATGGGTTGATCGTAAGGCTAAGTCACAAAGGGCCTTGGTTCTTAAAGAACCATAAGCCCTTCATTATAGCTTGCTGGGATAAATGACCGGTAAGCTATAGAGCACCTTAGTGTTGGTTTTCTTGAGCAGCTCTTTGCTGAAGCTGTTGAGCGTATAGCGCATCAAAGTTGACCGGTGCTAGCATCAATGGAGGGAAGCTTGCCTTTGTCACCATTGTATCAATTGCTTCGCGAGCGTACGGGAACAGAATGCTAGGGCAGAACGCGCCTAAAGCATGACCCGATTCCTGTTCGTTCATACCCGCAACTAAAAAGATACCGCCCTGTTGTACTTCAACAAGGAATGCTGTTTCTTCTTCATTCTTCGCAGTAACGGTAAGCGTTAGAACAACTTCGAAGTGCTCATCACTGAGTGGTGTTGTGCGCGTGTTCATTTCCAGATTGATTTCAGGTTTCCACTCTTTAGTGAAAATCTGAGGGCTGTTAGGCGTTTCCAAAGAAGCATCTTTTACATAAATACGCTGGATGGAGAACTGTGGTTGTGGCTGCTGTTGAGCCGCTTGTTCGTTATCAGGCATGGTTGATCCTTAATCTTTATTATTGGAAAGAAGTTCATCAAGCTTGCCCTGTCTTTCTAGGGCGAATAGGTCGTCGCAGCCACCCACATGAGTTTTACCAATGAAAATTTGAGGCACACTGGTGCGACCTGAGAGATTGGTCATTTCAGCTCGAATTTTTGGTTTATTATCAACATTGATCTCCTCGTAAGTTACCCCTTTGTGATCCAAGAGCATTTTTGCTCTTGCGCAGAAAGGGCACCAGTCAGAGCTATAGATAATAGTGCGCATGTATTAAGCCTTTTTGACGATTGGCAAGTTTTGGCCTTTCCATTCGGTTATGCCACCTTGCAAGCGCATAACGTTTTCGAAGCCCGCTGCTTTTAGTTGTTTGCTAGCGCTGCCTGCCACTTGTCCAAGGTTGCAAACGACAATGACAGGACGGCTTTTAAATTTCTCAATTTCGGTGATGCGGCGAGATAAGTCTGCCACAGGGATGTGTCTGGAGCCTGTGATATATCCAGTATCCCACTCTTTTTTTGTGCGTATATCAATCAATACGGCATCTTGTTTGTTGATAAGCTGTGTGGCGATGGCAGGTGAAACCGACTTGCCTGCTCGTTGGCCTTCACTCCATATAATCAAAATTAATGTGAGTACCCACGCGGCAACCAGCATGAAATGGTTGGACGCAAATTCAATCAGTTGTTCCATTATGTTTCCTAAACCGTCATTTTGCCGTTATAGGCGGCCACTTTTAAAGGCCAGAATTATACAATGCCCACGGCATTCATATAAGAGGCAAAGCGAAGAAGGCGGGGCAGAAGGTTAGCCAATTGCAGGGAATCACAGTAAAATGTCCCTCTTTTTCATGGATAGGATAGGTCTTAACCTTTATGAGTAATAAACGTACCCCTAAAGCCTTGTTAATCCTTGATGGTTTTGGTGTTGAATCCACCGCTTCCTCTGCTATTGAAGTAGCTAATACGCCAACGTGGGATGCTTTATTAAAGAATAACCCTAATTCGCGCATAGCAACTTCAGGCATGGCAGTCGGTTTGCCTGAAGGGCAGATGGGGAACTCAGAAGTAGGACATATGAATATCGGCGCGGGCCGTCCTGTTTATCAAAATTTTACGCGCATCTCCAAATCGATAGAAGATGGTGACTTCTACGAAAATCCAGTGCTTACATCGGCTATCGATAGCGCTATCAGCAATAACGCTGCTGTGCATATCTTTGGGTTACTGTCTCCAGGTGGGGTGCATAGTCACGAAGCGCATATTTTTGAGTTGTTGCGAATGGCCGCACAACGAGGTGCGTCTCAGGTGTTCTTACATGCCATCTTGGATGGTCGTGATATGCCGCCTCGTTCAGCGAAGCCATCGATCGAGAGAGCCGAAGCTGTTTTCTCTGAGATAGGCGTTGGAGGGATAGCCACGGTTGTCGGGCGTTACTTTGCGATGGATAGGGATAATCGCTGGGATCGAGTGCAGTTGGCCTATGATGCGATGACTGCTAGCCAATCACCGTACCAGTGTGAGTCAGCGCTAGAAGCTTTAGAACAAGCCTATAATCGAGATGAGAATGACGAGTTCGTACAAGCAACTGTCATCCGTTCAGCAGCATTAACTAACGGGGCAATTAAAGATGGCGATGCGGTTATTTGTGCAAACTTCCGCCCTGACCGCGCCCGTGAAATTACTCGTGCTTTTGTGGAAGACTCATTTGAGGGTTTTGAGCGACAAGTGCGGCCTGCATTGGCAGGCTTTGTCATGATGACCCAGTATGCCGCGACGATTCCCGCGGCGTGTGCTTACCCGCCAGCGACAATCACCAATGACTTAGGGGAGTACTTGTCAGCGCAAGGGCGTACTCAATTGCGTATCTCCGAGACGGAAAAGTATGCTCATGTGACTTTCTTCTTCAACGGTGGTCAAGAAGCTGTTTATCCTGGTGAAGACCGCATACTGATCCCCTCTCCGCAAGTGGCGACCTATGATTTAAAGCCAGAGATGAGTGCGCCAGAGATGACCGCTAAGCTGGTGGAAGCGATTAAAAGTGGCCAGTATGACTTGATTGTGTGCAACTACCCTAATGGGGATATGGTTGGGCATACGGGCGTTTTTGATGCTGCTGTCAAAGCGGTTGAAGCGGTTGATACGAGTTTGAAAGAGGTCTTGGCGGCGATGGCGGCAGTGGGCGGTGAAACCCTGATTACGGCCGATCATGGAAATGTCGAGATGATGAGAGACCCCGAAACGGGCCAGCCTCATACAGCCCATACAAACTTTCCTGTAGCCTTAATCTATGATGGGCCTAAAAACCAGACGTTAAGTCTTGAGGATGGTGCCTTGTGCGATTTGGCACCCACGCTGCTGGCGCTAATGGGCTTGCCGAAGCCGGATGAAATGACGGGGCATAGCCTTGCAACTTTATCCTGATTATCTAAGGCCGCCGTTGCGGCCTTTTTTTCCACTCCTTTTGTTAGGCTGTTTGTTAGTTACCAGCTTAGGGGGATGGGCGTCTGATACGGCGGCGACACAGTCACAACTTGCAACGCTTAAGAAAAGTATCAGCTATCTACAGTCTCAATTAAAAAATGATTTAAAAAAGCAAACAAAAGCCGCGTCTGCGCTTGCTGATGTCGAAAAAGAGATTGGTGAACTGGGTAAGCAGGTACATCAGATCGATCAGAAAATACTAACACTCAAAGTTGATCTAACAGGGTTTGAGTCAGAAAAAAAACGACTTGAGAATCAGTTAGCCGATAAAAAAGAACGATTAATTGAACTGGTTCGCCAGCAGTATCGACTGGGGCAGCAGCCTAGGCTGTTGTTGCTCTTAAATCAGCGAGATCCTGAGCAGTTGTCGCGCATGCTTAAGTACTATGATCGTTTTAGTAGTGCCCAAGCAGCAGAGTTGCGTGAATTTCAGCAACTATTAGCGAATTTAAAAAATACCCACCTCTCGATTGGTACAACTAAGCAGGCCATGCTCGATCAAAAGGCACAATTAGATAAGCAGCTATCTGATTTACAGGAGGTTAGACAGAGCCGAGAGAGCACACTTGCAGCGCTTAATAAACAGATCAAGGAAGATAAAAACCGCCTGAGTCAGCTGCAAGCTAATCGTACTCGGCTGGAAAAGGTGCTAAAAGAGGTAGAAAAGTCCGTATCACTTGCGAATCTGACACAAAATAACCAGAAGTTTAGAACCCTAAAGGGCAAACTTAAGGCGCCTGCCAAGGGTAAAACTCGCCGTCGTTTTGGTCATGTTCAGGATAATATCCGCTATGATGGACTGTTGATTTCGGGTAAGACTGGAGATCGCATTGAAGCGGTGCACCATGGACGAGTGGTATTCTCGGATTGGCTAAGGGGTTATGGTCTATTGACGATAGTTGATCATGGCGATGGTTATATGACGCTCTATGGACATAATGATGCGCTGCTGAAAGAAACAGGTGACTGGGTCGCTCAAGGTGAACAGATTGCTACGTTAGGAAATAGTGGTGGATATGCTGAACCGGGCCTGTATTTTGCGATCCGATATAAAGGCAAGGCTATTAACCCGGCTTCATGGCTATCGAACCGGTAATGTAAAAAGGATGTGTGTAATGGGCAAGCGATTGAGGGTAATACAATGAAGGCTAAAACAAAACTATCGCTAGCGATATTGAGCATGTGCTTATCTGTTCATGCCGCTGCAGAGGCTGTGAAGGATGATCTGGTTCAACCCTTGCCCTTAGAGGAGCTGCGCCGTTTTAGTGAAGTATTTGATCGTATAAAAAATGCGTATGTGGAACCTGTCGATGATGCGAAGGTGCTTGAAGATGCGATTCGCGGAATGATTGCAGGACTTGATCCTCACTCCTCATATTTGGAACCTGACGCCTTTGAAGAGCTGCAAGAGCACACTTCAGGTGAATTTGGAGGTGTGGGTATTGAGATCAGCCAGGACGACGGTTTTATTCGAGTAATTGCTCCGATTGATGATACACCAGCGGAGAAAGCGGGTATTAAGTCGGGTGATCTAATAACGCGACTTGATGGCGAGCCTATTCAAAATATGGGGATTGATGAAGCGATCAACCGTATGAGAGGGGAGCCTGGTACCAGTATTGTTCTGACGATTGTTCGTAAAGGGGAAGACAAGCCCCGAGAAATCAAGGTTGTTCGCGCTATTATTCATGTTGCCAGTGTCAAACAACGGATGCTCGGAGAAGACTTTGGCTATTTACGTATTACCCAATTTCAGAGTAATACCGGTGCAGACTTAAAAAAAGCGATGGTTAAGCTTGAAGCTAATCGGGCTCTTAAGGGCTTGGTCTTGGATCTGCGCAATAATCCCGGAGGGGTTTTGCAGGCGGCTGTGGATGTTGTCGATGCCTTTATATCAGAAGGTAAGATCGTTTATACCGAAGGTCGTCTAAAGAGCGCAGATACCTCATTTATGGCCTCAAAAGATACGGTGATTGGTGATATTCCTGTGGTGGTTTTGATTAATGGCGGATCGGCTTCTGCTTCAGAGATTGTTGCCGGTGCGCTACAAGATCATAAACGTGCTGTCATTATGGGTACGGGGAGTTTTGGCAAAGGCTCTGTACAAACTATTTTGCCTTTAGCAGAAAAAAGAGCCTTGAAACTGACAACGGCCCGCTATTTCACCCCAAGCGGGCGCTCTATCCAAGCGCAGGGTATTTTACCCGATGTTGTCGTGGAGGAGGCCGAGCTTAAGCGTGTTGAGTCTCAGGAGTTTTTAAAGGAGAAGGATTTATCCCGACATCTCTTCAATGGACAAACTGAAGAAGAAGCAGATAAAGCGCTGATTGATGCAACTAAAGGCTTGTCGCAGAGGGATTATCAGTTGTATGAGGCTCTGAATTTACTCAAAGCACTGACAATTGTGGGCAGGGCCAACCAATCTTAATGAAGCTGGAAGGAGTCTTTTGTTGGTTGATGGTCGCATGGGTGGCGCTCTTTTCAGGCGTGGCGTTTGCTGCTGATGAAGCGCCTCGTCTGGTAATTGTTATTGATGATATGGGCAATAACTTACAGCAAGGTCAAGCTGCTTTAGCCTTATCTGGGCCTGTGACCTATGCTGTTTTACCCCATACCGCTCATGCAGAACAGTTAGCCAGGGAAGCAAATCAGTTTGGTAAGGAGGTGATGCTTCATGCACCGATGGCCAATACACAGCGCTTGAAACTAGGCCCTGGTGCATTACTGCCGTCCTATAGTGAAACTCACTTCAAGAAAGTCTTGAATGAAAGCCTTGATGCTGTTCCTTATGCGGTTGGGTTGAATAACCATATGGGAAGTTTGTTAACGCAGCAGAAGGTGCCGATGCGCTGGGTGATGGATGTTGCTAAAGAGCGGGGTGTCTTCTTTCTGGATAGCAAAACGACACCCTCAAGTGTCGCGTGGGATGTGGCGAAGCAAGCGGGTGTTCCCGCATTAAAGCGGGATATCTTTCTGGATCACTTTCAAACCCGTGAATTCTTAAGTCAGCAGTTCTTGCGCGCAGTGAATATTGCAAGGCGGCATGGTTATGCTGTTGTGATTGGTCACCCTTATCCTGTTACCACCGAATTCTTGCAAGATGCTATTCCAGCACTTGATGAAGCGGGGGTGCAATTAGTATCCGCCTCAGCGCTATTAATGTTGCAAGAGCAGCGTCGTTTATTGCGTGCAAAAGCGCGCAAACATCATGATCTATTATCCCGCTGTGATTATTCAGAAGGTCACGACTGTCAGTAGTTCGGGGGTAGAATGAAAAGCTGGGAGCCGCCCCCCCCCCAGCTTAAGTGCCGGCTTCAAGCTTTAGGTCAGTGGTCTGAACACCCCAGCCGCTAGTCGTTGCCATTGGTCATTCCAGTTTTCGGTGGGGCGCTTTTGGAACTCGCTGCGAACAAACTGCCTGATTCGGCCTTCAACTACGGCTGTCATTAGATTGGCACTAATGCCCACTGTGGAGACGGTTCTGAGCCCTTCTCTTGCTTCTGCTTCGCGCAATACTTGTTTTAGTTGTGTCTCTACCCGCTCAAATAGTTGATGAATTCTGCCGCGTAAACGGTCGGTTTCGCCTGATAAGGCGTCACCTGTCAGAATGCGTGCCATGCCTGGATTACGCTCCACAAACGCTAGAATCAGTGTGAGTATTTGCTCACATTGGCGCGTGGCTGGACTGTCTGAGTGAGTAATCAAGGTGACACGAGAGAAAAGTGTCTCTTCGATAAAGCCGATCAGCCCTTCGAACATACGTGCTTTACTAGGGAAGTGGCGGTATAGCGCAGCTTCAGATACACCGACCTCTTTCGCCAGCGCTGCTGTCGTGATTCTCTGCCCCGGGTTGCCTTCTAGCATTCTTGCTAATGCTTGCAAGATCTGTTCTCGACGGGATAGTTTGTTTTCGCTCATGACTGCCCTGTTATAACGTGTGGTTAGTAATGAGTGTACCAACCCCTTCATCGGTGAATATTTCTAGCAGACAGGAGTGTTCCACGCGGCCATCGATGATGTGCGCGCTCACTACGCCACTTTTTACCGCACTCAATGCGCAGTCTATTTTGGGTAACATCCCGCCGTAGATCGTACCGTCTTCAATTAAAGCATCTACTTGCTCGGTTGATAAACCGGTTAATACATTCCCCTCTTTGTCCATTAAACCTGCAATGTTGGTTAACAGAATGAGCTTTTCAGCTTGGAGGACTTCAGCAACTTTACCCGCTACCAAATCAGCATTGATGTTGTAAGATGCACCATCAGGGCCTACACCAATGGGTGCAATGACAGGGATAAAATCAGAGTCGGCCAACATATTTAGCACAGCGGTGTTAACGTGCTCCACCTCACCAACATGGCCGATATCGATAATTTCTGGTGCTTCCATTTCGGGGGTTTTGTGTTTCACTCTGAGTTTGCGCGCACCTAATAGGTGGCCATCTTTACCTGTTAGGCCGATCGCTTTGCCGCCGTTACTGTTGATTAGCCCTACAATCTCTTTATTCACCATGCCGCCGAGCACCATTTCAACCACATCCATGGTTTTAGAGTCCGTCACGCGCATACCATTAATAAAGTGAGATTCAATATTAAGCTTGTTGAGTAGGTCGCCAATTTGTGGGCCGCCCCCATGAACGACAATGGGGTTCAACCCAATTAATTTCATCATGACGATATCCCGAGCGAAGCTGTTTTTTAGCTTTTCATCGGTCATCGCATTTCCGCCATATTTGATAACGATTGTCTTACCGACAAAACGCTGAATATAAGGTACTGCTTCGCTTAACACTTCGGCGGTGGTCATCGCCTGTTTTCTATTTAAAGGCATTTTTTTGGTTTCTCCCAAAACTTATTCATCGGGGATGATCAACGCAGGATCAATCTCCAGTAATCGAGTCTGAAATTGCTGACGAATACGAGTCAGTGCTATTTCATTGGTTGCTTCAAAGCGTAACACTAAGACCGGTGTTGTGTTTGAGGCTCTGACTAGCCCCCAGCCATCTGGATAATCAACCCGCAGGCCATCAATTTGGCTGACTTCTCCTTCAGGGTAACTCTGTTTTTGCAGTCGTGAGACTAGGTCGAATTTGGTTTCATCGTTGACGTCAATATTGAGTTCAGGTGTGTTTATATTAATGGGGTAGTGGCTAAATATGTCATCTAGGGAGCGGTTGGTGTTTGCGAGTATCTCCAGAAGACGTGCCGCACTATAGAGGCCATCGTCGAAACCAAACCAGCGCTCCTTAAAAAAGATATGCCCACTCATCTCACCCGCGAGTAGTGCGCCTGTGCTCTTCATTTTACGCTTGATGAGAGAGTGACCGGTCTTCCACATAGTGGGCTTACCGCCTTTAGATAGGATCGTCTCATGAAGTAATCGTGAGCATTTGACATCATATATGATCTCACAACCGGGGTTGCGTTGAAGTACATCCTCCGCGAATAGCATCATCAACCTGTCTGGGTAAATCACATCTCCGCTTGCGGTGACGACGCCTACTCGATCCCCATCGCCGTCAAACGCAAGGCCTATATCAGCGCTGTGGGTTTGTACCTCTGTAATACAATCACGTAAATTCTTTAACTTGCCAGGGTCTGGGTGATGATTGGGAAAGTTACCATCGACTTCGCAATATAAGGGGATGACCTCACACCCTAGTTGCTCCAGTAATACGGGGGCGATATTGCCCGCAATCCCATTGCCGCAGTCCACTACAATTTTTAGTCTGCGACCCAGTTGAATATCATCTTGAATGCGCTTTCGGTAACGTGTGCTCACATCTGCGCGTGACAGTGTACCATTGCCTTGCGAATAGTCTTGCTGCAACATTCGATGTTTGAGTGCTTGTATTTCGCCCTCTGCCAATGTATTTCCGGACATGACCATTTTGAAGCCATTATAGTTGGCTGGATTATGACTACCTGTGATCATGATCCCTGTTTGGCTATCGGTATGATACGTCGCAAAGTAGAGGACGGGAGTTGGAACATAGCCTATATCTTGAACATCTACACCACCATAGAGTAAGCCTTTGATCAGATTTTCTTTCAATGATGGGCTGGATAGGCGGCCATCGGCAGCGACCGTAACTTGGCTTAGGTTGTTAGCTAAAGCCTCAGCCGCAAAAGCTCGACCAAGGTGGTATACCATCTCAGGGGTCAGTGCTTCGCCAACAATACCCCGAATGTCATAAGCTCTAAAGAGGGTGTGATCTAGGTTGGATAGCGGCATTTCCATGTCATCGAGTCCTTTAATCAATTAAGAGCGCCCTGATGACCCAAAACCACCGTCACCTCGTTCTGAATCAGAAAACTGGTCGACGATTTCAAAATCACCTTGCACGACGGGTACTAATACCATTTGAGCGATACGCTCGCCGGGTTCAATGGTGAAGGTCGTATTACCTCGGTTCCAACAAGAAACGAACAGTTGTCCTTGGTAGTCCGAGTCAATGAGCCCAACGAGGTTGCCTAACACAATGCCGTGTTTGTGGCCCAACCCTGAGCGCGGCAGAATCATAGCGCATAGAGAAGGGTCTTCTATGTGGATGGCGATCCCTGTTGGAATTAGCTCTGTTTGGCCAGGCGCTAGTATCAAATCGTTTTCAATACACGCACGAAGGTCCATGCCTGCAGAGCCTGGAGTTGCATAAGCGGGTAGGGGGAAGCTGTCGCCAATGCGAGGATCGAGAATTTTTACCTGTATTTTTTTCATTTTGATGTCTTATAGTGTTTAGCAATCTGTTCAATCAACTGTACGGCAAGTTGACGTTTGCTTGTTTGAGGAATGCTGGTTTGTTGGTTAGCGGTCACCAGCGTTACGGCGTTTTCATCACTATTAAAACCGATACCTGCTTGTGATACATCATTGGCGACGATCATATCCAACCCTTTTTTGGCGAGTTTTCCTCGGGCGTAGTTGATAACATCTCGCGTTTCTGCGGCAAAGCCGACAGTAAAAGGCTTGTTTTCTAGCGAGGCGACGGTTGCCACGATATCTGGGTTTTTTACCAGATGTAGTTCCATAATCTCCTCATTGCCTTTTTTGATTTTATGCTCAGCAATAGCGGTTGGTCGATAATCAGCAACCGCTGCGCAGGCAATGAAAATATCACAGTCATCTATATTTGCTAATGAAGCGCTGAGCATCTCTTGCGCGGTGGTTACTGAGATGCGTTTAACGTGGTCGGGCTGGGCTAAGTTGACTGGGCCACTGATCAGGGTAACGGCTGCTCCTGCATCGGTCGCTGCTTGTGCTAGCGCATATCCCATTTTGCCTGAGCTATGGTTGGATATATAGCGGACAGGGTCTAAGGGCTCTTGTGTTGGCCCCGCGGTAATGTGTACGCGAAGCCCTGCTAATGTACCTGTATCAAAACAATTGCTAACAGCATCAAGAATCTCTAGAGGCTCGATCATTCGCCCAGGGCCTGTATCTCCACAGGCTTGCTCGCCAACACCGGGCCCCCACAGTGTTATACCCTGCTGTCGCAAAGCCTCAGCATTTTGCTGGGTTTGTGGCGCACGCCACATCGCTTGGTTCATCGCAGGGGCTAAGCAGATGGGGGCATCTGTTGCTAAACAGATCGTTGTTAATAGGTCATTCCCCATGCCATTGGCCAAACGCGCCATGAAGTCTGCACTGGCAGGGGCGATAACAATAAGATCGGCCCATTTTGCTAGCTCGATATGGCCCATGCCTGCTTCCGCTTCAGGATCAAGTAGGTGAAGGTGTACGGGGTGCCCAGAGAGTGCTTGCAACGTTAACGGTGTAATAAACTCCGTAGCGGCAGGTGTCATAACGACACGAACATCTGCGCCTGCGCCTTTTAATAAACGCGTAAGTTCAGCGCTTTTGTAGGCAGCTATTCCACCCGTAATTCCTAAAATAATCTGTTTGTTAGTAAGTCTATGCATACCTTGGGGCGCCTGTTAATACGCTGTTCCGTCAAAGGTGTGTAAGATAGCATCTCGAAGGATTCTTGCGTAGACCTCCTTCTGGATTATCTTAACAACACAGGGAAAAGTGGATGGCAATTACAGATTGGCCAGCGCATGAGCGGCCTCGTGAAAAACTGTTACTCCAAGGAGCGGTGACGCTTTCTGATGCGGAACTATTAGCGATTTTTTTACGTACAGGCATTAAAGGTGTCAGTGCTGTAGACTTGGCGCGTAATTTACTCAATCGGTTTGGTGGTTTGCGGCAGTTGCTGGAAAGTTCTCAAGAGGCGTTTTGTGAGGCTCCCGGCTTAGGTTCGGCAAAATATGCTCAGTTGCAGGCGGTCTTGGAGATGAGTCGTCGCCATTTGTTAGCGACCATCGAGCGGGGTGATTTAATGGACAGTCCTCAAGCGGTCCGGCATTACTTGCAAGCGCAGCTACGCCATTATCAGCAAGAAGTGTTTGCATGTCTCTTTCTTGATAACAAACATCGTGTTATTCGTTTTGAAACACTCTTTTTTGGCACTATAGATGCTGCGAGCGTTTACCCTCGTGAGGTGGTTAAAAAGGCGCTCTCTCTTAATGCTGCTGCATTAATACTGGCTCATAATCACCCCTCTGGTGTTGCTGAACCCTCAATAGCAGATCAGCAGATAACGCAGCGATTGGTTTCTGCTTGTCAGCTGGTGGATGTGCGTATTTTGGATCATATGATCGTAGGGGATTCCGAAGTGGTTTCCTTTGCAGAGAGGGGATTAATTTAACGAAAAGCTAGCATCTATTGTTGGTTTTCTATACAATGCGCGCCTCTCATTTATGACTGGTACGGGAAATTGTTCGGTGTATTGGACGCTCCGCCTGAGGCTACGAGGTAAATTAGGTAGCCGATAGACATCCGATGAGAGTTATTATTGATCTATTTTTGAGGTTTTAAACATGGCTAAAGTTTGTGTTGTTACTGGCAAGCGCCCAGTAACCGGAAACAATGTTTCCCACTCGCAGCGTAAAACGCGTCGTCGTTTCCTGCCTAACTTGCACTGGCACCGTTTTTGGGTCGAGAGCGAGAACAAGTTCGTACGTCTACGTGTATCTTCTAAAGGTATGCGTATTATTGATAAAAAAGGCATCGACACAGTTCTGGCTGAACTTCGTGCTCGTGGCGAAAAAGTATAAGGAGCTAGACGATGGCAGCTAAAGGTAATCGTGAAAAGATCCGTCTGGTTTCTTCTGCAGGCACTGGTCATTTTTACACCACTGACAAAAACAAGCGTAACATGCCTGAAAAATTTGAGATCAAAAAGTTTGATCCTGTAATTCGCCAGCACGTTATGTATAAAGAAGCTAAAATCAAATAAGATGTTTGCTTCGTAAAAAGCCCGGCTAGTCCGGGTTTTTTTGTGCTCGTAAAATCTCTTCTCTGAGTAGTTTGGATAAATGAAGCAGTGCATTCATTTGAAGATCTGTTTGCGTGAAGCTACTAAAATTCAGTCGTATGCAGTGGCGAAACTGTCCTTCTGTACCAAACAAGCTTCCGGGCGTAATACTAATCTGAAAAGATTTGGCTTGATCAAAGATGCGATCTCCCGAACAGCCTGATGGAAGCGAGATCCAGCAGAGAAAACCTGCGTCAGGGACTATGATCTCGGCTTCAGGTGGAAAGACTCTGCGAAGTACTTCGGCGAAGACTACTTTTCTCTGGCGATAACGATTTTGAATCTGTCTTATGTGTCTGTCGTAATCTGGAGAGGCCATCCAAAGTGCAGCAGCCTGTTGAAGAAGGCCTGAGGTTGCTAGTGTTGTAACATATTTTAAGTAATTGATTTGGTCGAATTGAACTCCAGCGGCTATCCAGCCAATGCGAATGTCTGGATCTAAGATTTTTGATAACCCACTACAGAGCAGGACACGTCCTTGCGTATCCATTGCTTTGAGTGTTTGCTTACGTTGGGGCGTTGGAATTAGGCTTCCAAACACATCATCTTCGATAATATAAAACTGATGTAGGTATGATAGCTGTAATAATTTACGTTGGTTTTCCTCTGGCATAATAAAGCCTAGGGGGTTGTTTGCTTGTGGGTTTAGCAAAACGACTTTAACCGACCATTGTTGCAGTATCTGTTCAAGCTGCTCTACCTGAATGCCGATATTGGCTGAGGAAGGTAACTCAATGACGCGTAACCCCAAAGCTTCGATACATTGTAAAATACCGTAAAAACAGGGCGACTCAACAAGCACTATATCGCCTGTAGAGGTAAGGCTTCTCAGAGCTAACGAAATAGCTTCTTGTGCACCATTGGTGATGATAATTTCTTCGGGATCGAGCTCCGCAAGGCCTGAATGTGTTTTTCTGGCGATCTGTTGGCGTAACAATTGATTGCCGGGAGGAGATTGGTAATGCGTATAAGTTGCCGGGGATGTCAGCTCTTTACGAGTCAGGCGGCTAAGTTGTTTATAGAATGCTGTTCTACCTTTGAATGCGGTTTCGGGGTTGGCGCTACCAAAGGCAACGTTAGCCGCTTTTTGTGCTGGGCCGATAATGTCGAGCGCTGTAGCACCAAGCACAACCCGACGGGGTGAGGGTGGTTTGTCTACATGGGGTGTGCTGGAGACGATAAACCCTTTTCTGGGATAGGCGTTTATCAGTCCTTCGGACTCTAGTGCTTGATAGGCGCGAATTACACTGTTCTTACTTGTGCCAAGGGTGTCGCAGAGTTGCCTGACCGAAGGGGCCCTGTCGCCATGCCTGAGTGCGCCTGCTGCAATCTGATCTTTAATGTAGATGATAATCTGCTCGTAGACTTTCATGGGTACAGTTTCTGATTTATTTGCTCATAAATGAGGTGGTAAATGAACTGTACCCTAAAAAAAGCAGTGTTGTTGTCTCTTTTTACCCCAATAGAGCTGGGTTAAGCTGTGGATACTTTGTAGAGAGTATTCAGTATGTCTAGTTTACGCGCCAAGTTTATTCCATTGATCCCTTTCATCTTTGTTTTGCTATGGAGCACCGGTTTTATTGGTGCCAAGTATGGCCTGCCTTATATAGAGCCTTTTTACATGTTGTTTATTCGCATGTTGATGACCCTTTGTGTTTTTCTCTGTTTGATATTTATTTTAAAGTCTCATTGGCCAACAGGGCGGCAAGGTCTGCATCAGATGGTGACAGGCTCCCTTGTACATGCAGCGTATCTAGGGGGAGTGTTTGCGGCAATTAAGTGGGATATGCCAGCGGGGGTCGTGGCGATTGTCGTGGGGTTGCAACCTATATTGACGGCGCTGATTGGTCGGTTTTGGTTACAACAGCCGCTCAGTCGCATGCAGGGAGTCGGGCTTGTTTTAGGGTTGATTGGTGTCTCTGTGGTACTGACGGGTGGGAAAGAGCTAAGTACGTTGTCGTTTCATCCAATGGCGGTTGTGGCTGCGATTGTTGCTCTTTTGGGGATATCTATCGGCACCCTCTATCAGAAACGATTTGGTGGCGGTGTTGATCTTATGACGGGCTCTTTTTATCAGTATTTGGCGACGGCTCTGTGGATGGGAGTGTTAGCTTTTACAACTGAAACGCGGGAAGTTGTGATCTCAGTCGAATTAATACTGGCTTTGGGATGGTTGGTGTTTGGCCTCTCTGTATCTGCTATCCTATTGCTAATGTATATGATCAGGGAAGGTGAGGCTGCTAGAGTGGCCAGCTATTTTTATTTGGTACCCCCTGTGACAGTGTTGGAGGCGTGGCTACTCTTTGATGAGTCCCTCAGTCTCTATTCGCTACTAGGTATTATGATTACTGTGCTGGGTGTTTATTTAGTCTTAAGACCATCGGCCCGTTCGGTATAAGTGCAATTAGAGGTTATGTTTGCCTGAGTTACCTGAAGTAGAAACCACGCGTAGTGGAATAGCGCCTTATGTTGCTCAACAGATTATTACTGGATGGGATATCCGGCAACCGCAGCTTCGTTGGGCTGTGCCCGTGGAGTCGTTACAGAGTATTGTCGGAGAGGTTATCACCTCCGTAGGACGGCGAGGCAAGTACCTGATGCTGAACACACCTAAAGGGTGTGTGCTTGTGCATTTAGGCATGTCCGGTAGCTTGCGTGTCATATCCGATGGCCGAGAGCCTGGTAAGCATGATCACGTAGATTTGTTACTCCGCGATGGCGTATGTTTGCGGTTGACCGACCCGCGTCGTTTTGGCGCTGTGTTATGGCAACCGTTGGGCGAAACGCACCCTTTGCTTTCTCATTTGGGCCCAGAGCCTCTCAGTGATGCATTTGATACAGTTTATCTTTCAAACCAAGCCAAAAATCGCTCTGTAGCTATTAAACAGCTCATTATGAACAGTCGCGTTGTTGTTGGTGTGGGAAATATCTACGCTAATGAAGCCCTGTTTGCTGCTGGCATTGATCCGCGTAGAGCGGCTGGCAAGATATCTTCAGCTCGAATTGCTATACTTGTCTCAGAGATCAAAAAAGTGCTGTCTCGGGCGATAGAGCAGGGAGGTACGACGCTAAAAGATTTCGTGGATTCTCAAGGTAAGCCGGGTTATTTCCAGCAATCTTTAAATGTTTATGGCTGTGGCGGGGCCCCCTGTCCACAGTGTGGGAAACGCTTGAAAGAGGTGCGTTTGGGGCAGCGTAGTACGGTCTTCTGTAGTTTTTGTCAGCGATAGGTCCTTTATGTCCGCATCTGATTCATCTGTATCATCTTTCCCTGGTAGTTTGTGTCCTATTCAGCATCGTAGTCGATTGCGCGAAAAGTTAGGTATTGAAAACTATCTCTCACAGCGGGAAGTGTTTAATTTGGGCGATTGTCCAGTTCACTGTGAGCTTTATGAAGCGGCAGACATTCAATCTCCATTGGTTATTTTTTTACCCGGCATTGGTACCTACGTTGAGCTTTATGCTGAGCTATTAGCTAAGTTGGCGTCTCAAGGTATTCATGCGGTTGGTTTAGATTATCCTGGCCATGGATACTCTGGAGGTAGTCGAGGGCGCTATAGCGTTAACGACGTGAAGGCATCGGTGGGTCTATTGATAGATCGTCTACGTGAACGCTTCACGGGTGATATCTTTATCTATGGCTATTCGATTGGCTCCTTATTAGCGGTTGCTTGTGCTGAATCGGATGAGCGAATCGAAGGCGTAGTCTGTGGAACACTCTTGGTGCCAGAAATTGCACCTGACTTTGTACATATGTTGGGTTGGCAGTGGACGTGGGGAGTTGCTCAATTTGTTCCGGGTTTGAAGCTTCCCTTGAAGTCTTTAATTGATTATGAGCAGCTGCTCGCAGGGCATCCCGCTGCGAAAGAGATCAATCATGATCCTCTTATCGTGTTTGACTATCCTTTGGCGACATTGTCTAGCCTTTTCTCGTGCCGGTTGGGTATCAGTCAACATCGTTACCCCTTTAGTTTGACCGTTTTGCACGGTGATAAGGATGAAGTGCTGTCTTGGGAGTATAGCGAGCGACTGGTTAAAGCCTTAGCGCAACCTTTACGTTTGGTTAAATTACCAGGTGGGCATATGCTGCCTTGGGATAATCCTGAAATAGTGGTCAACGAGATCGCCAATGTCGTTCTGCCGTCCAAAGCTCAATAGCGTCATAAACTTTTAAAACAGGTGTAACAAAAGCGTCACCTTTGGGCTGAGATAATAGCGCATCACTCTAGCATAGGGGGCCGTGATGCGATCACTTCAGGCGCTTCATTCTCTGGATACACTAGCGTTCCACTGGTTTCAGGCCTATCGCAATATGCACTCGGGTGTTGCGTATTTTAGCCGTTGTGTCTCTCGTTTAGGTGACGGCTTCGCCTATGCTATTGCAGGCTTGTTACTTGCTGTCTTTGAGCCGAATAACGGTTCATTATTTTTACAAACAGGCTTGATCGTTTATCTGCTGGAGCTTCCTCTCTATCTGTTACTAAAAAATACAATAAGACGCTGTCGCCCAAGCGAGTTGGCAGGCGTTGATGCACTGATTCAACCCTCAGATAAGTTTAGCTTTCCATCAGGACATTCAGCGGCAGCGTTTGTATTTGCGACCTTGCTGGTTCAATTTTATCCACAGCTGTTTTTTCTGGCCTATTCGGTAGCGGCCCTGATTGGCCTGTCGAGAGTGATGCTGGGAGTGCATTATCCTTCAGATATTGTCGCGGGAGCAGCACTTGGCGTTGTATGTGCTGAAGTTGTGTTTCAGCTTCTTGGGGTTGGTGTATGAAGGTTCTATACGGTGTTCAGGCAACAGGAAATGGACACATTACGCGTGCGCGAGTGATGGCTCCCGCGCTAGAAGCAGCAGGTGTAGAGGTGGATTATCTTTTTAGCGGGCGACCTGCTGAGAAGTTGTTTGATATGGAACCCTTTAAAGCGTTTCAGGTAAGACGTGGTTTAACTTTTTGCATGGGTGAAGGAGCGAAGGTTCAGCTCATGAAAACGCTGATGCAAAATAGTATATGGGAGCTGCTTCAGGATGCGCGCTCATTGGAGTTGGATGCATATGATTTGGTGTTATCTGATTTTGAGCCTGTCACCGCATGGGCTGCAAAGCTCAAGAAAAAGCCAAGCGTAGGATTAGCGCATCAGTATGCATTTCTGCATAGTTTACCGGATCGTTATCGATCTAAATTATTAAAGCCGGGTGTGAAACTATTCGCACCTGTTGAGAAGGCGGTTGGTGTGCATTGGGATCACTTTGGCGGCGCCATTGTTCCTCCTTTGATACAACCCCCTCGTTTTGAATCGACGGATGAGCAAAACCTAGTTCTGGTTTACATGCCTCATGAGCGAGACGAAACATTGTACTACTGGTTTAGTGGCTTTCCTGATCATCAATTTCATGTATATGCTGATGTGAGCGGACCAAGCGTTAAAGGTAATGTCCATTTTTTACCGCTGAGCAGAGAGGGATTTGAAAGGGATTTGGCAGCGTGCTCGGGTGTTATTACAAATTGTGGATTTGGTTTAGCCAGTGAAACTATGCAATATGGTAAAAAATTACTCAGTAAGCCAATGAAAGGGCAAACTGAGCAGGCATCTAATGCATGTATCTTACAATCTTTAGGCTTGGCGACCATTATTAAAGAGCTAGATGCAGAGGTTATCAGTGAGTGGCTAAGCGCTTCACATCCTGAGCCACGTTGCTTTCCTGATGTGGCATCCCATCTGTCGGACTGGATTGCAAACGGATGTACGAAACCTATTGATCAAATGGCCAAGGACGTTTGGGGTTAAAGTTACAAAGCTGTTGGTGTACTTGAATCTATTTGCTGCTGATTTGGCGTGTTTTGGATAAAATAATGATGGCTGGTGGTTATATTTTACATGAAGTAGAGGTGCGAAGGCTTTATATTCCTTTATAAAGCCTTCAATCATGGCATCCATTTTCCTTGCGGTTTGGTGTATCCTTTCGAGCTTCCGTTTGTCCCTTCCGCTTGCCTTGGCCGTCCTTGAATTCGTTCCTTGAACAGGAGATCCACACTTCTTATTATGGCGACTCTGACTTTTTTTTATATAGGAAAAAGTCCTATTTTTATTAGGTTATTGTTGAATAGTTGTTCATAATTTCTTACAGGTTAGCCATGGACAGGTACACTAATTAGCCTTACACTGTTGTAAATCTTGTCGGGGTGCCTAATTGGGCTGAGATTAAACCCGCTGAACCTGATCCAGTTAACACTGGCGTAGGAATCGAGATGTCCCAAGTTTTAGATGATTCGTGTAGTCCTCCTGTTATTCTTACAATCGCTGGCTCTGATACTTCGGCAGGGGCTGGCATTCAAGCAGACCTTAAAACCTTCTCGGCATTATGTGCTTACGGTGCCACTGTTATTACTACTTTAACGGCACAGAATACCTGTGGTGTTAGAGCGTCCTATCCTGTTCCAGCTGACCAAGTAACTGCCCAACTTACCGCTGTATTGGATGATATGCCTGTGCGTGCTATTAAGCTGGGGGCACTAGGGTCGGGTGATAATGTCGCTGCGATTATTGAAACCTTAAATAACTACCAGCCTATCCCTTTGGTTATTGATCCTGTCATTACCTCCAGTAGTGGTACTCGTTTGTTGGACTCTGAAGGTGAAAGCTTGCTCAAAAGCGCATTGTTGCCGCGCTGCCGCATTGTCACTCCCAATATCCCTGAAGCTGCTTTCCTTGCCCAACGCGTAGTGCCGAATACGCTAGCAGGCATGTATGAGCTGCTTAATCCATTACATGATTTGGGGATTGAATGGGTGCTGCTCAAAGGGGGGCATTTATCTTCCCAATACGAAGCGATAGATCTTCTATCAAACGGTACGGAGGTCATTGAACTGAGATCTGCTCGAACACATACAAAAAATACGCACGGGACAGGGTGCACGTTGGCATCAGCCGTTGCTGTGGGAATTGGGCGAGGGCAAGCAGTGCCTCAAGCGGTTAGGTTCGCTAAAGAGTATATATCAGGGGCTATTTTGGCCGCCGATCAGCTTCAGGTGGGGCAAGGTTCTGGGCCTTTGCATCACTTTTCACTCCTTTGGGAATCCTTTGAGAGAAATAATATTAAGTAGGGTGAGTTATGTCTGATAACACAATGTTGAGTCAAAGTGCCGTTGTGGACCAAGCGTCCGTACAGCCTTTTCCGAAATCGCGTAAGGTTTATATTGAAGGTAGCCGTCCGGATATCCGCGTACCAATGCGAGAAATTTCTCTAGATGACACGCCGACTGCCATGGGTGGGGAAACAAACGCGCCACTTTATGTATACGATACGTCTGGACCCTACACTGATCCAGATGCGGTGATTGATGTTCGAAAAGGACTTGTGCCCCTGCGCAGTGCTTGGATTGAGGAACGGGCGGATACGGAGCAGCTTAGTCACCTCTCTTCAGAATATGGTCGCGCACGTGAGGCTGACTTGCGTTTGGACGAGCTGCGCTTTGAGCTGACGCGCAAGCCGAGACGTGCAAAAGAGGGAAAGAATGTCACTCAACTGCATTATGCACGTCAGGGGATTATTACCCCAGAGATGGAATATATCGCTATTCGTGAAAATATGAAGCTTGCTAAAGCGCAGGCTGAAGGTCATCTAGTCGCGCAACAACATCCAGGTCATAGTTTTGGTGCACGCTTGCCCAATGAAATAACGCCGGAGTTTGTGCGCCAGGAAGTTGCCGAGGGTCGAGCTATTATCCCCTGCAATATCAATCACCCTGAATTAGAGCCAATGATTATCGGTCGTAATTTTTTGGTGAAAATTAATGGCAATATTGGTAATTCTGCGCTGACCTCTTCCATTGAAGATGAGGTCGAGAAGATGACGTGGGGTACACGCTGGGGGGCCGATACGATAATGGATTTGTCGACCGGAAAAAATATCCATGAAACTCGCGAATGGATACTGCGTAACTCACCCGTTCCTATTGGTACAGTGCCTATTTACCAAGCATTAGAGAAAGTAAATGGTGTTGCTGAGGATCTCAACTGGGAAGTATTCCGTGACACTTTGATCGAGCAGGCAGAGCAGGGGGTGGACTACTTTACCATCCATGCGGGTGTGTTGCTGCGCTATGTCCCGATGACGGCAAAACGTATGACCGGTATCGTCTCCCGAGGGGGTTCGATCATGGCTAAATGGTGTCTTGCTCACCATGAAGAGAATTTCCTTTACACCCACTTCGAGGAGATCTGTGAAATTTGCAAAGCCTATGATGTCGCCTTCTCATTAGGTGATGGGTTACGTCCTGGATCCGTATATGATGCAAATGATGAGGCTCAGTTCGCAGAATTAGAAGCCTTAGGTGAGTTGACCAAAGTCGCGTGGAAGCATGATGTTCAAGTTATGATCGAGGGGCCAGGGCATGTACCGATGCATATGATCAAAGAGAACATGGATAAACAGTTGCAGGAATGCCATGAAGCACCGTTCTATACATTAGGACCTTTGACAACTGATATCGCACCGGGATATGACCATATTACTTCCGGTATTGGCGCTGCAATGATTGGTTGGTATGGCTGTGCAATGCTGTGTTATGTGACGCCAAAAGAACACTTGGGTCTACCCAATAAGGATGATGTAAAGACAGGTATTATCACCTATAAGATTGCTGCTCATGCGGCGGATTTAGCGAAAGGGCATCCAGGTGCCCAAATTCGAGATAATGCAATGTCAAAAGCTCGTTTCGAGTTCCGTTGGGAAGATCAGTTTAATATTGGTTTGGATCCTGATACGGCACGTGCTTACCATGACGAAACGCTTCCTAAAGAGTCTGCAAAGGTGGCTCATTTTTGCTCAATGTGCGGACCAAAGTTCTGTTCTATGAAAATATCTCAAGAGGTTCGGGACTTAGATGAAACGCAAGTGGCGGCAATGACGGCACAAGTAGAGCAGGGAATGGAAGAGAAGTCCGCTGAGTTTAAGGCAAGCGGTGCAGAAATTTATCACAAAGTTTAATTATTTCTCTCTTTTCGGCTAACCTATAGGAAATTTTCCTAGAGACAAATGTCGATGATTGAATGGAAATATCTCGCGGTTGGTGCGTTTGTGCTCCTAGCCTTCTTGCCTGTCACTTACCAGGCAATTAGGCAGCGAAAGCAGCGCCCACCGCTACTTGCTCAGCAAGATCGCAAGCTTTACCGACTCTGGAAATCTGACCCGGATGCTTATGAGCGCCAATACGGTGCATTGGATAGGGCTTCTGATAAGAGGGCTCAGCGTGGCTGACCTGTTTTCTGGTATCTTAGAGCACGTATTTTCGTATTATGAGTAACTTCTCCCACACCAAGCTTAAAACTCGCCTAATAGAAACGGTATTTCATAATACTTGTATCGCGGTAGCAGGGAATATTTTTTTAGGCGCGTGTGCCACGGCTTTTTACTGGCCATATCTAGATGCTTGGTATGTTTTAATCTGGTTTATAGGTCTAGTTGGTGTTTGCCTTTTGAGGTTGCTGCTTCGGTGGATGTACGGCGCTAGGGAAACCGTCTACAAGCAGTTTAGTGAGCGTCAGTGGATAGTCTTTTTTAGTGTACTTTGTGTAGCGGGTGGGGCATTTTGGGGAGCTGCTCTAAATTATGTTATTAGAATGTTGCCACTGAGTGAGTCGATGGTGATACTGTCGATTGGCTTTGCGCTTGCAACGGTCGCTATCGGTATGATGGCAGCGGTATGGTGGGTGTATGTTGCCTACCTTACGGCGCTTTTGTTCCCACTTATTTTCTTGTTTGTCAGTCAATCAGGGCAATTCGAGTTATTAGGGCTCCTATCGACTGCGTTCTATGGGTTCAACCTTATCTCGTCACGGAAAATGTATCAGGTGCTTCGACAGTCCATTATTCATCAGCTATCTAATGATCGCTTGTATATGGCACTGCAAAATGAAAAAGACAGGGTGATGAGCTTAAATCGACAATTGGAAATGGATGTCAGAGCAGGGAAGCGTACCGCGCAAGAGTTGCTAGCGCAAAAACATGAGGCTGAGCAGTTGGCTGAGCGCCTGCATACCCTGTCCGCCATTGACGGATTAACCGGTATCGCAAACCGAAGGACGTTTGATGAGGTGCTTGAGCGGGAGTGGTCCAGGGCAAAGCGGCAGCATGCTCCGCTTTCATTGTTGCTGGTTGATATTGATCACTTCAAGCTTCTGAACGATCACTATGGCCACCAATACGGTGACCAATGCTTAAAAAGTGTAGTGGATGTGATGCGCAGTCATCTTAAAAGGCCCTCTGACTTTATAGCGAGATATGGAGGAGAGGAGTTTGTTGTTATATTGCCCATGACAACGGCTGGAGCAGCCCAAAGTCTCGCCGAAGAGATAAGGGAGGCTGTTGCCAATGCCAGAATGGAGCATCAAGTGTCGCCGGTGTTGCCTTTTGTTACTATCAGCATCGGCTTGTCTTGCATGTGTGACAATGAAATTTTAACGGCTAAGACATTATTTGAGAAAGCGGATACGGCTTTATATGCAGCTAAAATGGGGGGGCGAAACCGCGTTTGTTAGTGGTTTTGCTTAGTGTCTTCTATCTCTTTCTTGTGCCGTTGGCGGCATGTATTTTGAATTTGTTTCAATTGTTGGTTGCACCTTGAGCAGTTCTTGCACATAGCGATATGCACACTTAAGGAAAGTTTTTCCGTTAAGGATAAGGGGGCGTCTAGTTGCTTTGACATTAAAAAGGATGCTTTTTTACAGGATTTCATACGGGGCTCCCCTTCAAAAACCAGCCCTTCTCAATGCAACCACGCAGTTTTAATCGAGCTCTGTGTAAGATGGTCCAACAGTTCTGTTCGGAGATGTCGAGGCATTCGCATATCTCTTCAGTTTCGAGATCCATTAATTCTCTTAATGCGAATACTCTGGCGGTATTGCTGGGCAGGTGTAACATACATAGGTCGAATACTTCCCAGAAATCGCTCCTCAAATGCAAGTCTTCAGGGCTTTTCCATTGTTCAGGCTTGGAGTCCGCGTCCCAGTGCTCTCTGTTATCAAACAGGCTGTCGATATCTATTTCATGGTCGTCAGAAACGAACCTTTCTCTTTCTCGCTTAGTTCTGCGTATATAGTCAATCAATTTATGTCGAAGAATGCCGTATACCCATGTGTCAAATTGAGCACTGCCCTCATATTTATCAATGTTTTCTAATGCAGCGATTAAGGCATCTTGGACTAAATCTTCGGCATGTTCTCGATCTTGAACTTGTAATAGCGAGAAAGCGATAAGCTTTGGTCTAAGCGTCTCAAATCTTGATGTATAAGATGATGTCATATGAGTCCAACAAATATTGGCCGAAGGTGCGATCTGAAAAATAGTGCCAAAGGTATACTGATAATAATGGGATCTAATCTGTTTTCAAAGGGTGGTCATCAGGTAATTGCCTGTAAATCCACAACGCAAGTTTATGTTTCATATTCGGTTCAGTTGCTTGGGCGTTATTCAATGGTGTGATTAGTTGATCGTGAACTAGTAGTTGGTATAGCAAGGAGATTTTTTTTGATGCGCTGTCCGTTGCTTCAAACTGGCCTGCACCTCGTTTATCTACATAGATCGCCCCGACTCTGAGAGCTTCTTTAAGAAGCTGAGCTTCCTGTTTTGGCTTAAGTTTCATGAAAGATGCCTAGAATTAGTTGCGTTAAGGTAGTTATGTACTAACATGCATTCGAGCGCAACCGTATTTTTGTAGTTATTTAGCTACAAGGTTATGAATCGATATCCTCAAGCGGTCAAGGAAGGTCAAAATGGTCACAGGTCTGACAGGGAAGGCTGTTCATATCCCTCTAAATCATCGTCTGATTTCAACTACCGATCTTAAAGGTGTCATTACTTACGCGAACGATGATTTCGTTTCCGTGAGTGGTTTTACTCGTGAAGAGTTAGTTGGGCAGCAACATAGTATTGTCCGGCACCCGTTTATGCCCAAAGTCGCATTTGCGGATTTATGGAAAACGGTCGCTCAAGATAAAGCATGGCGAGGTATTGTAGTTAACCGTTGTAAGAATGGTGATTATTACTGGGTTGATGCTTACGTTACGCCAATATATCGGGATGGGAAGAAAGTAGGGTATCAGTCTGTGCGCGTGGCCCCTCCATCCGCGCTAGTTACTCGTACTTATGATCTGTATTCGGCAATCAATAACAAAAAGCCGGTCTCTTTTACTTCTCGCTCCACTATGCGTAAGGTTTGCGTAAGTTTGCTTTTTATTTCGGTGTTATTTGCTTCTTTCTTGAGTATTAAGGAACTTTGGGTCGAGCTGGTGGGCTTTTTACTTACCCAAGTATCAGCTGCTGGTATCTTGTATTTTCTTTTGTTACAGCCCCTTGGACGAACAAAGCGCAGTAGTGCAACCGTTGTCGAGAATGTATTAATTCAAAAAGTATTTTCCGATTCGATGGATGAATGGGGGCAAGTACAACTTGCGCTTATGATGGAAAGTGCTCGAATTCGCACCGTTTTAGGCAGGGTTGAGGATTATTCGGGGGAGCTCGATAAAACGGTACAAGTTACTGAGAAAGTTATTCGTCGAACTCGAGAGGGGTTACTTCAGCAAGATCAAGAGACGGATATGGTGGCAACTGCCGTTACCCAGTTAGCGTCATCAGCGGTGGAGATCGCGAATAATATGTCGGATACCTCAGCTGTGATCCAAGAAGCGCATCAAAGTGCAGATCAAGGAACTAGGTATCTCAAGCAGATGGTTTCTTCATCACTTTCTATATCTGAAGAGGTTTCAGAAGCAGCTGAAGAAGCGCTCTTGTTAAAAGAGCGTACCAAAGAGATTGAACACGTTATCGAAGTGATCTCCAGCATAGCTGAGCAAACAAACTTGCTGGCACTTAATGCAGCTATTGAGGCCGCGAGGGCTGGGGAGTATGGCCGAGGTTTTGCGGTTGTGGCAGACGAAGTGAGAACATTGGCAACGCGTACAAAAGAGTCGACTAACAGCGTTAGGGAAACGGTACTAGGCATAGTTAACGCCGTATCGGCGGTTGTTAATAAGTTAGAAACCTCCAAAGGCAGTGTAGATGAAAGTAGGCAGCTTTCTGATGAGGTGTCCCAGATGTTTTTGGCTTTAAAGCACGCTATAGAAGGAATCGCTGAGCGTTCTATCAGTGTGTCCAGCGCTGCTGAGCAGCAAACTGCCGTGATTGATGAAATTCAAAAAAATGTCGAGTGTTTAAGAAGCTTATCAGCGA
>NZ_CP043869.1:2852500-3105000 GCF_008630635.1 Neptunomonas concharum | reverse complement strand
AAAGCTATTTAGGTAGCGCCTCGTGTCTCACCATTGGGGGTAGAGCACTGTTTCGGCTAGGGGGTCATCCCGACTTACCAACCCGATGCAAACTCCGAATACCAATGAGTGCAATCACGGGAGACACACGGCGGGTGCTAACGTCCGTCGTGGAAAGGGAAACAACCCAGACCGCCAGCTAAGGTCCCAAAGTTCTAGTTAAGTGGGAAACGATGTGGGAAGGCTTAGACAGCTAGGAGGTTGGCTTAGAAGCAGCCACCCTTTAAAGAAAGCGTAATAGCTCACTAGTCGAGTCGGCCTGCGCGGAAGATATAACGGGGCTAAAACTAGACACCGAAGCTGCGGATGCCATTTATGGCATGGTAGAGGAGCGTTCTGTAAGCCGTTGAAGCGGAAGCCGGGAGGCACCGTGGAGGTATCAGAAGTGCGAATGCTGACATGAGTAACGATAAGGGAGGTGAAAAACCTCCCCGCCGGAAGACCAAGGGTTCCTGTCCAACGCTATTCGAGGCAGGGTGAGTCGGCCCCTAAGGCGAGGCAGAGATGCGTAGTCGATGGGAAACGGGTTAATATTCCCGTACTTTTTATAACTGCGATGGAGGGACGGAGAAGGCTAGGCTAGCGCGGCGTTGGTTGTCCGCGTTTAAGGTAGTAGGTTTAGGACTTAGGCAAATCCGGGTCCTTTTAAGACTGAGAACTGATGACGAGCTCCCATGTGGAGTGAAGTAGTTGATGCCATGCTTCCAGGAAAAGCTTCTAAGCTTCAGGTTATAAAGAACCGTACCCCAAACCGACACAGGTGGTCAGGTAGAGAATACTAAGGCGTTTGAGAGAACTCGGGTGAAGGAACTAGGCAAAATGGTGCCGTAACTTCGGGAGAAGGCACGCCGCTGATGGTGATCGGATTTACTCCGTAAGCTGTTGGTGGTCGAAGATACCAGGTGGCTGCGACTGTTTATTAAAAACATAGCACTCTGCAAACACGAAAGTGGACGTATAGGGTGTGACGCCTGCCCGGTGCCGGAAGGTTAATTGATGGGGTTAGCTTCGGCGAAGCTCTTGATCGAAGCCCCGGTAAACGGCGGCCGTAACTATAACGGTCCTAAGGTAGCGAAATTCCTTGTCGGGTAAGTTCCGACCTGCACGAATGGCGTAACGATGGCCACACTGTCTCCACCCGAGACTCAGTGAAATTGAACTCGCTGTGAAGATGCAGCGTACCCGCGGCTAGACGGAAAGACCCCGTGAACCTTTACTATAGCTTCACAGTGGACTTTGACATTACTTGTGTAGGATAGCTGGGAGGCTTTGAAGCGTGTACGCCAGTATGCGTGGAGCCAATCTTGAAATACCAGCCTGGTACTGTTGAGGTTCTAACTCAGGTCCGTAATCCGGATCGAGGACATTGTGTGGTGGGTAGTTTGACTGGGGCGGTCTCCTCCCAAAGAGTAACGGAGGAGCACGAAGGTACCCTCAGGCTGGTCGGAAATCAGCCAATGAGTGCAAGCGCATAAGGGTGCTTAACTGCGAGACAGACACGTCGAGCAGGTACGAAAGTAGGTGCTAGTGATCCGGTGGTTCTGTATGGAAGGGCCATCGCTCAACGGATAAAAGGTACTCCGGGGATAACAGGCTGATTCCTCCCAAGAGTTCACATCGACGGGGGAGTTTGGCACCTCGATGTCGGCTCATCACATCCTGGGGCTGAAGCCGGTCCCAAGGGTATGGCTGTTCGCCATTTAAAGTGGTACGCGAGCTGGGTTTAGAACGTCGTGAGACAGTTCGGTCCCTATCTGCCGTGGGCGTTTGAGATTTGAGAAGAGTTGCTCCTAGTACGAGAGGACCGGAGTGAACGAACCTCTGGTGTTCCGGTTGTCACGCCAGTGGCATTGCCGGGTAGCTACGTTCGGACGGGATAACCGCTGAAAGCATCTAAGCGGGAAGCCCCCTTCAAGATGAGATCTCGCTGGGGCCTTGAGCCCCCTAAAGAGCCGTTTAAGACTAAGACGTTGATAGGCTGGGTGTGGAAGCGTTGTGAGGCGTTGAGCTAACCAGTACTAATTGCTCGTGAGGCTTGACCATATAACGCCAAAGGCGTGTGGAAGAGACAGAGTTGACGTAAAGAAGATAGAGTCCCATAGGGCTTGTGTTAGAGACAGGTTGTTATTCATCGAATCCGTATTGTGACAGTTTATGCTTGGCGACCATAGCGAGTTGGCCCCACCTGATCCCATCCCGAACTCAGTAGTGAAACGACTTAGCGCCGATGGTAGTGTGGGGTCTCCCCATGTGAGAGTAGGTCATTGCCAAGCGCCTTTTAGAGAACCCCGGTTACGCTGTAGCCGGGGTTTTTGCTTTTTTATAGCCCTTCTAGGGCATCGTTAATCCTTATCGATTCCTTTATACTTACGCAGCGTTGTGGATCAGGTAGCCTAGGGGGATGAATGTCTGAAAAAATTGTGCTTTTACTCATTTTTATTGGCCTCATTGTAATTGTAGGGCTCTCTGTATTTATTCTAAAACGATATAGAGCACTTAAAGACCATAATGCTAAGAAACTAAAGGCTTTAAAAGATCAAGAGCGTCGTCTTGAAGAGAAAAGGGCTTATGTGCTAGAAAGTTTAAGGGTGTTATCAAAGGCTTTGTCTGAGGGGCAAGTTGGTGCTGTTGAAGGTGCAATAAGAATAAAAACGCTGTTGGAGTATTATGACAGCGATTTGCTAGCGAAACCTCGTAATAGACTTTTACTAGATATTTTTCATCAAACAGAACACATTCCTATTCTGAGTGCGTGGAAAGCGCTTGATAGACCTACGCGGAGAAAATATTTAGATGCTATTGAGAAGATAGAACTCAAACATGGTGAGGAGATGAAGCGTGTGGGGCAGGGATTATCTGAATACTTTAATGAGTGTTAAACCTTTACCAAGGGCGTAATGGACTTTCTAATTGTTTTTCTTATATGTTTGGCGTTTTTACTGCTCTTGACGTTAGCGCTCTTGTTTGGGCGCCCGCCGGTGTATAGGCCGACAAGAGAGGAGATCTTAGATCTCATCTCTGCGCTTTGTGATGGGAGTCTTGATGGTGAGAAATGGTCATTATTTATCGGTATACCTATCGTTCATGATCCTGAACTCGAATCTATCCGGCAAGCCTGTTATGAAATTGAGGTCTCTGCTGATCAGGGAAAAGATATTAAGTTTAGCGGGGGAGGCTTTAGATACAATGCGCAGGGTATGTCGCAGGTAGAAGAGCAAAAAAGTAAACTCAATAAGCTCATTAACGACACTCCCATTTTTCGGTCATTCTGATACGGCTTCTTCGTGCAATACTCTGATTAGTCTGCTCAGTCGCCATGCTCGTTTCCACAGTTCATTCCAGTTTTGCTCAGGAGTGGATAACAAATCGTGTATTTCGATTGTGCAGCACTCCACTTCTGGTAGCTCGTAAAGCCCTGCTAGTCCGCTCAATTGATGGTTTATTTCCCTTACAGCTCGACTATTTAACGATTTCACAGCATCTGTTAGTTTCTCCGTTAGTTGGTTCATCTCGTTGTATAGCCACGCTTGCGGTATATTATATTTATCTAATTGTAGCGTTTGAGTGTCTACTGGTGTCTGAATCTGGATGGAGGGGGGCTCTAGTGTCTTTGTTAATGATTTTATAGTGTTCATTAACTCGGCTTCATTTATTGGTTTTAATAAAACAGAAGAGATACCAGCTTTTAGTAGTGCTAAGTGTTCGTGCTCTATGATGTTTGCGGTTAAAGCAATAACAGGTAAATCTGGGTAAATTGACTTAATTCTCTTAGTTGCTTCAAGCCCATCCATAACCGGCATATGAACATCCATAATCACGCAATCGGGTTGGTTTTTTTCTACTAGCTCTATGGCTTCTAAACCAGTCTCTGCACTAAAAACATCGATATGAAATGTTCGCAAGACTGTATGGATTAATAGCTGATTAAACTTATTATCCTCAGCGACAACAATTCGTAAGTTCTCTAGTGATTTATCATTTTCGTCGACTGGTAGGTGAGCAGGGCTATGCTCGAGGTGTAGTGCACGATAAAGGCCACTAGGGCGTAATGGTTTATTTATAGTGGTGATGTTTTGAAGTGGTTTGGGAAGAGTAATGTTGCTCGGATGAATTAAGATTAACTCGATGGCCTCTTTAATGACCTGCTCAGCGGCAGAGAAAAATATTGGAAGAGCGTCAACCTTACTGGGTAGGCTAAGAATGGCTATGTGAAATTTGGGAGCCAATTGTAAGAATTTTTCTAGTGATTGCACCGAGTGGACAGTACGAACTCGACTTTCAAGCGTGTTAACGATGGAGCGGCGAAGTGACACATTTTCTTCAAAAAGCAAAATGGGTGTGGTTAAAAAATCAGATTTTTCCTGGTTTTTGTTAAGGTGGATATGTGTCCGTAAAGGAATTTGAAGAGTTACCGTTGTGCCTTGCTCCTCTTGGCTAACCATAAAGAGTTTTCCCCCCATTAATTCGGTTAGCTTTTTGGTAATAACTAATCCTAAACCGGATCCTCCAAAACGCCTTGTTATCGTTGTATCGGCTTGCATAAATGCCTGAAAGAGCTGATCAAGATGCTTTTGGGGAATACCAATACCTGTATCAATGACTTTGATAGTAAACATCGATTGTTGAGTGTTTAAGGTACTGCTTTCGAGATGAACTTCTATCGTTCCTTTGTCCGTAAACTTAATGGCATTGGCGACGAGGTTCGAGATCACTTGTCTTAAACGAGTAGGGTCTCCTAGTACTTCTAAATTAGGTGCTGACTGAATATGACTAATGAGCTCTAAATTCTTATCGAAGGCTGATGGAGCCTGCATCTCTAGAACATCGTATATGATATCTTCTAGGCTAAATTGTATCCTTTCCAGAGATATAGCGTCCCGTTGTAGTTTAGAGAAATCTAAAATATCATCGACAATGGACAGCAACATCAGAGCTGTTTGATTAATAATGCGTATGTGCTCGAGCTGTTCATCGGAGCATGAGGTTGTTTGTAGTAAACGTGCAAAACCAACTACTGACGTTAGGGGAGTGCGTAGCTCGTGGCTCATTCTTGCTAGGAAGTCATCCTTCGCTTGATTGGCTTCATCGGCTTGGCGGCGAGCTTTTGCGAGTGCTGCATTTTGTTGCTCTAGGTGGTGTAATGTCGACTGCAAGCGACGTGTAGCTAGTTCAACACGTGTTTTTTGATCAGTAATGGACTTTTGCACGGTATCCGCAAGGTCGTTGAGTCCTTGTGACAGTAGGTTGAACTCACCGGTATAGGTGTGGGACATTCTGGCATCTAAGTTACCATTTTGAATTTCTTCCATTACTCTCGTAAGGCCTAAAATAGGGTGGCTAATACGTTTGCCGAATCGTTGAGCGATAAGGAACGTAATAATAATTCCTATAATTAAAAGAGTTCCGCTTGTCAGTAAAATTTGTTCCTGTTGTTTTAGTGTACGAGTTTCAGAAACAACGATGACTACCCAGCCTACGGTATCGATAATTTGCTCTGTATCTTGAAACTCCGGATTATCTAAAAATGGAATGCCTGTAGTGACAACGGGTTGTGTGAAATACCAGTATTGGTCTTGTTGATACGCGCTAGGAGCCCCTATTTTTAAGTTTATAGGGAATTGAGCAGAACGTTGAATGACTTCATAGCGCCCATTTAGGAAAAGAATGTCTGAAACATCTTGTTCAAGAAGAGGGCCTTTGCTGGTTGCTTGCAGTAATTCATGATTATTCGTTATTAAACCAAATTCAGAAGAGGATGCGAGTAGTCGGGCGAGAAGTTGCCCTCGCTCGATTAAATTCAACTCTGCATCTTGAAAACGAGTATAGGTAAAATAACCACCGAGAATTAATGAAATAAAAAGTAAGGGTAAAAGGGTTAATAACAGAATCCTGTGTCTAATCCCAATTTTTGGCAGTGATAAAGTTTTCATATTACGGATTCTTTCCTTCCATTTTGTGTTTTATTACTTCATGGGAAGGGATAGGTATGCCTATTAGCCTAGCGGTACTCAGATTGGTTTTGATGGAGAACTCTTCAGGATAAGCTGGAGTAGGAAGTCTTTTTGATTGCAGATAACCGGACACTACGGTGCCCGTTTGTTTTCCGATATCTTCAGGTGTGGAATAGAGGGCAGCGAAGGCGCCTGCATCAACGTATTTTTCTGAAAAACCGATGAGTGCCTTTTGTGATTTCAATGCAATAAAGATAGACCATTTGGCGCTGGCCCTATTAAATGCCGACTTGTCAGGAATTGCTAAGAATAAATCACCATCCTGTATGACCTGTTGGAGCACACTCACTGGGCTTTCTGTGTTATTTAAAACGACAGATAGTAATGTCATACCTTGAGATTCAATGGCGCTGAGTAAGTCTTGCTTTTCGTAGACTGATGATTCGCCAAAAACCGTACTGATGGTGACGGCTTGTGGAAGGAGCGCTCGAATAAAAGAGATTTGCCTATCAAAGGGTTGATCGACATAAATTGCTGTCATTAGGCCTTGTCTATTTTGGTAGCCCTCGTTGAATACACGTTTAGGGAGAAAGCTTGCGATGAGTGGCGTTTGCGGATAGTGCTGTAAAGCGCTGTGAAATGCTTCGCTTCCAATGCTGACAATAAAGTCTGGTCTGGTGAGGCTCTCACTCGCATTAATAGGTGATCTTTTTTCGAACAAAACGCTGTGGCGAGGTATATTCTGAATAAGATTACTCGCAACCGTTTCGTAGATAGGAGACGTGGGGCTAAGCAACAAAGCGGTAGTAGGTTTTGCTGTTGCTAGCCCTGAATTAAATATAAAAAGGAGTATGGCAAATATTGATGCCCTGAAAAATATCGGGTGTATTACCTTACTTTTCATCTCCTATAGCATCCTTGCTGATCTCAGCTAAAAGTCCATCGATAAGAGTAAGTATAGACGTCGTTCAAAATTATTCTTTTCTTGGAACTCAGAATACTGCTCATTAAAGATATTTTTGACCAAAATACTGGAGGTAAGTTGCTTCTTGGATCCAATTGGGAGTGTATGCGTTAGTTTAGCGTCCACTGTTTTTAGGCCATCGGAAAGTACAGAGTCCTTCCAAACAACATCTGACATATAGTTAAAAATCAAACTTGCGTCTACGGAAGGTGAAAATTGTCGGTTTAACAGAAGTGTCGCGGTATGTTGGGGCGCTCGACCGTCAAATAGAAGGTCGACTTTCCCAGGATACCCACCTTCCCCCTGTACTTGTCCGCGTCTTTGCACGCCGTTTATTTCGTTATAGCCATAGGCAAAATGCAGTAAGGTATCAGGGCGAGGGTGCAGACTAGCCTGCAGCTCTAGACCATGATTCCTGAAATAGTCTGCATTCCAGCTTTCTCTAGCCTCATCGCCCATAAAAGAGCCTGTATATACTTGAGTTAAAACGTCATTGATATCTTGACCGCTTCTCAGGGCAGAAGCTATTGCTCCCATATCATAAGGGCCTTCATAGAATCTGGAGCCAATACCATTAGTTATTTTTTCTTGGTACAGCTTAACGTCGATATAACCGTTATATTGGGGTAGCTTCCAGAACGCGCCTAGTTCAGCAGCGATGAGCTTTTCTGAGTCTAGATGATCAGTCTTTGTTACAATGTAGTCGTAGGGTACGCCTTCTGGGAAGATATAAGTACTCTGCGCATTTTTCTCTAATAACGAGGGTGTACGATAAGCTTGAGTTATTGCCCCGCGCAGTGTAAAGCTGTCATTTAGCTGATAATTTGCCCCCAAGCGCGTAGAGGTTGCCGGGCGAACTTTGGTTGTGAACTCGGACATGAAGCCAGCATTCCATGTCAGTTTTTTGGTTTGCTTCCATTCGGCATTACTAAATAAAAAATAGGTTTCTTCGTCGATATAGCTTTCTGAGTTAAGCAACGGAGTACTTAAGCTCTTCTCGTAACGAAAGCCTAGCCCTGAAGCGAGTGTTAATGCTTCAAATGGGGAAAAAAGGTGCTGTAACTCACCTCCATACACATGGTTTTTTCCAACTTCAGCGTTGGTATTGACATAAAAGTCACTCACACTGGATGAAGTAAAAGGATACGCACCTCCCATGACTGAACTCATATACCCAAGTACGCGATTGAATTGGGTTAATCCTGGGTCTCCAAGTAGTGTTGATGCTTGGTAGGTGGGCGTACTCAGGTTCAGATAGTTGTGGTAGAGCTGCATGCTAAGCTCATGTCCATTCAACGTGCTATGGTTCCACCGTAAATGTTGGAAGTGAGAAGTATGTTCACGATCCTGAAAGTCTGTTACATGTCTACCATTACCAATGCCCATGGTACCTCTATTGAAACCGGCAGAAAAATCGATGCTATCATAGAGTGTCGGGGTAAATGTGAGGTGGATATTCCCTAAGTTGAGCTGCTCTCCATCTTTTTGGAAGTCGAAGCCCTCATTCATTTCTCTGGCTAAACTTACGCGATAAAAAAGGTTATTGCTGCTGCCGTTGAAGGATCCATTAAAGTTCCTACGCCCCTGAGCCCCCACGCTTGTTCCTACCTGATTAGATGAGGCGGCAATCGGGGACTTGGTCACAATATTTATAGCGCCCATCAGCGCATTCGAACCGTAAGAGGGGACGTTGGAGCCACGAATGACTTCGATTTGGCGAATATCATGGATAGATATACCAAGTGTGTTCCACGCTACAGTAGAAAGCAACGGGATATAGACTGGACGGCCATTGATGCGTACTTCGAGATCTCTTGGGAACTCCCCGGACCCTCCATGATAGGTGACTGCAAACTTGTTGGCGTTTGGGTGGTATACCTGAAAGCCAGGTACGAGTCGCATCAAATCCGGTATATCAAGTGCGCCGGATGCTTTAATAAGCTCTTCTGAAATGACAGTGCTTGAAATAGGTACTTCAGCCAAGTTCTGGGATATACGTGTTGCCGAAGATATTTCAGGGATATCATCAAACAGGTCGGTCTCTGTAAAAGCATGGCTTGTCGAGCTAGCAGCAGAAAGTATGCTGCAAAGAAGTACATAGGTACGGTTTCTAATGTGGGGGAATAGCATAAATTACCTCAAAAAATGGCTGTACTCAGATACGCGTACCAACATAGATAATAACAACCAGCATAATTAGCGCCTCTATGACAAAGCCATTGTTGGTTAAAATCCAGTCAAACATACCTACTACCTAATGAAATATTCGTTCAAGAATAGCGAATTATCACAAGTCAGAGTAGGGGATAATTGTAATAAAAGTTCAATAATGAAGACGTTAACATGCTCTAGAGCACATGAAGGTGTATTCTTGGTAGCACAATAGAATCTTGTTGGAATGCGGAGCGAATAGGTGTCAGAAGACTTAGGAAAACTCGTTGATCAGATCGCCCATATGGACCCGGATCATGAAGGTGAAGAGCAAAAAGTAATTGCTGTTCAGACGGAGGCTTTGGATGAGAGGCAGTTGGCGCTATTGCTTGAAGCACTACCTCTGGAGGATCGCCTTCAGCAATGGGGTAGAATCTCGGATGCTCAAAAGCCATTGGTACTGGTCGAACTTAAAAATGATGCGCGCTTATCTATTCTGAACAACCAGTCGGAAAGCGAGTTAGAAGGTCTTTTTTCTGAATTATCTCCAGAAGAACTTATAGAGTGCTCTGATAACCTTCCAGATAGTTTGATTGATTTGGCGCTTAACCAGATGGATCAAAAACAGCGCCTGCACTTTGAGAGCAGTAACCAGTTTGAAGAAAACTGCATTGGGCGCTATGCCGATCACGAACTGTTAGTACTTCCCCAAAACGCCAAAGTATTTGATGCATGGCGTTTGCTCAGGCGAGAAGTGCCAGAATGTACGGATGCGCTGTTTTTGACTGACCGGGTTGGGCGTTATGCAGGGACAGTTCCTTTTGAACAGCTATACGGGGCACCTGGGCATATCCCTTTGGCTGAGTTGATTGATGAGGAAGCTGAAGCCCTGCCCGGGGATACATTGTTATTTGATAGTGTCGAGGTTCAAGAACAGTCTGGTTATGTGTTATTGCCTATTATTGATGCCAAAGGGATGTTGATAGGCCGCATGACGTTTAAAGACAGCGTACAAATTCTTAGAGAGAAACATGAAGCAGATATGCTCGCTCAGGCGGGCCTATCAGAAGATGAAGATCTCTTTTCTCCGATTATAAAGAGTTCGCTGCGCCGAGCAACGTGGTTGGGTATCAATCTACTAACCGCGTTTTTGGCCTCATGGGCGATAGGGCTCTTTGAAGCGACACTGCAACAAGTGGTTGCGCTCGCGGTTCTCATGCCCATTGTTGCCTCGATGGGGGGGATTGCCGGTAGCCAAACACTCACACTGATTATTCGAGGGATCGCTCTTGGGCAGATCTCGCGTGGGAATTTGGGCCCGCTGATGATTAAAGAGTTGTGGGTGGGCGGTTTGAATGGTGTGTTCTGGTCCGCAGTGATTGGTGGCATCGCCTACGTTTGGTTCTCTGATGTGATGATCGGCGTGGTTATCGCAGTGGCAATTGCACTGAATATACTGGCGGCGGCGGTCAGCGGCGTATTGATACCCGTAATACTTGATAAATTTAAAATAGACCCAGCCTTATCCGGCTCTGTTATCCTGACAACGGTGACCGATGTGGTTGGTTTTGTAACATTCTTAGGGTTGGGTACATTACTTCTGCTTAATCCATAATCAGCCCTTAGATGATTTTGTGCACTGCAATATTTGTGATACTGTTTTGCTTATACTAAGAAAAACTGGGCTAATTTGGCTAACTAAATACCCCAGCACTAAACATAGATGAAAGGGTGAGATCGATGTTGAAAGGAAAAAATGCAGTCATTACTGGTTCTACATCAGGTATTGGTTTGGGTATGGCGAAGGCGCTAGCGGCACAAGGCGCTAACTTGATGATCAATGGTTTAGGTGATCCTGCTGAAAACGAAGCAATACGCGCCGCATTAGCAGCAGAGTTCGGTGTAAAAGTCTTATTCTCTGGCGCTAATATGCTTAAGCCTGATGAAATTGAAGCTATGATCACGGACGCTCAGGAAGGTTTTGGCAGCATTGATATTCTCATTAACAACGCGGGTATTCAGTTCGTATCACCGGTTGAAGAGCTACCTAGAGAGAAGTGGGATGCGATTATCGGTATCAACCTTACGTCGGCATTTCATACAACCAAAGCAGTTATTCCGGGTATGAAGGCTAAGGGTTGGGGACGGATCATTAATACAGCTTCTGCGCACGCACTGGTTGCATCCCCTTACAAGTCTGCCTATGTGGCTGCCAAGCATGGGATCGCAGGTTTGACGAAGACGGTTGCGCTAGAGATGGCGGAGTTTGGTATTACAGTCAATGCAATTGCCCCAGGTTATGTATGGACGCCGCTGGTAGAAAAGCAAGTAGCGGATACCGCAAAAGCACGAGGAATCTCTGAGGAAGAGGTTAAGCAGGATGTCATGCTTAAGGCTCAACCGACAAAGCAATTCGTAACCATAGAGCAAGTCGCTGCAGTGGCTGTATTTTTATGTAGTGATGGTGCGGCTTCGATTACGGGCTCTACTTTGCCTGTCGAAGGTGGTTGGGTCGCACAATAACTCAGGGGTAACAGGATGCGCAAAAAATCGATTAACCTTGCCCTGCAAGGAGGTGGGTCTCACGGTGCGTTTACGTGGGGTGTATTGGATTTTTTCATGGAAGACGGGCGCATCAGTCTAGAAGGTATATCTGGCACGAGTGCAGGGGCAATGAATGCTGCTGTACTCGCTCAAGGGTATATGGAAGGGGGAGCAGCCGGCGCGCGAGCAGCCCTTGAAGACTTTTGGCTGCAAGTTTCGAGAATGGGAAGTTTAAGCCCTATTCAGCGTAGCCCTTTAGATGTCCTGACTGGTCGCTGGAGTTTGGATAGCTCACCGGCTTATGTGATGTATGATCTGCTTAGCCGAGTAGCCTCGCCCTATGATGTTAATCCGCTCAATATCAACCCGTTGCGTGACTTGGTAGAGTCATCGATCGACTTTGATAAAGTGCGAGCCTGTAGTGCGCTAAAACTGTTTATTGCGGCCACGAATGTACATACCGGTAAAATTAAAGTATTTGAGCGTCCTGAGTTAACCTCAGATATGGTTTTAGCATCCGCATGCTTACCTTTTCTTTACCAAGCTGTGGAGATTGATGGCGTACCCTACTGGGATGGGGGGTACGTAGGTAATCCACCGCTGTACCCACTATTTTACGGTACGCGCTCGAAAGATGTAGTGATCGTACAAATCAACCCGATAGAGCGACAGGAAACACCGAAAACGTCACGGGAAATACTCAATCGAGTGAATGAAATCTCCTTTAACTCGTCGCTGTTACGGGAGTTGAGAGGCATTGATTTTGTACACCGCTTGCTAGATGACAATAAGTTAGATCGCACAAAGTATGCAGATGTCTTAGTACACCGTATTGAAGAAACACAACAACTCAACCCCCTATCCGCCTCTAGTAAGTTGAATGCAGAGTGGTCATTTCTGACACACCTTCGGGATATAGGTCGAGCCTCCGCAAAACGCTTTCTAGATGAGCACTTCGATAGCTTAGGGATGCGTTCGACCTTGGACCTTCGCAAAGAATTTACTTAGCAAGGCGCAAGGTAGTATTTGAGGAAGCGCCGAGCCAGACGTCGTCTTCGTCACCCTAATGCGAAGGCGGTCAACGGGCTTATCCACCCAATAATATAAAGCCACAGATAACAATATAGAGCCAATGAGTGCCAACAGGCCTTTATCCACCGATCCAGTATCAATATGGTGAAAAACCATAATCACTAACATATGCCCGATATAGAGGGGATAAGTCAGCTGCCCGATAAAATTATCAAGGCGATGATGCTTCGTTAAATGAAAGAGAAAAGGCGTACAGACGGCAACGGCTGTATAAAATCCCCATGATTGCCAAACATCTAAACCTGCCCCGGCCTTTAACCAAAACGATTCACTGATAGTAAACATAAATAATACGGCGCCGGCTATTACGCCTAACCAAGGGGAAAGGTGCTTATGCTTTATTAAGGCGTAGAAGCGATATGACAGTGTGCCTATCAAAAAGAACACCATAACGGATGGGAAGAAAAAATAACGCCAAGGTAGTAAAGGGACATCCAACCAATACATCCCCATCCTGATTAACAGCAACCCGCCTGTCAGTAAAATAAGGAGCTTCAAAGAGCGAGTAACAAGAAGAGGCGCCAATAAGTAGAAATACGCCTCCAAGCTTAAAGACCATACCGGGCCAATAATAAATGCCCAGTTACTTTGGTCCGTGAAGGGTAGTAATTCAACGCCAAAAAAAGAGAAATTGGTTAGAAAAGCCACGGGTAGTAACCAGTCTTTTCCGTAGGATTCGCCTAAAAGAAACGACGGCGTATTGGTCAGATAGAAGGCTAAGGCATAGAGAAACAAAACAACCCAGTGGGCTGGATAAAGACGCAGTGCACGATTGATATAAAACTTCTTAGTACCTGAGTCAAGGTGACAGTACTTTTCATTAATCACCATAGAGATATAAAAGCCAGAGATGATGAAAAAAGCAAAAACTGCGTGTCCTGACCAGATAAATACCTGAAGGCTTTCTCTCGAAACAATAGAAGATTGAGTTAGCTCAGGAAGGTGGCTTATTAGCACCGCGATTGCCAACAACATACGAAAGATACCCATGGTTTTCCTTAACCCTCTCTAAGGCCCATTTTAAAGATAGATCACAATAGGCGAGCACTATACGCTAACCAGTACGGCTTTTGAATGAGTAATGGCGGGGTACTTCCTAGCCTCTGCTCTTTGCTTTTTTGTCCTTTTAGGTGGCAGCATCTATAGTTAAATTTTACCAACCTTCTGTTTTTAAACGATGAGGATGTCCTGATGCGGCTAAAACTCTTCATGTGTGGCCTACTTTTAACCACTTCTCTTAATAGCTATGCAGACAAGATAGTTGTTGGGGTTGATGCGTGGGCGCCTTTTCGATTTATTAACGGTGATACAATCAGTGGAATTGATCATGAACTTTGGAAACGTATTGGGCAAGCTTTAGATGTAAAAGTGGAGTACTTCCAATGTCCTTGGAAACGATGTTTAAAGTTGATGCAAGATGGGCTAATCGATGCCATGAGTGGGCTCGCATATCGCGAAGAGCGCGCAACGTATATTACTTATACAACACCACATTATTATACCTGTTCAACACAGCTCTATGTCAGAAAAAGTTATGGACATACTGTCAAGGATCATAGTGACCTTTATGGAATGAAAGTTGGTATGGTGAGCGGATCAGCCTATTATGAGGCATTTGATAATGACACGAAAATCACAAAAATGCCTGTTGCTCAGGAGTCAATTTTACCTGAGTTACTCATCAAAGAGCGTATCGATACGTTTATAGGTACCGACTGTCAAGTTGACTACGAACTCAAAGCCAATGGCCAAAATCAATATATTGAAAAATCATCTTTCAAGCCCGGAAACGTGGTCAAGCTATATGTAGGCATATCGTCAAAATCAGCATGGTTGGAAAAGTTAGACGCACTCAACGCGGTATTGAGAAAGGTTGTTGGTGCAAATTTCGAAGCTGCCCCCTTTGGGTAAGCTCCAATAAGAACTCAGTGAACAGCTACTTTCGACGAAATGGGTTAGGTGCAGCTGACGCAAGACTCACCCGGCTGGCTGATGGGTTTCTAGGAAAAATATAATCTCTTTACTTGTCGTTCCTGTAATAATGTTACTTACTAGCCATGTTATGCAGGAAGTATATTCAAGAGCCTATACTTTGCTGGGGCGTAGAGTTTATTCTTATAAGTGTTGACTAATTTATACTAGGTTATGTTCTTGACGTGGAATTATATGCCTTAAGATATGATATTAAATCTGTTTTAATAGAGAGTAAATCGATAGGGATTTAATATGAGATTTATAAAATAGGCTAAATGTATCTTAGTAGGTAGGAATGCGTTAATAGTTTAAGCCTTGATGATAATGTGTGCTTTAGTAATACATATTTCAATAGCAGGGTCTCAGTCTCTCACATTACAAAGAGGTAAAGTATTTTGATTGAAATGCTCGCTCTTCTCATGTTTGCGTTATTTTTAGTGTTTATAGCTATCAATACATATGGTTGGTTTTTTTCGAGAATGTTGTTCTGGCATGAGCTGTCGGTGGTGTATAGATGTAGTAGGTCAGAATTCAAAGGTATACCGGATAGATACATAATAGAGTCCAGCTTTATTTACAATGTCGATAACGAGTGGATCAGCACAGACTTTATTGATACAAAGGTTATTGGCGATTATGTATATTTTGGTGTTAACTGCGGCCTTACTCTCACAGTCAGACCAATTAAAGTTCTTAAATCTGACTGCGTACTGCTTGGAGAAGAGCGTGCGTACTTCAGGAAAAGAAAGGTTTATCTGATACCTAGTTGCGATGGATTCCAAAGAAAGGTCGCAATGGTCGACGCTTTATGATGCAGACTTAATCTCCTTAGTGTGCTCGTGCTGGCTCTCGTCAAGTGCATGCTCTAGATAAGGTGAATCCATCACCACACAGTTCCTACCCTGCCGCTTGGCCTTATACAGTAGCTGATCAGCACGTGAAAGTACGGAGTGGAAGTCCTCCTCTGGTTGTCGCATGGCGACACCTGCGCTGAGGGTGACTTTAGGAAGTGCAGGGTGGGTATTGGAGTACGTCGGGTGTCTGATTCTTTCGGTGAGGTTAATGATGTCGGCATGACTTGTAGCCAGTGTCATCACTAAAAACTCTTCACCTCCATAACGTACGCACAGATCATCGGCGCGAGTTTGTTGTCGAATCCAGTGACCGATGTTACTGAGGATTTCCAATTAAATGAACCGGCTTTCAAGCAAACTTCAAACTTCCATTTGCGAGTTGAGGGTGCTACCGCTACCGTAACAGGTATAATACTAGATACAATTACAAATACGGGTATTCTGAATTTCAATGATCAAAGGATAAAGTAATGGCTTCAGCTGTAATCGTTGTATATGCATTACTAATGCGTTTTTTAATGCTCTGGCCAGACTCTTTTCTAGTGAAAGAAATACTTAGAGATATGGGAGCTTTAGTCCCAATTACTTTAGTAATGACTGATGTTATTAAGAATGATGGAGGCACAATAATAGTTGCCGCTATTTGTTTTTATTGGTTTCTAATGCTCAATCTTCAAAAGAAAAAATAAGAACCTGTTTTATGTAAACTATTACAGTTTACACAGCACTCCGTACCAGTTGATACCGGCCCGCCTGATCAGTTTTCACCAGTACACTGATCAGGTGGGGCGCTCGGACACCTACCGCCATACTAACCAGCAGGGGAATGTTAAAGTACCGCAAACCCGTTACATACAGATAGTCTGGGTAGTATTGATACCATCACTGACATCCCGAAGGGGCTGATTTTGATATTACTATAGAAGTTAATGTATCTTATGGGCTTGTTGGTGGTAGCCTCAATAGCGGAAAAGGATATAGTGCATCTGTAGACTCAAGCGTGTTCTCAACAAGTTTAGGTAGAGAGCTGGGATTGCGATAGTAGATAATTATGATTGATAAGTTCTTAATAATTTGTATGTTTTTTTGCATGACTCTTTCAGCTCTTGCTTTAGCTGCAATTACCATAATATGGCTAGTTAACGAAAAGCATATGGACCGTAGGAAAAAAGTGATAACTTCTTTGGTTCCGTTTTTAATACTCTTTCCATCTAATCATGTAGAAAATGTTCGCAACAAAATTGAAAAATGTCTTTATTTTTTTCTAATAGCTACAATTATGGCTGCAATCCTCTATGTATGTGTTTATCAGTTTGAGATCACAAAAATGCTCTAGTTCGAAGGCATATGTTTCAATAGCGTTTTATGCTGAATCTTATGGATTAGTACCAGTTTTCAAGTTCTGGGTAAGCAGAATTGTACAGCCTATTAAAAGGTTAATACGTCGTGAGGTTTGCGTACTTATGCCATATCGCTTTGCGATCTCTTCAAAATAAGGGCATATCAATACCTCTTTTTGGTTGGAAAGGAGCATCTTAAAAAAATGGCACAGTTAAAGCTCCATTTGTTGAGTTTGGAGTGTCGAGTCAACGTAGTGGTTTTTTAATAACAGGGTCTCAGTCTCTTACATTACACAGAGGTAAAGAATTTTGATTGAGATGCTCGCTCTTCTCATATGTGCGTTGTTTTTAGTGTTTATAGCTATCAATACATATGGTTGGTTTTTTTCGAGAATGTTGTTCTGGCATGAGCTGTCGGTGGTGTATAGATGTAGTAGGTCAGAATTCAAAGGTATACCGGATAGACACATAATTGAGTCTAGCTTTATTTACAATGTTGATAACGAGTGGGTCAGTACAGACTTTATTGATACAAAGGTTATTGGCGATTATGTATATTTTGGTGTTAATTGCGACCTTATTCTCACAGTCAGACCAATCAAAGTTCTTAAATCTGACTGCGTACTGCTTGGAGAAGAGCGTGCGTACTTCAGGAAAAGAAAGGTTTATCTGATACCCAGTTGCGATGGATTCCAAAGAAAGGTCGCAATGGTCGACGCTTTATGATGCAGACTTAATCGCCTTAGTGTGCGCGTGCTGACTCTCGTCAAGTGCATGTTCTTTCAGATGGAATCCATCACCACACAGTTCCTGCCCTGTCGTTTAGCTTTATACAGTAGCTGATCAGCGCGTGAAAGTACGGAGTGAAAGTCCTCCTCTGGTTGTCGCATGGCGACACCTGCGCTGAGGGTGACTTTAGGAAGTACAGGGTGGGTATTGGAGTACGTCGGGTGTCTGATTCTTTCGGTGAGGTTAATGATGTCGGCATGACTTGTAGCCAGTGTCATCACTAAAAACTCTTCACCTCCATAACGTACGCACAGATCATCGGCGCGAGTTTGTTGTCGAATCCAGTGACCGATGTTACTGAGGATGGCGTCGCCAGTTAAGTGGCCATATCTGTCGTTAATATTCTTGAAGTAGTCGATATCAAGAAAGATTACATAAAGGTGCGATGCTTTATCCCGTATATCGTGGCGGACAAAGAGATCTTGAGTTTCATTAAGATAACGGCGGGTATAGAGCGTCGTTAAAGGATCACGGATTGCCAGCTCTTCCAGCTGTAAGGTAAATCGCCTAGCGAGTATCCATGACACGATAACAATACTACCGAAAACGATTGCCAGTACTTCGAGCGAGCGTATAAACGAGCGCTCAATCTCTTTGTGGCTGTCTTCAAGATAGATACCTGTTCCGACCACCCATTGCCAAGGTTCAAATAGGGCAACATACGAGAGTTTGGGGGACTTGGTGATTTCACCGGGTTTAGGCCACTGATATTCAACCCAGCCACCACCTTGTTGAGCGGTGTCATCAAAACGTTTAAAAAGCGTCACTCCTTCCTTATTTAGCCACTGCTCTATCGGTTGGCCAGCGTGTTCAGGAGCCATCGGGTGCATTACCAAGTTACCTTGCAGGTCATGAATCCAAAAGTAGCCGCATTGATCATAGGTTGCCTGCGCGAGTGCGGTCTGGGCGAGATGTTTTGCGTCGACCTCGGTGAGTGCACCTGCTAAAAATTGTGAATAAAAACTGTTAATTACACCAATACTCGCAGTCGCTAGAGACTTTGATTGGTGGCGTTTTTCTCGATGCAAGTTGTCACTAAAGGTGTGATGGAAGAAGATTAATAACAGAAGAAGCCCACCGAATGTGGTAGCCACCATCCAGCCTAGCTTACGTTTGATATTGGAGTTGATTGATAACGCCATCTCACTCCCCTTCACCCGCCTTTCGCAGATGATAACCTAACTCACTTTCATCATAGGCTTAATGAGCTTGCAATAATTGACGACGATCAGTTATGGGAGCATAAGTACAACGTTAGCGGTTACAACGGTGATTTATATCAAACAGACCTATCGTTTACTGTTTAAGTAAGCTTTGGGGGTCAGGCCTGTCCACTGTTTAAAAGCGCGGGTGAATGAGCGGGGTTCACTGTAGCCTAACAGGTTACTGATCTCTGTAATGGATAGCTTTTGCGAGTAGAGCTTTTCTATGGCGAGGTCTCGTCGAATCTCATCTTTAATCTGAGGGTAGGCGCTTCCTTCGCTTTTTAGTTTACGTCGTAAGGTTTGCGTACTCATGCCAAATCGTTGTGCGATCTCTTCAAAAGGAGGGCAGATCAGTGCCTCTTTTTGGTTGGAAAGAAGCAATGAGCGGATGCTGGTTTTAACGCTTTTTTCATCCCCAGGGATTGTGATGAGGTCTGCCGGGGAGTGTTTAAGAAAGTGGGATAGCTCTCGTTGGGTTCTGACGGGCTGATGATTGAGATAGCGAGCATCAAAACTAAACTTTAGTTCTGAGCGATTAAATAGATGCCGACAGGGGAATAGGTATTTTAATTCCATATGGTGGGCGGGTTTAGGGTATGGAAAGCTTACCTGAATGAGAGGAATCTTTTTACCAATTACCCAGCTTGCAAAACGGTGCCAGATAACCAGCCAAAACTCCTGATAGAAATGGTCGGGGTCTGCTTCTGGGTGAGTGAAATGGGCAATGAGCTCAACGTTATGCCCTCGCTGAACAAGGCGCATTTGGATATCGTTTGTGAACAGGTTATAGAAGTGAATACCTTGCTCAAGGATCGCTTGCAGCGATTCATAGTGCAGCGCATGGCGAGTCATCAAAGCGAAAACGCCCTGCTTGCAGGGGTATGGCGTACATCCCATAAATTCATCTTGCAGCGAGGCCCATGTCAGCTTAACGAGACGGGTCATTTGCTCACCAGAGACTCTGGCACCGGGTGTTGAGAGTAGATCATGGTTGATATTGACGTCAGTTAAGAGGCTTTCAATATCAATACCGTTACGAAAGTTGCAATTGAGTGCTGCTTTTATGTAATGAATATCTACGGTTGCCATGTTATGCTCGAAAATCAGGGTAAACCCTAAATTAAGGTGCTTAACTGTAACATAATGTGACTTCTTTAGTCATTTAATGTCATTTTATGTCTTAGATGTTTTCTCTATATTGGTTATTTATGTGCGCAAACCGTTAAAACAAGAAGAGAGTAGCCATGAATTTTACGCTGACAGAAGACCAAGCCATGATTCAGGATATGGCAAAAAAGTTCGCCCAGAGCGAGCTTGCGCCGGTGGCGGATAAACTGGATAAAGAGGGTGATCGGGCACTGTTCCTTACGAATCTTAAGCAGCTTGCTGAGCTGGGGTTTATGGGGCTCAATATTGACGAAACCTACGGTGGTGCGAATGCAGGTACGATTGTATTCAGCTTGGCTGTGACCGAAATAGCACGCGCCTGCGCTTCAACAGCCGTCACTATGTCAGTGACTAATATGGTGGCTGAAGTGATACAGGCTATCGCCTCAGAGGAGCAAAAAAGTTATTACTTACCTAAACTCTGTAGTGGCGAGTATGCCGCTGGTGGTTTTTGCTTAACAGAATCCACCGCAGGGTCTGATCCGTCAAACATGAAAACTACGGCAGTGCTTGAGGGTGATGAATGGGTGCTCAATGGGGCAAAACAATACATCACTAGCGCCGAGTTTGCGGGTGTATTTGTTGTTTGGGCTGTGACCGATAGCAGTCTACCCAAAGGTAAAGGGATCTCCTGTTTCTTGGTAGAGAAGGATGCGCCAGGCCTATCGATATCCAAAGCCGAGCATAAAATGGGGCAGCATGCTTCATCTACCAATGAAGTCTTGTTCGATAACTGCCGCGTACCCAAAAACGCACTGATGGGTGAGCTAAATCAGGGCTTTAAAATTGCTGTGGGTGAATTGGCGGGCGGGCGTATCGGTATTGGTTCATTGGCTTTGGGTGTAGGCCTAGCGGCGATGGACTATGCGCGTACTTATATTACGGAGCGAGAGCAGTTTGGCCAGCCACTATCCAACTTCCAAGGGCTTCAGTGGATGATGGCCGATGCCTTCACTGATTTGGAAGCTGCGCGTTTACTGCTGATGAATGCAGCTGATAAAAAGGCAAAAGGCCTACCTTTCTCAAAAGAAGCCTCTATGGCGAAGCTATTTGCTTCTGAGAAAGCCAATAAGGCCTGTTATACCGCATTGCAGTTACTTGGCGGGGCCGGTTATATCAAGGAGTACCCACTGGAGCGCTATGCCCGGGATGTGCGTATCACCTCCATTTACGAGGGTACCAGCGAAATCCAGCGCGTTATTATTGCACGCGAGTTACTACGTGAGATTGTTTAAGTTGTCTTGATAAAAGCATGATTAACTTCTTTGCTACAACGATAAAAGAGAAAAGATATGGATCTGAATAATAAAGTCGTCGTGGTTACGGGCGGTGCGTCCGGGCTGGGATTGGTTACGTGTCAGGAACTGGCAAAACAGGGTGCGAAAATTGTTGCGTTTGACCTGAATGAAGAAGCCGGTCAAGCACTTGAGAACTCTCTTGAGGGTAATGGGCTCTTTGTGAAAGTTGATGTTACCGATCCTGCGTCTGCTGAAGCGGGTATTGTTAAAGCGGTAGAAACATTTGGCGCTATTGACGTCTGCATTAACTGTGCAGGGGTTGCGCCTGGCGGGAAAGTGGTTGGTCGAAATGGCGCGCTACCGCTTGACCGCTTCGCTCAAGTGATCAACATCAACTTGATTGGTACCTTTAACGTGTTGCGCCTTGCGGCTGAGCAGATGGCGAAAAACGAACCGAATGCAGATGGCGAGCGTGGTGTCATTATCAACACGGCATCTGTGGCTGCGTTTGATGGGCAGGTAGGTCAGGCTGCTTACAGCGCTAGTAAAGCAGGTGTGGTGGGGATGACGTTACCATTAGCGCGTGATTTAGCGCCGCTGGGCATTCGCATCATGACGATTGCACCGGGCATTTTTGATACACCAATGATGAAAGCGATGGCTGATGAAGTACGTGACCCGCTGATCCAGATGGTGCAAAGCCCGAAACGTTTTGGTGAGCCAGAAGAGTATGCGTCTCTGGCGATTCATATTATTAACAATGGCTACCTGAACGGAGAGGTTATTCGTTTGGATGGTGCTATCCGAATGGAGCCTAAATAAGACCGGCTCCCTTGCTAGTCCAAGCCTCCTTGCCAAGTAAGGCAACTAATAAAGATAAAAACTCAGAGATGGGGTGTAGAGATGCAAAAAATGAAATATGAGGAACTGATTCAACAGTTTTCACCCTCAATGATTGAGGATCAGTTCTGCGGCAGTCTTGAGACGGGGCTGAACGTCTGTACAGAAATTTGTGATCGTTTTGCTGATACCGATAAAGTAGCACTGCGCTATGAGCGTATAGATGGCACCCGCGGTGAGATGACGTTTAAAGAACTGCAAACGCGCTCGGCACAGTTTGCCAATTACCTGACGTCGTTAGGAATTGGTAAGGGAGATCGCGTAGCCTGTTTATTGCCAAGAACGCCTGAGCTAATGATTACGGTGCTGGGTACATTGCGTGCTGGTGCGGTTTACCAGCCGCTTTTTACAGCGTTTGGTTCAGGTGCTATCGAATATCGTCTGGGGCAAGCGGGTACGAAATTGATCGTCACCAATCCAGAGCAGTGGCCTAAACTGGCGGATGTTAAAGGCTTACCCAATACGTTGCTGGTGGCAGAAGCGATCGACCCGTTAGCGGGCGAAGCAGACGCGCTCTTTAGTGCGGCACAGGATGCACAGTCTGATGTGTTTGAGCCGGTGCTTCTGACCAAAGAAGAGCCTTTCTTGCAGATGTTTACCTCCGGCACAACGGGTAAATCTAAGGGTGTGGCCGTTCCTGTTAAAGCATTAATATCCTTCTGGAATTACATGACCTATGCCATTGAGGTTCGACCAGAGGATCACTACTGGAATGTAGCCGACCCCGGTTGGGCTTACGGGCTTTATTATGCCGTTGTTGGGCCTTTGTTGTTGGGTTGTACCACGCATTTTAATGAGCATGGTTTTACTGCAGATAATACGTTGGAATTTTTGCAAAACTACAAAATTACCAACCTTGCTGCCGCCCCAACGGCCTATCGTCTGTTAATGGCAAACACCGAGTTATGTGGCAAATATGATATCAACCTACGTGCTGCCAGCAGTGCGGGTGAGCCGCTCAATCCAGAGGTCGTAACATGGATGGATAAGGTCTTTAATTGTCCAGTTAAAGATCAATATGGCCAGACAGAAACGGGCATGACAGCCGCTAACTTCCACGCCTTGGATCATGAAGAACGCGTTGCTTGCATGGGCTACCCATTGCCAGGCTATCGATTAGTAGCATTAGATGCAGAACTCAATGAGGTTGGGCCGGGAGAGACGGGAGAGCTAGCGGTTGATGTTGAGCAATCCCCACAGTTCTTCTTCCAAGGCTATACATGGGATGAGAAAGACCCATTTAAGGGAAAATATTACCTGACCGGTGATATTGTTATCAGTAATGGCGACGGCTCTCACTCCTATACGGGGCGTGACGACGACATTATCGCATCAGCAGGCTATCGCATAGGCCCTGCCGATGTCGAGAGCACCTTACTGGAGCATCCTGCTGTTATCGAAAGTGCAGTTGTCGGCAAGCCTGACGAAAAGCGTGGCAGTATTGTTAAAGCTTACGTTGTAACAGCTTCCGATATCGAAGGGGATGATGCCTTAACGGAGGAGTTGCAGCAGTTTGTCAGAAAGCGCCTGTCGACTCACTCTTTCCCACGTGAAATCGAATATGTCGAAGAGTTGCCAAAGACGCCGAGTGGAAAGCTACAGCGTTTTCTCTTGCGTCAGAAAGCTCAAGAAGAGTTATTGGATAGTCTATAACACCCTTTGGGAGCCTTCGGGCTCCCTTTTTGTTCATGTGTTTTTTTTCAGGCGTTTTGGCGTAGAAAGTGTTTTGGTATAGGGTTTGATCTTATTAGCGTGAAGGATTGTTTTTCCCAGCCTGCCTAACTCTTTTGCAAACCGTGCTAACAGTCCCCACGTAGATATTTGATAAGGTGTCTCAATCGGTTTGTCATAACGCCAGATAATTCTCATGTAACCTGGAGCGTGGCGGTTAAATTGTTGAGCAAACTGTCTTACCCATCTAAAACGATGTTTAGTGAGATAATCGTTAATCATGTAACGCTCAACCTCACGCTTTAACGTAGCCGACGTGGCCGTCGTTGCTTTTTTGGTAAACAACCAGTTGAGGTTGATATTCTCTTCTTCGCACGAAATAACTTTATGAAACCAAACGGGAGGGATATACACCATATCACCCTCGTTCAAGAAAAAGCGGGTATGGATTTTATCTGCGAAGCGCTCGTCATCAGATTTTCCATCAATGATGCAAAAGTTCGTAAAGGGGTAGCAATCTAGGGGGGTATCGGGGGACACTAAGAACCACTCTTTACGGCCTTTAACTTGTACATTAAAAACATTCACAATCCCGCCATCATAATGCCAACTGGACATATCTTCCTTTTTATTAACCCAGATTCGATTATGTTGATTGCGAGGAAAGGTTGAAGATGCATCTAAGCATTGGCTGACAAACTCAGGCGTGGAATAATCTTCATTCAAGGTGTCCCTGTCCATCCAGTACCATAACGACGCTGCCGATGCTGAAGATTCTTGTGCTAAACGCTCACGCAAGTAACTTTCGGTCCAGCGTTGACGTGCCAGCCAATCATTCCCCACACCTTCAATAACGACGGGCTTCTCAGGGATCAGGTAGCTTTCAGAAAACGCCTCAAATGTGATGCTGGAAGGTTCACGGGCAATCTCAAAAAAACCTGAAGGCTGTTGTGACGTCACGGGCATATTAATCTCAAATTTTTTGGGTGCATATTTACTAAATAATATGCCTTATGCCGCCGGTTAATGCTAGTTGGCACCACAAGTAATCGTCTTTCTTTTCAATAGGGGCTTATAGGTTACTTCTATTTGAATATTGACTGTCTTAACGTCATACTATGCCTTGATTGCGATGATGTAGGTGGATTTTCCACTAGCTAAAATAAGGAAAAGGCATACGGATATGATCAAAGTACTTACCAAAGATGCGGCCTATCGTGCAGGCTGCCCCGTCTATAAAGCTGTAGATAAAAACGGTCACGTAATTAGTGTATTCCCAGCATTGGCTGGCATGCCTGTGACGTCCAAAGTGTTTGAAGAAAAAGGTCCTTTATTTTTAGAAGACCTTTTCAGCAATCCATATCAGCCGACTGAGCACGAGTTACTGCAAGTGCACAGAGTTTATGGTGTTGACCTAAATGGTATTGATCGAATCCTTCGTATGCCACAGCGGTAAATATGCAATGGCTGCATGAACTCTGATTGCATTTTCTACCAAGAGTCGTGGCTATTATTATGCTCTTATGACTTTCGTATTATCAAAAACCTACTAGACTAACTTGAATATGAATATTTTCGGTTGATGGCTTAAGCCATAAGTTGTACCCGTTTATCTTATTTGAGCGTGAAGGCAGGTTTATGAGTGAAAATAATAAAACCAACTCGATTGCCCCATTGTTTGCTCGGCAACCTATTTTTGATCAGAAGAACAAAGTCATAGGCTATGAACTCCTTTTTCGTCCAATCGAAAGCCTAGACACCATTGATGGCGACATGGCAACCGCCCAAGTTATCATGAACACCTTCGCAGAAAGTACGCTAGCGGTGGCGGTTAATGATACCTGCGCCTTTATCAATTTTACGGATACTTGGTTGTTAGAAACGCCCCCTTTTGGCCCTGAGAATGTGGTTATAGAGGTATTAGAAAGCGTTACGGCTACCTCTGAGCTGCTAACAACCGTTAAGCGATTGCATGGGCAGGGTTATCAAATAGCCTTGGATGACTACAATTGTGATCTAGGCCTATCAAGTCTAATTCCTTATGTTTCAATTATAAAAGTTGATGTTTTAGCGCATCCAAAAAAAGAAGACTTGGCTACATTGGTAGAGGAGCTTAGAAAGTATCCCGTTAAGCTGCTAGCTGAAAAAGTAGAAGATCACGCTATGTTTAGTTTCTGCCAGCAATTGGGCTTTGATCTCTTTCAGGGTTATTACTTCTGTAAACCCGAGCTGGTGGAAGGCAATGTTGTACAAACTAACCGTCTAGCGACACTCGATTTATTGGCAAAGCTGAGTGACCCAGACATTGAAGTTGACGAAATAGAGCATGCCCTAAAGAAAGACCCGATCCTGATGGTTAAGTTGTTGAAGCTGATTAACAGTGCGCGATATGCGCATAAGCAAAAAATCGACACCTTGAATAGAGCTATAGTGACATTAGGGTTAGACAGCTTAAAGCGGTGGGTTACGTTGGTTGTTTTAACGGGTATGGATGATAAACCCAGCGCCTTGCTTAGTAATACGTTGATTAGGGCAAAGATGATGGAAACTTTAGCGACAGGGATACCGAATGCCAATGCTGGTTTATTCTTTTTCGTAGGGTTGCTCTCGCAAATAGATGCTTTTTTCGATAGGCCGCTTCAGGAAGTGATTCAATCTTTACCCATAGATCAATGGATGGCTGCCGCAATACTTGAGCATAAAGGGGACGCTGGGGAGCTGCTTTCTCTACTTAAATTTGTTGAGGTCGGAAATTGGGAAGCGCTTAACGAAACGACATTGCCGTTATCTATCTCGGAGGTGAGTTACGCCTACATTGATAGCATCGAATGGTCGAATAGTTTGCTAAACGAATTCGCTGCATTGGGTTAGGTCGGCTGAAGAGATAGAAAATTAACTGATGGCAAGCTTTCAAACCCTGGTTTGGCGAATAGGTAACCTTGCATTAGGGTTACGCCGCCAATATCTCTGAGCCACATGTATTCGTCTATGGTTTCGACCCCCTCTGCTAATGGCGTAATATTGAGTTCCCTGAACATGCCAATGCAGTGGGATACAATAGACTGGCGAGATCGGCTCATGTGAATATTCCGGATTAAACCCATGTCCAGTTTTACAATGTTCGTATGGAAGTCTGCGAGCAAGTTGAGGCCTGAATAGCCTGAACCAAAGTCGTCAATGGCCGTTTGGAAGCCAAGAGACTGGTAATATTTGACGATACGCTCAACATGTGAACTATCTTCGATCTTCTCGACTTCAGTGAACTCGAACATGATGTTTTTGGTTGGAAAGTCGAACTGTTTTGCCGCTTTTAAGGTAGTCCGAATACAGCGCTCTGGCTGGTAAATAGCATTAGGTAAAAAGTTAATACTCAGCATGGAATTTATACCCAGCTTTGCCGCAAGAGAAATGGCTTTAATCCTACACTCTTGGTCGAAAACGTACCGATTATCATTATTCACTTTGGCGATAACCGAGTAAGCTGGTTCATTATTTAACCCACGTACTAGGGCTTCATAACCAAAAATACTTTGGGTGTGACAATCGATAATAGGCTGAAAGGCCATAGTAAAACCAAATCCTAATTCCCGATTATCAGAGCATGTACCGCAAAAAAAACGCTCACCCCCAGACTGTTCTTCCATTGCCTGTACCTTGTCGCACTTCCCTACAGCTAAGCCTAGTAGGCCACTCAGGGTAAAGCAAACATGAGAAGGAAGATTGTACGTGAGCAGCTAGAAGTAAAGCGATATTCTGTCTACTAAGTGAATACCAAAAGAATCTCGAATACACAGAAAGCAAAACGATTTGTAGTCTAGCGTAAGAGTTTGGGACAGGCTTAAGAAATGAAAAGTAGAATCTAGATGACTAATTAGTTTTGCGCATGGTACCAGTGGCCGGACTCGAACCGGCACGCTTTTAAGGGCGGGGGATTTTGAATCCCCTGTGTCTACCAATTTCACCACACTGGCGCAAAACGTGAGGCGTATTATAGAGGGGATTTATTCGCCGTCAATCCCTATATGTTTTGGGATGATAAAAAAAATGTTTTTCCTGTACAATCTGGCCTCTTTAATAGCCTCCCTTAGTGTTGTGGTATGCAGGTAAAAGATTTTCATTTTGAACTTCCTGAAGAATTAATTGCTAGTTTTCCGTTGGAGCAGCGTTCTGCTAGTCGTTTGTTGTGTCTTGATGGCGATAGCGGCGAGCTGTCACACCGTGGTTTTACGGATATATTGGATCTGCTAAACCCCGGCGATTTGATGGTGTTTAATAACACCCGTGTGATTCCTGCCCGTTTGTTTGGTGAGAAGGCGACGGGTGGCAAAATTGAAGCCTTGATTGAACGTGTATTGGATCAGCATCGTGTGTTGGCTCATGTGCGTTCTAGTCGCTCTCCTAAACCGGGTGCAGAGCTGCTTTTTGAAGGTGGTGCCAAAGCCGTCATGATTGGCCGTCATGAGAACCTTTTTGAGCTCGAGTTCTGTGGCGACACACCTGTTTTTGACTTATTAGAAGCGCATGGCCATATGCCGTTGCCTCCCTATATGAAGCGGAATGATCAATTAGAAGATAGAGAACGTTACCAAACGGTCTATAACGAAAAACCAGGTGCGGTTGCCGCGCCAACGGCGGGGTTGCATTTTGATGAAGCTTTGCTGGCAAAGTTAGATGAAAAAGGTATTGAAAAAGTCTTCGTAACCTTGCATGTCGGCGCTGGAACCTTTCAGCCCATGAAGGTTGAGCGTGTTGAAGACCACGTTATGCATGCAGAATATATTGAGGTTTCCCAAGAAGTCTGTGATGCCGTTAAAGCAACGCGTGCGCGAGGTGGAAGGGTGGTCGCTGTGGGTACAACCAGTGTCCGCTCTTTAGAAAGCGCTAGTCAAAATGGCGAGATTGAGCCTTTTTATGGGGATAGCTCCATTTTTATCTTCCCAGGATATCAGTTTAAAAGCGTTGATTTGCTAATAACTAACTTCCATCTGCCTGAATCTACGTTGTTGATGCTGGTCAGTGCATTTGCTGGTTACACCCATACGATGAATGCTTATAAAGTTGCCGTTGAGCAGCAGTATCGATTTTTTAGCTACGGTGATGCCATGTTTATCAGCCGTAAAACAGATAATACGGAGGCTTTGTGAGTCGTCAGTGCTTTATGAAATTTGAAAAAATCGCGACTCAAGGAAAAGCGCGTCGTGGTCGATTAACCTTTCCTCGCGGTGTGGTTGAGACCCCAGCTTTTATGCCGGTAGGTACGTACGGTACGGTGAAAGGGATGCTGCCTAAAGATATCGAAGCGATTGGTGCGCAGATTATTTTAGGTAATACCTTTCATTTAATGTTGCGCCCAGGTACAGAGATTGTACGTTTGCATGGTGATCTCCATGACTTTATGCAATGGCAGGGGCCGATCCTTACCGACTCTGGCGGCTTTCAGGTGTTCAGCTTGGGTAAGATGCGCAAAATTACTGAGCAGGGTGTGACTTTTCAATCACCGGTCAATGGCTCAAAAGTATTCATCGATCCTGAGCGTTCCATGGAAGTTCAGCGTGAGTTGGGCTCTGATATCGTGATGATTTTTGACGAGTGTACTCCTTACCCCGCGACGGAAACGGAGGCAGCAACCTCCATGCGTTTATCACTGCGTTGGGCAAAGCGCTCCAAAGAGGCTCATGGTGATAGCCCGTCGGCGCTCTTTGGGATTGTTCAGGGTGGCATGTACGAACATCTACGGGATGAGTCACTGGAAGGTTTAACTGAGATCGGTTTTGATGGTTATGCGATCGGCGGTTTATCCGTTGGTGAGCCAAAAGATGAGATGGTCAAGGTGTTGGACCATTTAGCTCATCGGATGCCAGAGGATAAGCCGCGTTATTTGATGGGGGTCGGTAAACCAGAAGACTTGGTTGAAGGCGTGCGCAGGGGTGTCGATATGTTTGATTGCGTTATGCCAACCCGAAATGCACGCAATGGACATTTGTTTACCGATACAGGGGTTGTAAAACTAAGAAATGCCTCCAATAAAACAGATACACGTCCTCTGGATGAAACCTGTGACTGTTATACCTGTCAGAACTTCAGCCGCGCTTACTTGCATCATTTAGATAAGTGTAAAGAAATTCTAGGGTCTCAGCTGAATACTATCCACAATCTTCGCTATTATCAGCGCTTGATGGCGGGTTTGCGTGAGGCGATTGAACAGGGTAAATTGGACGACTTTGTAACCGAATTTTACCGTAAGCGTGGGATGGATGTTCCGCCGCTTGCTGATAATTAATTTTTTCTTTCATAGAGTTAGGAGTAGCAATGAGCTTCTTTATTTCACCAGCTTACGCTGAGGCAGCAGGCGCTGCAGGAGAGATGAACCCAGGAGTGTTGAACGTTGTCTTTTTGGTGGGCTTTGGCCTGATCTTCTATTTCTTTATGTGGCGCCCTCAAGCAAAACGCGCCAAAGAGCATAAGGAGTTGCTTGCAAGCCTGTCGAAAGGAGACGAGGTATTAACTGCAGGTGGTATCTTAGGTAAAGTCGTTAAGTTGAATGATGATTATGTAGTACTTGAAGTGAGTGAAGGCACAGAGCTGACTTTCCAGAAAGCGCATGTCTCTGCTGTGCTTCCTAAAGGTACTCTGAAAAGCATTTAATCTGAATGTTTGTTTAAAACGCCACTCACCAGTGGCGTTTTCGTTTGTTTAAAGGACCGGGCACCATGCTCAACCGTTACCCTCTGTGGAAAAATCTACTGATTATTTTTGTGCTGCTGATAGGCGCACTTTATGCAGCTCCTAACCTCTACCCCGAAGATCATGCTGTCCAGATTTCTGGTACGCGTGATATCTATCAGGTGGATCAACCTCTGCTTGATAGCGTTACAGCGGCGCTTGATCGGGAAGGGATCGCTTATAAATCTACAGAGCTGGATAACAATAATGGCCTGATCCGGGTTTCTGATGGCGAAGCACAGCTTAAAGCGAAGAAAGTTATTAGCTCGGTATTGGGTGATAACTATGTGGTTGCTCTCAATCTTGCGCCAACCACACCGGATTGGCTGACATCCGTCGGTGCAGGCCCAATGAAATTAGGATTGGATTTGCGTGGTGGTGTTCACTTCCTTATGGAGGTGGATATGATTCAGGCGGTATCTCAGCGCTTAGATGTCTATGTCTCTGAAATTAAAACCAAGTTCCGTCAGGAAAAATTACGTTATCGCTCAGTGGACCATCGTGATGATGGCAGTCTGGCCGTGAAATTTGCTGATAGTGAATCCCGGGATAAAGCAGCGGTGTTGCTGCGTAAAGATTACGTTGAATTTTTGATTGATAGTATCGACGATGATTCGGGTAACTATCTAACGATCACGCTAACCGAGCAGACAATACGGTCTATCGAGGATTATGCAATCAAGCAAAACTTGACGACCTTGCGTAATCGTGTGAATGAGCTGGGTGTGGCAGAGCCTTTGGTTCAGCGTCAGGGACGTAACCGCATTGTGGTTCAGTTACCGGGTGTACAAGATGCTGTTGCAGCTAAGCGTATTATCGGTAAAACGGCCAATTTGGAGTTCCGTCTTGAAGCGAAGACGGATGCTAATCGGGCACTTACAGAGACCTATGAGTTCCGCAGTGAGCCGGGTAGAAGTGCGACTATAGAAAAAGACATCATCATTACCGGAGCCAGTGTCGCAAATGCACAAGCCTCGTTTGATGAGAATGGCCAGCCTCAGGTAAATATTACCTTAGATAGTAAAGGTGGTCAGTTGATGAGCCGTACGACGAGTAATGCCGTGAAGCGTCGTATGGCCGTTCTTTTTGTTGAGCACAAGTCGCGCACATTATTCGAGACAGTGGATGGTGTACAGGTCGAAAAACGTGTGCCTTACGTGGAGAAGAAGATTATCTCTTTGGCAACGATTCAGTCAGTACTGGGCTCCCAGTTCCGTATCACCGGCTTAGATGGTGCGGGTGAATCATCAGAGCTAGCTTTGTTATTGCGTGCGGGGGCATTGGCTGCGCCAATCTACTTTGTTGAAGAGCGTACGGTTGGGCCAAGCCTTGGTGCTGAAAACATCGAATTGGGCGTTACCTCAGTTCAGATAGGTTTTGCTTTAGTACTGATGTTTATGGCTGTGGTTTATCGCGTGTTTGGTTTGTTGGCGAATATTGCTTTGTGTGTCAATTTGGTCTTGCTGGTGGCGGTTATGTCGTTGTTGTCAGCGACGCTAACATTGCCCGGTATCGCTGGTATTGTTCTGACGGTTGGTATGGCAGTTGATGCCAATGTCTTGATTTTTGCTCGTATCAAAGAGGAGCTGAAGAATGGTTTGCCACCGCAATCGGCGATCAACTCGGGCTTTGAACGCGCATTTACCACCATTTTAGATGCCAATATCACCACCTTATTAGCTGCCGTCATCCTCTTTGCAATGGGTACGGGGCCAGTTAAGGGCTTTGCGATTACCTTGTCTGTAGGTATCTTGACGTCTATGTTTACTGCCATTTTGGTTACACGAGCGCTGGTCAATTTGACCTATGGTGGTCGTCAGCTTAAAACTCTGTCGATTTGAGGTATATGAAGATGTCTGAACAAAGCAAAACATACAACTTCATGGGCTTCAGAAAGCTAGCGACTTGGTTTTCGGCTATCTTACTGATTATCTCTATCGGCTCCATGGCTGTGCAGGGTATTAAGCTAGGTCTGGATTTCACCGGTGGTAGCTTGGTAGAAGTTGGTTATGAGCAAGATGCGGATTTGGGTAAGATTCGTACCCAACTACAAGCTGCTGGGTTTAACGATGCTGTCGTACAAACTTTTGGAGCACCGACCGATATTCTTATCCGCTTGGGGGCTGATCATGACCCTCAGTTGGGAGATAAAGTCTTAGCTGCACTGCAAGTGGATGAAGCGCAATCGATTGAGTTACGTCGTAATGAGTTTGTGGGTGCTCAGGTAGGTGAAGAGTTACGTGAGCAAGGCGGCTTAGGTCTGTTGCTCGCGCTCTTTATGATCATGGTCTATGTGGCTTTCCGCTTCCAGTTCAAATTTTCTGTTGGTGCGGTCGCGGCGCTGGCGCATGACGTGATCATCGTTGTTGGCTTCTTCTCTCTATTCCAGATCGAATTTGATTTAACCGTGTTGGCTGCTGTGCTAGCGGTCATTGGTTATTCACTTAATGATACGATCGTAGTTGCAGACCGTATTCGTGAAAACTTCCGTAAGATGCGTAAAGGCTCTGCGATTGAAATCATGGATACTTCATTGAGCCAGACACTAAGTCGTACCTTAATGACTTCATTCACAACATTGTTAGTGCTTGCTGCACTAGCGCTCTTTGGCGGAGAGATGATCCACGGTTTTGCTATAGCTTTGTTGGTGGGTGTGACCATTGGTACTTATTCATCAATCTATGTATCCGCAAATGCATTGATTATGATGGGTATTTGTAAAGAAGATTTGATACCTCCTCCTAAAGAGGATGAGGAAGGTGTTGACGAACTTCCTTAACGTTAATTTGAACACAGGCCGGCATCTTGCCGGCCTGTTTGTTTATACCCATACTGTAGGTGTGAACTTATATCAGTTGGAAAAATATTATGAGCGAAGAGTGGACCGAAAAGGATCCGGAAGCCCAGCGTGAAGCAGAAAAATACCAAAAGCCGGTTCCTAGTCGAGAATTTATTTTGGATTTTATGCACCGCTGGGGAGCACCCATTAGTCATAGCCGCCTTTGTTATGAACTGGAAATCTATGATGAAGAGTCGATCGAAGCGATCTCGCGACGCCTAAAAGCGATGTGCCGTGATGGGCAGCTAATGAGTAATCGCAAGAATGAATTTGGACTGATCCAGAAAATGGATCTGATATCGGCTAGAGTGATCGGCCATCGGGATGGGTTTGGTTTTGCAAAGCCGGACGGCAGTGGAGAGGACCTCTTTATCTCTCCCCGTCAAATGCGACAAGTGTTTGATGGTGATCGTGTTTTGGTGCAAGAGATTGGCGTAGATCATAAGGGACGCCGTGAAGGCAAAATTATCGAAGTGCTGGAGCATTGTACCCGTAAGTTGGTAGGGCGCTTTAAAGGGTCTAAGGGTTTTGGTCATATTCGCCCAGAGAATCAACGTATTACGCAGCAGGTGATGGTCATCGCTGATCCGGAAAGCGGTTTGGTTTATGAAGATGATCAGTTGGTGGTGGTAGAAATCACACAACAGCCGGGTAAGCGAAATATGCCCCAAGGGCGAGTTATCGAGGTGCTTGGCGATCATATGGCGCCTGGGATGGAGATTCAGGTTGCGATACATAATTACGGTATTCCTGATGAGTGGCCCGATGAGGTGCATCAACAGATAGGCGATTTGACGCCGGAGGTCGAAGAGTCGGCAAAACAAAATCGTATCGATTTACGCTCTCTACCCTTCGTCACTATCGATGGCGAGGATGCAAAAGATTTCGATGATGCTGTGTATGCTGAAGCTAAGCGTGGCGGGGGGTGGCGCTTGTGGGTGGCGATAGCCGACGTCTCTTGGTACGTAAGGCCCAATACGCCATTGGATCAGGAAGCCCATAAGCGCGGTAATTCGGTGTATTTCCCGGAGTTCGTCGTTCCGATGTTGCCAGAGCTGTTATCTAATGGTTTGTGTTCCCTCAATCCAAAAGTAGACCGGCTTGCAATGGTTTGCGAAATGACAATCAGTGAGGCAGGTAATTTATCGGGATTTCAGTTCTATGAAGCGGTGATCTGCTCTCAGGCGCGGTTAACGTATACCAAGGTGGGCGCTATGCTGATGGAGCCTGATTCTGAAGAGGGTCAAGCATGGCGCAAAGAGTACGCGAAGCAAGTGCCCCATTTAGAGTCTCTTTACAGCCTCTACTTTGCTTTGAGAGAAGCGCGGGAGAAACGCGGCGCAATCGACTTTGAAACCACCGAAAGCAGAATCATTTTTAGCGATCAACGCAAGATCGAGCAGATCGTCCCCGTTGTACGTAATGATGCCCACAAATTGATTGAAGAGTGTATGTTGTGTGCTAACGTGGCGACCGCAAGATTCTTAAGTACCGCCGAAATTCCTACGCTTTACCGTGTGCACGATGGGCCGAAAGTTGCCCGTCTAGAAAGCCTCAGGGCTTATTTGGGTGAGTTGGGATTAAACTTGCCAGGTGGTGAAGAGCCCGAACCCGCTGACTATCAACAACTGGCTGAGGTGATTGAGGAACGTCCTGACAGGCATGTTATTCAGACTATGATGCTGCGCTCCATGGCTCAGGCTGTTTATAGTCCAGAAAACCATGGTCATTTCGGACTGGCCTACGATGCCTATACCCATTTTACGTCGCCGATACGTCGTTATCCTGACTTGCTTGTACATAGAGCTATCCGCTCGCTTATTCATGATGGAAAGCAGCGTCGCACAACCCGTCAGCCTGATGATTTTGTTCAAAATTCGGACTTTAGCTACCGCTATACAACGGAACAGGTTTTACAGCTAGGTGAGCATTGCTCGATGACGGAGCGTCGCGCTGATGATGCTACGCGTGATGTCTTGGCGTGGCTTAAATGCGAGTTTATGCAGAGCGAAGTGGGTAAAGAGTATGAAGGGGTTGTTTCTGCCGTAACAGGATTTGGTCTCTTTATCGAGCTGGAGTCAGTATATGTAGAAGGTCTCGTGCACATTACTGGCTTACCGAGTGACTATTATCATTTCGACGCTGGTAAGCAACGCTTGGTGGGTGAACGAACGCGTAAAGTCTTTAAGTTGGGCGATCGCTTAAAAGTGCAGGTGGCTAGAGTTGATCTGGATGACCGCAAGATCGACTTTGAGTTGGTTGAGGTATTGCAACGGGCAAAAGCCCCCGCAACGGCGCGGGTGAGTAAACGCCAACTATTAGCTGAAGGTAAGCTGGCACCTTCGGGCGATAAGAAGAAAGCAGTGGGTGCAGGGCGAAGAGGTAAAGCGGCTTCTACTGGACATAAAGGATCGACCCACAAGAAAACACACCTGTCAGCGGCTGAGCGAGAATTGGCCAAGCTCTCAAAAGGGGGAGTGGGGAAAAGCAATAAAGCTAAAAAGCGTGTAGCAAAGAAAACTAAAGCTCGAACCGTTAAAAAATAACGAGCTGGTTGTTTAGGTTTACATATCGACAATTTGTTATAATCGGCCGCAAATTTAATTGTATGCTGTCGTGTGCAGCCAAGATTGGAAAATGATGAAAGAGATCATCCTGTTGACGATTTCCGGTGAAGACAAACCGGGAGTTACATCAAGTATTACGTCTATCCTCGCCGGCTTTCAGGTGAATATTTTGGATATCGGTCAGGCGGTGATTCACAATACTCTTTCGCTGGGGATTCTTATCGAAGTGCCTAAAGTGTCTGAGTCGTCACCGATTCTTCGTGATCTGCTGTTTAAAGCGCATGAGATGGATATGAAAGTGCGTTTTCAGCCGGTTGGGGAAGATGAATATGAAAACTGGGTGACAGGCCAAGGAAAGTCTCGGCACATTATTACGTTGTTGGCACGCAAAGTGACGGCTGCACACATCGCGACAGTTACCGATATTGCAGCACGACATGATCTAAACATCGATAAGATTACCCGCTTATCTGGACGCCTATCGCTCTCACATGAACAGGAGAATACAAAAGCGTGTGTAGAGTTTTCTGTGCGTGGGGCTTCTGATGACACCTCCCTCTTGCGAGAAGAGTTCTTGCGGGCGGCCAGCGAATTGGATGTAGACATCGCATTTCAGGAAGATAATGTGTTCCGCCGTAATCGTCGTTTGGTTGTCTTCGATATGGATTCCACGCTGATTGAAGCGGAGGTCATTGATGAGCTAGCGAAAGAGGCCGGTGTTGGAGATCAAGTGATCGCAATTACCGAAGCAGCTATGCGTGGTGAGATTGATTTTAACGAAAGTTTTCGACGCCGAGTTGCGCTTTTAAAGGGGTTGGATGCCGGTGTACTTGAGTCCATTTCCCAGCGCTTACCTTTAACAGAGGGCGCAGAAGAGTTGGTATCCAATCTTAAAGCTTTAGGCTTTAAAACAGCTATTCTTTCAGGTGGTTTCACCTATTTTGCTGAAGACCTACAAAGGCGCCTTGGCTTTGATTATGTCTATGCCAATCGTTTAGATATTAAAGATGGTGTCGTGACGGGGGAAGTTGTCGGTGAGATTGTGAATGGCGCTCGAAAGGCTGAACTTTTGAGGGAAATTGCTGCGCGTGAAGGTGTTTGCTTAGAGCAAACGATTGCAGTGGGAGATGGCGCTAATGACCTACCGATGCTGTCTATCGCTGGGTTGGGTATCGCCTTTAGAGCAAAACCGCTAGTCAGACAAAGTGCGAAGCAAGCCATATCCACTCTAGGGCTTGACGGTATCCTTTACTTAATCGGCTTTCGAGATCGTGACGCTATTCGTTAAGCTTAGAAAGATGGAAAAGCCAGCATAGAGCGCGCTGGCTTTTTTTTAGTTATCGAAAAAGTCATAATCCATTTTGTCGACCGGAGGCTGTAGATAGTAGCCTTGTATCAAACCAACGCCCGACTTCCATAGGCGACTCATCACTTTTGGGTTTTCTACTTGTGGAGCAATCGTGATTTTCCCTGCGGTTTTTAAGCCCTCAATCATCTCATTGAAGCTCTCATCGAGAGGGTCTGCATCGATCAATTCGTTGATAAATGAACCATCTAGCTTGACGTAATCGGCAGGAAGCTGACGTAAGACCTGCTTCGCATTGCTGGAGCAGCCATGATGTTTTATACAAATCAGGCAGTGCAATTTCTTTAGGCCGTCAGCAAAGCTTTGTGCGGCACTTAGATTGCTGGAGCACTCGTGCTCGCTGATCTGAAATACTAAATGATCCGCAGGCATACGCTGCTCTCTCAATAGATCGGCGAGCCATACCAGCATATCAGGATCGCGCCATGTTTGAGCAGTGACACTAATGAATAGGCGATGTTTATGCCCCTTATCTAGTTCGGATCTCAGTTGAAGAACACTTTGTTTGATAACCCAGCGATCCATACGAGTGCTCAGGTCTGCAAGAGCTATGGTATTTAGGAACAGTGACGGTGCCAGTTCGTTTTTTTTCTGATCGAGTAGGCGCAATAGAGCCTCGTAGTGGCTCATTTTGCTATTGTAGGAGAGTGGCACAATGGGTTGATAGAGTAGCTTAAACTGCTCGTTATCCACAGCTTTTTTCAGAGCTTCAATAGCTTTGGTGTTATCTTGCTCATCATGACCTCGGTCAGGAACATATAGCAGGGCTCCACTGCTTTTGTGTTTACCTGAGGCTACATGATCGGCGGCAGTTTTTGCTCTTGCTGTCAGCTCTTCTGCGTCGGGAGAGGTATCCGTAATGGTGGTTATCCCGATAGAGCAGATGAGTTTGATTTGTGTGCCCGCCATTGAGCAAGTGTGCTCTGTAATGCTCTTGCACAATCCCTCTGCTACCTGTACCGCTTTGTCTGGGTTCGGGTCTTGGAATATAACCGCATAGCTTGATTCGCCAATGCGTCCTTTTATATGCACAGGATTGAGTTGCTGTTTTAGTATGTCGGCGAGATCTCGTGCAGCATGGTCACATAAGTCTGCCCCAAACTGTGATTTCAGTGCTTGGTGGTTATTCAGTTCAATGTAAAAGAGATGGCAATCATGCCCACCTGTGAGCGCGGTTGTGATGGTTTCATCTAAGCGGCGGTTTAAAAATTGGCTGTTATACAGGCCGGTAATGGGGTCATGCTCACTAAATGATTTCTGTGTCTTTTGGATGTTCTCTGGTCGTACGGTTACCTGCACGCAAGGTTCATTATCCAAACGCGATTCTTGTAACTCTATATAAGCATTGAAATTAGAGTCGTCGGCCCGACAGCCTGTTAGTTGGAAAAGTAGTTCTTTGAGGTTCTCTTCAGCAAAAATTTTAACTTGTTGATGTAGTTCCTCTCTGTCTTCTGAAACGACGAACTGCTCGATTAATTTGCCTTCAAGCTTTTCTGGGCTTTCGTAGCCAAATAGCTTGGCAAAGGCACTGTTTGCTAATAACAGGCGCTCTGCATTAAAGTAGGCGATTGCCATAGTCGACCGTTCCATCAGGACTTTGCAGCGCTTTTCGGACTCTTTTAGTAGGGCTTCAGCCTGTCGCATGCGTCTTCGGTTTTCGAGATGCTCAAGCTCCCTTCGAATAGAGATAAGTAAGAGCTCTTTCTCTTCTAGCGGCACAACAGCTTGCATATTGGCTTTTAAGCCTTGTAGCAGGTAGCGGCTGTCGGCATGAGGAACCAGTTGAATAACGGGAATATCTTTGTCGAGGCGCTTTAAGTGGTGTAGGGCCTGCTTGACGGCCAAATCATCTCTCTCTGAGGTACAAATAATAAGATCCCAGGAACGCTCTGAAAGCGCTTCTAGAAGCTCGCTTTCATTGCTGATCTGTCTGCCTCTTGGAGCGAGGCGTGCGCCGCGCAGCAAAGAGATAATGGGGTCTGTCTCAGCAGGGCTGAGTCCAAGAAACAAAAGCTGAACATTTTTACGCAGTTTCTGGCGGCGCTGGTCTGACAAGCGTTGCAGAAGAGCATCCGATGTTGTGACGGCTTCTTTCATCCAAAGAGTTTCCAATCATCCAGTGACAAGTGACATTAGGTCATCAGCAAGTTTAGCTTTTTTATTGCTATATGTCAGGGGAAAGAAAATAAAGAAGTGTGGCAGGGGTAGGAGGATTCGAACCTCCGCATACTGGAATCAGAATCCAGTGCCTTACCGCTTGGCGATACCCCTACAGGAAAAATAGTAGCAATGGTGGCAATGGCGGGATTTGAACCTGCGACCCACGCATTATGAATGCGTTGCTCTAACCAACTGAGCTACATTGCCTGAGATGGCAGAAAGAGATGGCAGGGGTAGCAGGATTCGAACCTGCGCATGACGGGATCAAAACCCGTTGCCTTACCGCTTGGCTATACCCCTATCTCTTTTTTGAATGGTGGCAATGGCGGGACTCGAACCTGCGACCCACGCATTATGAATGCGTTGCTCTAACCAGCTGAGCTACATTGCCACATCGCATTCGAGGCGCGCATTATTCTCTGTTTTAGAAATTCTGTCAATACTAAGATGAGGAAAAATATAAGAATATTTTAAATTTTATAAAAAAATCGACCTGAGGCCGATTTTTTATCGAGTTGACTGTTACACGTTAAATCTAAAGTGGACAACATCCCCATCTTTTACAACGTATTCTTTGCCTTCCAGACGCCACTTTCCTGCATCTTTAGCACCTTGCTCGCCTTTGTAAGCGATAAAGTCGTCATAACTGATAACTTCTGCGCGAATAAAGCCCTTTTCAAAGTCTGTATGAATAACGCCTGCGGCTTTTGGGGCGGTTGCACCGACAGGAATAGTCCATGCTCGTACTTCTTTAACACCGGCAGTGAAGTAGGTTTGCAGCCCAAGTAGCTCGTAGCCTGCACGGATAACACGATCTAGGCCCGCCTCTTCCATACCTAAGTCGGCTAGGAACTCCTCTTTTTCCTCGTCGTCCAGCTCGGCAATTTCTGATTCCAGTTTGTTGCAGATAGCGACTACTTGAGCACCTTCTGATGCTGCAAACTGGCGGACTGCTTCAAGGTGTGGATTGTCTTCAAAGCCATCTTCATCAACATTGGCGATGTACATCGTTGGTTTGATGGTTAGCAAGTGGAAGGTTTTAACGATTTTCAGCTCGTCAGCATCAAAGCTCAAAGCGCGAGCGGCTAGGCCTTCGGCCAAATGAGGTTGTAAACGCTCAAGTAACGCTTTAGCTCTCACCGCGTCTTTATCGCCGCCTTTTGCGAGTTTCTGAACGCGTTGTAGCTGTTTTTCTATTGAATCTAGGTCAGCTAGGGCTAACTCAAAATTAATTGTTTCGATATCAGCTAGTGGGTCGATACAATTAGCTACGTGAATAACATTATCGTTTTCAAAACATCGAACAACATGGGCAATCGCATCGGTTTCACGGATATTGGCAAGAAATTTATTGCCAAGGCCTTCCCCTTTTGAAGCACCGGCTACAAGGCCGGCTATATCCACAAACTCCATCGTTGTTGGGAGAACGCGCTCAGGATTTACCAGCTCTGCTAATTTATCCAAGCGAGGGTCGGGCATAGGAACCATGCCTGAATTTGGTTCGATGGTGCAGAATGGGAAGTTCTCAGCATCAATGCCTGCTTTGGTCAGTGCGTTGAAAAGCGTTGATTTGCCTACATTTGGCAGGCCAACAATGCCACATTTAAAACCCATAGTTTATCTACCTTTTTAGTTAGCCTTTGATGCTGTGAAGCTTATTCATGGCTTTGTGCCAGTCGCCTTGAATGGCGTCTGGTAACTGAAAGAGTGCTTCGTCAATTGCGGTTTGTGTTTTGTCTCGTTCACTTATGGGGGCTTTAGTTAAAACAAAGCCTGCGACAGCGCTTGCATGCCCTGGGTGCCCAATACCTAACCTAAGTCGATAGAAGCCTTTGTTGTTCCCTAGTTTACTGATGATATCCCTAAGACCGTTGTGGCCGCCGTGACCGCCGCCAAGCTTAAATCGAGCTGTGCCGGGGGGAAGATCCAGTTCGTCATGAGCCACCAGAATATTTTCTGTTGGTATTTTATAAAAATTGGCAAGCGCTGATACAGCTTGTCCGCTCAGGTTCATGAAGGTGGTAGGGATAAGTAAATGAACGGTTTGCCCGTTAATGACGGTTTTTCCGTAGAGGCCGTGAAACTTTTTATCAGCCTGAAGCGAGATAATTTGCCGAGCAGCGAGCTGCTCGACAAATTCTGCCCCGGCATTGTGACGGGTATTTGCATATTGAGCTCCCGGATTTCCCAGGCCTACAATCAGCTGTATTTTGTCATTCATGCCGGAGCTAACGTCCTAAAACGCTTATTTAGCGGCGCGAGCACCACGTGGAGAGTATACGTAACCGATACCCTGGTCGTGATCTTCACCGCGACGTAGAGCTGCGATTTCAACACCTGCTGGCAAGTTGATGTCAGAAAGGTGAAGCATTTTGCCCGCTTCAGCATTGCTTAAGTCAACAACCAATGCTTCTGGCAGGTTCTCTGGCAAGCAAAGGATTTCAGCAACGTTTGCTTCAACAGCGAATTTAGCAGCAGCTTTAGAAGCAGCTGATTTATCAAAGTTCACAAACTGAATTGGAACCATGATTTTGATTTTGTTAGTTTTAGTGATGCGTTGGAAGTCAGCGTGCAGAATCATCGGCTTAGATGGGTGACGCTGTAGGTCCTTGATGATTACCTGTTCTTCTTTGTCACCTAATTTCAGTGTCAGGATAGAAGAGAAGAAAGATTGGTCATCTAGCAATTTCACTAGATCTTTGTTGACCATAGAGATGGCCTGTGGGTTTTTGCGCTTGTCACCACCGTAAACAACGCCGGGTACAAGGCCTTCGTGACGCAGGCGGCGGCTCGCACCTTTCCCCTGATCTTCACGAGTAACAGCTTCAACTACAAAATTAGACATTTTATTACCTATAAATAAATAAGCTGCAAAGCCCCGCGACCAGAGATTTGCAGCGATTTTAAAGCGCTTTTTTATGAACGCTTGTGCCCAACATGGGCGTCTTCTGTGCTTGTGCCTTAACGGAACATCGCACTGATAGATTCTTCGTTGCAGACACGGCGCACCGCTTCTGCCAACATCGGAGCGAGTGTCAACTGACGAATTTTGCTACAAGCTTGTGCTTCTTTCGTCAGAGGAATGGTATCTGTTACAACTAGCTCGTCGAGTGTTGAATTAGAGATATTATTGAGCGCTCCACCGGATAACACTGCATGAGTGGCATACGCTACAACACGTGCGGCCCCATTCTCTTTGAGTGCTTGTGCTGCTTTGCATAGAGTGCCTGCGGTATCGCACATATCGTCAACCAAGATGCAGGTACGGCCTTCAACATCACCAATGATATTCATAACTTGAGATTCGTTAGCGCGTTCGCGTCGTTTATCAATGATCGCCAAGTCGCAATCCAGTTGCTTAGCAACTGCGCGTGCACGAACTACACCGCCAACATCTGGAGAAACCACCATAGGGTTCTCGTATTGCTGGTCAATAATGTCGTCTAGTAATACGGGTGAGCCGTATACGTTATCAACAGGAACAGAAAAGAATCCCTGGATCTGGTCAGCATGGAGGTCGACGGTCAAAACGCGGTCAACACCAACCGCTGTCATCATGTCGGCGACGACTTTTGCGCTAATGGCAACACGAGCCGAACGGGGACGGCGGTCTTGGCGAGCATAGCCGAAGTAAGGAATAACGGCTGTTATTCGTGTGGCTGATGCGCGTCTCAAAGCGTCAGCTAAAACAATCAATTCCATTAGATTGTCATTAGTTGGCGCGCAGGTCGATTGAATAATAAAAACGTCTTTACCGCGGACGTTTTCCTGAATTTCGACACTGACCTCGCCATCGCTAAAACGGGCAACATGTGCTTTACCCATAGGAATATCGAGACGTTCGACGACTTTCATCGCCATCGCAGGGTTGGCGTTGCCAGTGAAGACCATCATTTTGGACATGCTGAGCACCTTTTCGGACTGTTCGGCTTTGGAGTTCATAGTTGGCTGGGAGTCCATCATTTCTCAATTGGCTGGGGTAGGAGGATTCGAACCTCCGCATACTGGAATCAGAATCCAGTGCCTTACCGCTTGGCGATACCCCAGTAATTTTCTGGGGTTTCACTCCCTAAAAAGAGGGCGCTATTCTCTTAAAAAGCGGCTTAAGGGTCAAGCCAAAATTGGAATATTGGTGGTTTTTTAATCAGTTTTTTGCCAGTTATTAATGATTAACGTAATCTTTAGGCCTTCCCGTGTCAGAATCAGTTTTTCAGGAAGGTTGATTGCGCCATTATTGGCGTAACGTGGGTAGGTGATCGTCCAACCAAGCTGGGTGAGTGTAAAGAGTCGATCGCCATCGAATGTTGCCTGATACTCATGTGCCGGTGAAGGGATTCCTTTTATCCAATAGTGTGCATCCCTAACGGGTAGGTCCCAGCCAAAGCGCAAGGCTAGCAATTCATCTGGACCGCCAGCAGAAATAGATTGTTCTCCGGGTACTTCCAATGATGCATAGTATTGGTCGCCTTGTAGGGAGGCACTTCCCTGACCTAAGGGACCTTGGATGTGCACGTTGAACTGATCAATATTTTGCTTCCAAGTGAAAGTTGCGGATAGTGACTCGGAAGGGGTACGCACACCGATTTTTCCGGTCGCCATCCAATGCTGAAAGCTGTTCAGATTGTCGCGTTGAGCTTGCCAAGCTTCGGGTTCAGAGGGTGTAGGTGTGGTTATTTTCGGTGCAAGACTACAACCACTAAATAACAGAGCTAATAAAGTAACGCTGAGAAGTTTGCTGGCAATGCTCATTTTGCATCCTTAAGCGATTGGATCATATCTTTCAAAAAGGGGTTGCCCGGGTATTTTTCTGAAAGTTCTTGAAAGATCTTACGTGCGCGCTCCACCTGATCTAGTTTTACTAAAACGGCGACTAAGTGACTGCCTACTTCTGGGTCAGGGTAGGCGGAATAAGCTTGTTCTAAATAAACCAGAGCTTCGTCAATGCGGTTCTGTTTATAGAGGTTCCAGCCCATTGAGTCGATAATGGCTGTTTCATCTGGCTTTAGTTGCAGTGCGCGGGTCAGTAGCTCGTGAGCTTCCATAATCCGATCGGTGTAGATCGTCAGGGTGTACCCCAGTGCATTTAGCGCCATGGCGTTATCAGGTTGCTGCTTAAGAATAAAACGAAACTCTTTTTCTGCCTGGGGCAGTTCGGCTTCAGGTCGTGACATAGCGCGTGCATAGAGTAGCGTAATGTCATCAGGGTAAAGTGTGAGTCCATTGTCCAGTTGTCCTATAGCCTCGTCCTTTAGGTCGGCACTGCGCAGCCAGTCGGCATAGAGGTTGATGAGACTAGGCCCTAATTCGGCATGTTTGTTTATGGCGGTTGTTAGTATTTGATCAATGCGTTGACGATGTTCCTCACCCTTGAGTAGCCCAGCTACGCGGGTGTACGCCTGAAGAATATTCGTACCATGTTCGACTTGAAGGTAATGGTCGATTGCTAACGCTTGGTTCTCTTGTTGCTCGGCAATGAGTCCGAGGTAGAAGTGAGCTGATGTATCGTCATCGCGATCTGCCAATGGCTCCAAAATGATGCGGCTATCTTCAAGGCGGTTATAATCTAAGGCCAGTAACGCTAGATAAAGGTGCAATTGCTGGTCATCAGGGAAATCCTGAATCAGTGCTTGGCTATTTCTGACGGCCGCCGAGTGTTTTCCGGCTTTGTATAGTACTTGCGTTTCAAGTACGGCTATCTGTTTATTGTCGGGTTGTTGTGCGGCTAGCTTGGATAGGATGGTTAGCGCTTCCTGATAACGTTTTAATTCTTTAAGCAAGTCTGCCTTTTGCAGCATCGCTGGAACGGCATCAGGAGCATACCGTAGTGATTGATCGAAGCTGTATAAGGCTTTGTCAGGATGAGACAGACGTCTTTCGATAACGCCTTTGGTTATCCACAATTCTGGCCGTTTAGGCGTGAGCTGTATCTGGCTATCCAGTGCATCATTTAGATCTTGTGCTTCGGGAATAGTTAGTTTTTCAGCGGCTGAGCTAATTAGCAGCAGTATTTGTCTGCTATCAGATACCAGTGCTCTTTCAATATAGGGTAAGGCTTGAGTGTATTTACCCTGATGAATAAACAAACCAGAGAGTAGTTCATAAGGCTCTAGGTCCTCTGGGTAATACTGGATCCAGATTTTTGCCGCTTGCTCAAGTCCTGCTTGATCTTTGGAGAACTGAGCGATGCGCGTTGCTCGTTGGATAATGCCACGATCGCCTGTGAGTTCGGCTTGTTTAAGGTAGTTCTTTAGCGATACATCATATTGACGTTGATGTCCCGCAAGTTCTGCCGCTAGCAGATCAAAGAGGGTCTCGCCGTTAAGTTCGCCGGGAGTATAGGTGGCAGCAGGATAGGTGATAGCGGTATTCGTTGGTGAGCTACCGGTGCGCAGGCTGCTGCATCCAGTAAGTAGGCCAGCGCTGATTAAAATAAAGCAGGTTAGTTTATTAAGCACGGTGTATTATCGATCCGAGGTTGATAAAGGGCACTATAGGACAATCAGACGTCCCTTGTCATTGCTATAAGCTATGTTTTCTTAGTCTAACCTTGGCTGAATAGGTTCCATTGTATGCTTATGTTGACAGTTGTTTTAAGTTTTTAGTGAAACCGGTGTATTATTACGCGCTTGTTATTTGTCGAGTGTAGTAAAACGATCCATGTCTCTTCTTGCTTTGGGCATCAATCACAAAACTGCTTCAGTCTCTATCAGGGAGAGGGTCGCCTTTAGCCCCGATAAACTGGCAGATGCGCTGAAACAGGCACATGGCTTTGCGCAGCTGAAAGAGATTGCTATTTTGTCCACCTGTAACAGGACGGAACTTTACTGCTCGACGGAGTTACCAGGTACACGAGCGGTATTGGAGTGGCTAGGTCACTATCATGATTTAGACTTGCAGGAGTTAGAGGCGTGCTCCTATCTGCACTGGGATGAGGCAGCTGCGAGACATATGATGCGTGTTGCGAGTGGGCTGGATTCTCTGGTGTTAGGTGAGCCTCAAATCCTCGGGCAGCTGAAGTCTGCTTATGCGGTATCTCAAGAGCAAGGGTTAGTGGGTGCAGAGCTGGGGCGTTTGTTTCAGCAAACTTTTTCTGTTGCTAAAAAAGTACGTACCGATACGGCCATCGGGGAGAACCCCGTCTCTGTTGCCTACGCGGCGGTAAATCTGGCACAGCATATATTCTCTGACTTGAAGACTAGTTCTGCGCTACTCATTGGGGCCGGAGAGACTATCGAACTTGTGGCACGACATCTTGTGAATGCGGGTGTCAGTCGTATTACCGTAGCCAATCGTACCTTAAATCGTGCTTTACAAGTGGCTGAGGCATTTGATGGCAAAGCGGTTATGTTAGGAGATATTCCGGATGTACTGCCTGATGCCGATATAGTGATTGCGTCGACCGCCAGCCAACTACCTATTTTGGGAAAAGGGGCGGTTGAGAATGCGCTGAAAAAGCGCCGCCATCGACCGATCTTTATGGTGGATATTGCCGTCCCCCGAGATATAGAGCCACAAGTAGCCGAGTTGGATGATGTGTATCTATATACGGTTGATGACCTCAGGGAAGTGATCGAGGAAAATCAACGTAGTCGTGAAAGTGCCGCCAGAGAGGCGGAAGCTATCATCGAGTCGGGCGCGTTAGATTTTATGAAGCAGCTCCGATCGTTGGATGTGGTTGATACAGTGACACAGCTTAGGCGCAATTATGAGCGCTTGAGAGATCAGGAAACTGAGTTCGCTTTGAAGCAATTGAGTAATGGTAAAGATCCCGACGTGGTGATGGCAGAAATGGCAAGGCGCTTGACCAATAAAATGCTCCACCACCCTACAATTCAACTAAGAAAGGCCAGTGCTGAAGGGCGTGACGATATTATTGACGCGAGCCGCACACTGTTCCAACTGTCAGATTCGGACGAAAACTGATACATGAAAGAGTCTATTCGCACCAAGCTAGACAAGCTGGCGGACCGCTTTGAAGAGTTATCTGCGCTGTTGAGTGATGCAGATGTTATCTCTAACCAAAATACCTTCCGGGAGTATTCGAAAGAATACGCAGAGTTGGAGCCGGTCGTTCAGTGCTTTGCAGCATATCAACAAGCGGAGTCCAATGTTGAAGAAGCGCAGTTAATGATGCAGGACAGTGATCCTGATATGCGTGAGATGGCAAAGGAGGAACTGGCCGAGGCTCAAGCGCAGATAGAAGCGTTAAATGACGCGCTACAGATACACCTGTTGCCTAAAGATCCAAATGATAAAAGCAACGTGTTTCTTGAGATACGTGCTGGAACCGGCGGTGACGAAGCTGCCATTTTCTCAGGTGATCTTTATCGTATGTACTCACGCTATGCCGAGCAACAAGGCTGGCGTATCGAGATCATTAGTGCCAACGAAGGCGAGCATGGTGGCTTTAAAGAGGTGATTACGCGTGTCGTAGGGCAAGACGTTTACTCACGATTAAAATTCGAATCTGGGGCGCATCGAGTGCAGCGTGTACCGGCGACTGAGTCGCAAGGGCGCATTCACACATCCGCTTGTACGGTAGCGGTAATGCCTGAGTTAGATGATGTCGAACAGATCGAAATTAATAAAGCGGATTTACGAGTCGATACCTTTCGGGCATCAGGCGCGGGTGGTCAGCATATTAACAAAACCGACTCGGCGATTCGTATCACACATATACCAACAGGCGTGGTTGTGGAGTGCCAGGAAGAGCGTTCACAGCATAAAAACCGTGCGAAAGCGATGGCTTTACTGGCTTCGCGCTTACAATCGGCCGAGATGGAAAAACATGCAGCTGAGCAAGCAAGTACTCGTAAAAGTTTGGTCGGTAGTGGTGATCGATCAGAGCGAATTCGTACCTACAATTATCCCCAAGGTCGCGTAACTGATCACCGAATTAATCTGACACTCTACAAGCTAGATGAAATCATGGAAGGTAAGCTTGAAGAAGTGATCAACCCGCTAATGCATGAGTATCAGGCAGAGCAGCTTGGCGCTTTGGCGGATTAACCGCGGCTATTGACCGGAGAGGGTAGCTTTGCAAATCTCAGATGCGCTGGCTTTATCAACGACACTGTTGGAGGTCAGCGACTCTCCCAAAAAGGATCTGGAACTGATCCTTTGTCATATCTTGGAAAAACCTCCCAGCTATCTGATGGCGTGGCCAGAGAAAGCACTCTCTTCTGATCAGTTGGAGCGCTTTCAGGCATGTTTGTCACGGCGAACAAAAGGCGAGCCTGTCGCCTATATTCTAGGTTATCGAGGGTTTTGGACACTGGATCTGGAGGTTACCCCTGATACGTTGATTCCTCGACCAGATACTGAAGTATTAGTAGAAGTTGCACTGGAGCGTTTTGACCAAAGCCCTCGAAGAGTGGCTGATCTAGGCACAGGTACAGGAGCCATTGCGCTAGCGTTAGCCAGTGAAAGACCTAGTTGGGATATTTGGGGGTGTGACCGTATTCCAGCCGCGGTGGCTTTAGCTAAGCGAAACCAAGCCCGCTACCAGCTGCGCAATGTCTCTTTTGTCGAAGGTGATTGGCTTTCGCCTCTTGATGGCCAGTTTGATCTTATTGTAAGTAACCCTCCCTATATTGACCCGCAAGATTGTCATCTTCAGCAGGGAGATGTTCGCTATGAACCGTTGAGTGCGCTCGTGGCTGATGAGCATGGCCTAGCGGATATTAAACTGATTGCAATACAGGCCTTGGATTTTTTAAAACCAGAAGGCTGTTTGATGTTTGAGCATGGATACAATCAAGGAGAGGCGGTTAGGCAGTTGTTAGCTATGCTAGGGTATCATCAGATTGAGACGCATCAGGACTACGGCGGGAATGACCGTATTACCTTAGGGTGCAAACAAGGGGCTTAGATAATGTTGAGTGATGAGCAGTTACTGCGATATAGCCGCCAAATTATGCTGCAAGATGTGGATATTGAAGGTCAGACTCACTGGCTACAATCCACAGTTTTGATTTTGGGTGTGGGTGGGTTAGGCAGCCCCGCAGCACTGTATTTAGCAGCCGCCGGTGTAGGCACCCTGATACTGGTGGATGATGATCAGGTGGAGTTAACTAACCTACAGCGCCAGATCGCCCATACAACCGACCGTATTGGGTTGATGAAGGTTGCTTCCGCTGCCGATGCCATTCAGCAGATTAACCCTGATACTAAGGTTATCCAGCGTACAGAACGTCTTGATGAAGCAGCGCTAACCACGTTAGTAGGCGAGGTGGATGTGGTGCTCGATTGTACCGATAACTTCACCACGCGCTTTGCAGTCAACCGTGCGTGTGTTGTTCATCAAAAGCCCTTGGTGTCAGGTGCGGCTATTCGTATGGAAGGGCAGATCGCGGTGTTTCAGCCGGGGCTAGAGGGTAGTCCATGTTATCAATGCCTCTATAAAGAGGGAGAAGATGAGCACTTAACTTGTTCTGAATCGGGTGTATTATCGCCTTTGGTGGGTATTATAGGTTCAATGCAAGCGTTAGAAGCCTTAAAAATATTGGCGGATATTGGTACAACGCTGACGGGGCGTTTATTGTTGTTGGATGCAAAGCATATGGACTGGCGTTCATTGCGTTTGAAGCCTGATCCTAAGTGCCCAGTATGTTCTAAAAAATAGAGGGAGTAGGCAATGACTGAATTAGACTTGATTCGTGACCTGTTAACGCATAGCAAAGTGATTGCCTTAGTTGGTGCAAGCCCTAAGCCTGAACGTGCCAGTTATCGAGTGATGGGTTTTTTACTCGATCATGGCTATGACGTGATACCGGTAAATCCATTAAAAGTTGGGCAACAAATACATGGAAAAACGGTTTTAGGCTCCTTGAGCGAGATTGAGCAACCAATCGATATGGTCGATATTTTCCGTAATTCAGAAGCGGCTGCTGAGGTGGTGGATGAAGCCATTACCGTAGGTGCGAAATCTATCTGGATGCAGCTAGGCGTGATTAATCATGATGCGGCACATAAAGCTCAGGCTGCAGGCTTAAAGGTAGTAATGGATCGCTGCCCTAAAATAGAACTACCTAAGCTAAAATCGTCTTAATGTTATCGGATTCTAACAACTTAGTTCGCCGCACAGGTTTTCTGCCATTTTTTGTCTAACTTGGGTGGCGTCGGCTTCGGTGGCGAGTAGAAAGTGCAGCTTGGTAAAAGCTGCTTCTACGGTCATGTCTCCTCCTGGAACGACTCCCAGTTGGTTTAGTTTGGCTCCGGTAGCGTAGGCTCCCTGAATCACACTACCCGATGCGCATAGCGTTAAGTTAACAATAGTAACGCCTCGTTGACGCGCTTCCTGTAATCGCTTCATAAGGTGCTGATTGTTATCAGGAGGGTTGCCAGCCCCATAGCTTAACATTACGACGCCTTTTACCTGGTGATCAGTTAATATCGCATCCAGTTGAGTATCAGTAATCCCCGGATAAAGGTGTAGTTGTGCTACCTGCTGTGAAAAAGCCGGTATGCGAAAGTTTGATTGCCGAATAGGGGGGAGAGTTTGATGCAAATTCACCTTGATCCCAGCAATCCCCAGCGGCTGAAAATTAGGGGACTCGAAGGCCCTGAGAGACGAACTGTGGACTTTTTTAGCGCGGTTACCTCGCAGTAGCAGGCTATCAAAGCAGATGGAAACTTCTCGATTGTCCGGCAGGCGGGCGAATTCGATTGCATTGAGAAGGTTGTTAGTCGCGTCAGTTCTCGGTTGTGCTAGCGGAATCTGCGAGCCTGTAAAAACTACCGCTTTGTCTAAGCCTTGTAACATAAAAGAGAGTGCAGAAGCGGAATAGGCCATAGTATCGGTGCCGTGCAGAATCACGAAGCCATCATACTTTTCATAATTCTCTTGGATAATGGAAGCCAGTTTTGCCCAGTCTTCAAGCTGGATATTTGAGCTGTCGATCAGAGTATCCAGCTCTAACACATCAAAGGGCATCAATGCCGAGATGGATACCTCGTTGAGACGTTGTCTCATCAGCTGCCTAAAACCGCCCTTGGGCTCGTATCCTTGGACTGAAGGCCACATGCCAATGGTACCACCGGTGTAAACGATCAAAATATTGGGCTTGGTCATAGTGCAGCTTCCATTGGTCCTGTCATATTAGCAGGGGACATCAGGTGATTCAGTGTCGCTTCATCCAGAAGCTTTTCTTTCAGGATGATCTCGCCAACGGTTGAGCGACTGACTAAGGCATGCTTGGCAATGCGTGAGGCGTTGTCATACCCAATATAGGGTACAAGTGCGGTAATCATTCCGATGCTATCTTTCACTTGATTGTGGCAGTGGGCTTTATTGGCGGTGATACCACGAATACAACGATGATCCAGCATGTAAATAGCGGAGCTTAGCATTTTCATTGAATTAAGAATGTTATAAACAATGACAGGCTCCATTGCGTTTAACTGCAATTGGCCTGCTTCTGCGGCCATGGTAACAGTTAGATCATGGCCTATGACCTGAAAGGCGGTTTGGTTAACGGCCTCAGGAATGACTGGATTAATCTTACCCGGCATGATGGAAGAGCCTGGTTGCATGGCTGGCAAATTAATCTCGTTAAGCCCAGCCCGCGGCCCACTACTGAGCAAGCGTAGATCATTGCATATTTTTGAAAGCTTAATAGCCAAGCGCTTTTGTATAGAAGATATGGTCACAAAAGCTCCCATATCTGAGGTAGCTTCAATCAGGTGAGTAGCTGATTTTACTGGTAGACCAGAAAGCCTGGAGAGGTGTTCAATGGCGATAGCAGCGTAAGAGCGTTGTGTATTAAGCCCGGTACCGATGGCGGTGCCACCTAGGTTGACTTCGCAAAGTAGTGTACAGGCTTCTTTGATTCGCTCGATATCTTCGCCTAGGGTAACGGAGAAGGCTTTAAATTCCTGCCCTAAGGTCATAGGCACGGCATCTTGTAGTTGTGTGCGCCCCATTTTTAAGATATCTGCAAATTCATCAGCTTTTTGATCCAAACTTTTCTGGATTGAGTTAAGCGAATGAACCAGCGCTTGTGTGCTTAACACGATGGCTAAACGCGCTGCCGTTGGGTAGGCATCATTGGTTGATTGTGATTTATTAATATCATTGTTTGGGTGCAAGTACTGATATTCACCTTTTTGATGTCCCATGGTGATTAGTGCCAGATTAGCAATGACCTCATTGGCATTCATATTAGTTGAGGTGCCAGCGCCGCCTTGAATTAAATCAACGACAAACTGGTCATGTAGCTCACCATCTCGAATACGCTGGCAAGCTTGTCGGATAGCTTTGATTTTTTTGCAATCAAGTAAACCAAGCTCGTAATTTGCCTCCGCTGCTGCTTCCTTCACCATGGTCAGTGTATTTATAAGATCTGAAAAATGGTGAATGGGAACGCCGGTAATATTGAAGTTTCTCAAGGCCCTAAGGGTTTGTATGCCGTACCAAGCAGATTCCGGTAGTGTTTCATCGCCGAGCAGATCGTGTTCAATACGGGCAGTCATGGCTAATACTCTTCTAAGGTATAGGGTTAGTCATTATTGAAACATACAAAAGTCGTATATTCGATTTGGCACTGATGTAGTTTTTGATGCATTATGGTGTATAAAGTGCATCATAATGCATCACTTTTAAAAGTAGGGTCAGTATGTATCAAGATCTTTCTAGTAATCTGAAGTTGCTATGTAGCTATTACCCGTCGATTGCTGAGATGTGCCGCCGCTTGGGTGTGAATCGTTCACAGTTTAATCGCTACTTAAACGGCCGCTATAAGCCCTCACCTGCAATCATGCGTAAGTTATGTGATTTTTTTGGTGTGGAAGAGTACGAATTGATGCTGCCGGCATCTCAGTTTTCCCGGTTAATTCAAGTTAAACCATCTCCTGTAGCTCTAGATATGCCGGCTCAGGTGGAGAGCAAGCATATGCAAATACTTAATCAAGCAAGCTCCCACCAGTTGGAGAGGTATTTGGGCTATTACTTTGAATACTATATGTCGATGGCGGTACCGGGGAAAATTCTTCGTAACCTGATTTGCATTGAGCATCAGGGAGATGGTATCTACTACCAGCGCACAGAGCGCTTAAAGGAGACGGGGGAGGAGCCAGCGTTTAACAGTAAGTATTTGGGTGTTGCACTATTTTTGACGGATCGCATCTTTCTAACCGACTACGAAGCGTTAGCGACTAATGAGGTGACAGAAACGATTCTCACCCCCAGCTATAAAAATCGAATCAGTCGATTACATGGGTTAAGAATAGGTGTGCCAGCCAGTGGCTTACGTACCCCTAGTTGTGCCCGGGTTGTTATGGAGTATCTGGGAGGGAAGGTGAATGTACGAAAAGCTCTGAGAATGTGTGGCTTGTATGACCTGGATGATGAGTCGCTAGATGAAGCCATTAAGCAAGCTGTACGAAACGATATGCAGCCAGAGGATTGGCATTTTAAAGCGAGAACGTGAACCTTAGTAATTTATTTATGCCCCCAAAAACATCTGTCGTATTTGAAGATCCGCTACGCTGCGGGTCAGGTAAGCTTTTAGCTCTTCACTCAGAGAGTCTGGCCATTCCTCAGGCGTGTTTACGCCTGAATTGATTAAAAAGCTCAGAAGCTCTTTATCTTGATGACGTAGCGCATGATCCAACGCGGTGTTGCCGGCCTGATCCGGCTGATTGATATCGAGCCCATACTGACTGAAGCGATTAAGATGTAGCATCCATTGCGAAGGGGCTACATGAGTGAAACACATATTGATAAGCTCTCCTGAATAACCTCTAACCTCCGCGCCTTGTTCAAGTAAGGGGGTTATCAAAGCCAGACTGTTGGATTGCTTTAATGCCAGGTGTAGTAATGAGGTACCTGTTCCAAGGGTTGGATTCGACAGAGCGCCAGCATTGAGCAGCAACGTAAGCGATTTGGCTTGTTCAGCTTGAATGGCGATTTCGGTCGGTAGCAAGTTATTGATAAGCGGCTGATTAAGGGTTTCAGGGGGGAGGGCCTTCAGAAGCCGCACAAGCTGGTCTTCATGGCCGCTGGTGATGGCTTGGTTGAATTGAGTGAGCTTTCTTTTAGAGAAAAAGTGAAGCATGGTTGGCGTTACCTATGAAACATAAATTTACAGTGGCAGTGGTGTCAGTGACTCGCTAGATCAAGTTAATAATCCTGAGAATATAGAGACCGCCGCTTAGGGTCAAAACAGAACCCAAAGTGGTTGTTAGGATAATATTGGCCGCTAGCTGCGCATTGCCGCCCATCGCTTTCGCCATCACAAAGCTTGCCGCAGCGGTAGGGCAACCAAAAAGAATAAACATTAATGCGATCTCCTGTGATGAAAAGCCTGACAGCCACGCTCCCCATGTCAGCACAAGAGGTAATAAAATCAGCTTTATCGCGGTAGCCCAAAACGCTTGTCCGGATGTGTGTTTCAGGCTGTTGAGATTTAGGGTTGCACCAATAGTCAGCAGTGCTAAAGGCAACGTTAAATTCGCAAAGTAGCGGCCGGTCTTGTCAATGACTTCGGGTAGTGTCAATCCAAAATAGGAGAAAGGTAGCGCCAGCAACACGGCAATGATCAAAGGGTTTTTCAAGATCTCTGTGAACATACCAGCAACGGATAGGGCATTCTGACGCTTCATAGGAAGTGTTAGCGCAAAAATGGCTAATACATTGTATAGGGGGATGATTAGTGCAAGCAGCAAAGAAGCCTGAGCAAGCCCCGTTTGCCCATATAAATTAAAGCTGACGGCTAAGCCAATAATGCCGTAATTGCTGCGAAATGCTCCTTGAATAAACACACCTTGATCTTCAGGTGCTGTTATCCAGCGGGTTGCAACAAACCAGATCAGCACAAAAGTAATCAGCGTAGCACCGGTTACATAGATGAGTTGTGAGGGGTTAAAGACCGCCTGAAAATCCATGCGTGCAATGCTCATAAACACTAGCACGGGTAACGTCACCATAAAAACAAGTCTGGAGGCGGTACTAATGAAAGCCTCGTCGATCAGACGGGCACGCCTTAGCAAGTGGCCCATAAATACAATAAAAAATATCGGGGCAACGATATTAGCGGTGAAGGCGAGCGTGTCTAAATACAGATCCAATGAGGCATCCCCTAAGGGTAAAGAGCAGCATAGTAATCCTGCTTTTCCGATGTGTCACGCAACAGAGTGTTGTTGTATCGGTTACGGTGCACCCAGATAGGGAAGATGCAGTTTGGGGTAATCCAGCCAATTTAAAGTGCCGCAACCGGCTGCTAGTTCCGACCAGCAGGTGATGCTGAGGTGGATATGCATCACAGCGCAGGTAGGAAATTTTTCAAAGCGCTCTCCTGTGATGTATTCCCCTAGCTGCTGTAAGCCAGGGTTGTGGCCAAACATCATAATATAATGGTATTGGTCTGATTGTTGTTGCAGCACGTTTAATAATGTTTCTTTACAGGACTCATAAAGCTCTGGAATCTCTGCTAAGGGAGGCTGGTTTTCTAAATGAGCACAGGTATATTGTGCGGTGGTAAGAGCGCGGTTTGCTGCACTAGTCAGACAAAGGTCGGGCTGAAGCCCTGCTGTAACTAAACGCTCTACCATAAGTGGTAAATCTCGCTTGCCTCGTTTGTTCAGTGGGCGTAGAAAGTCATCGAGCTCTGGATCCTTCCAGCTGGATTTTGCATGCCGAATCAATGTTAAGGTGCGCATGAGTGACTCCCACTAATGGAATAGGATTGCACGATAGCACGATTATGGCGCCATCCCTACCTGCTTGTTAGCTAATCCTTAGGCTGCGAACTCATCTTGAGGGGATGGGTGATCCAGCATGCGTTTCCAAATTTGTCGCATATGGCGCATGGGCATACTGCCAACATGTTGAAGATTCATGGGGCCTTCATTGAATAGTCGAGGATCCATCACCAGATAGTCATCCTCAACGATAGGGGTAAAATCCATCAGGTTAAGGATATCCCTTTGCAGATCTATGCCTGGGGCAATCTCAACCAACTTGAGACCTGCGGGTGTTAATCGGAATATCGCTCGTTCTGTTATAAACATCACATTCTGCTGCTTTTCTAAAGCGTATTGGCCGTTAAATGTAATCTGCTCAACTGCTTTTAAAAACTTACGAATCGGCCCGTTTTGCTTGATGTGCAGCTGGTGGTCTTTAACCTCTAGCGCTTGTTCTCCAGAGGTGAAGGTACCTAAAAAATAGAGGTCTTTTGTGTTTTGTGTAATGTTGATAAACCCTCCGCACCCTGCGAGCCTTGGGCCAAAACGACTGACGTTAATATGGCCGTTAGGGCAGGTTTCAGCTAAGCCTAAAAAGGCTTGATCTAGGCCGCCTCCATCGTAAAAATCAAATTGAGCAGGTTGGTCGATAATAGCGTCGGCATTTGCAACTGCGCCAAAACTCAGCCCGCTGGCAGGCTCACCTCCAATACCGCCGGGTTCCACTGTCAGTGTAAACTCGTCCAGTCGTCCTTCTTCGGCTGCGACTTGCGCAATCATCTCGGGCATGCCAATACCCAAATTTACAACGGAGCCTTTACGTAGCTCCATTAGGGCACGGCGTCCGATAATCTTACGGGCGCACAACGGTGTTTGAGTGAGACTTCTACCGGTGCGAATTTCACCGCAATAGGCAGGGTTGTACTGCTCAGAGAAGGTCTGTGGATGATCTTCGGCTTCTGAAAGCACGATATGATCCACTAAAATGCCTGGGATTTTTACACGATCAGGGGAGAGTTGGTGACGATCAGTAATGCGCTCTACTTGTACAAAAACTTTTCCTCCCGAATTCTTAACCGCTTGCGCAATGGCGAGAGCCTCTAGTGGCAGAGCTTCTTTCTCCATCGTGATATTGCCATGTTGGTCGGCGGTTGTTCCTCGTAGTAAGGCAACATCAATGGGGAAGGCTTTGTAAAACAGATAAGGCTTTCCGGCTAACTCCAGTCGTTCAACAATCTCTTCCTGGGTTATCGTATTTACCTTGCCCCCGGATTGAAGAGGGTCAACAAAGGTGTTCAGTCCCACATGGGTGAGTGTGCCCGGCTTACCTGCGGCAATATCACGAAATAGGTGGCAGATAACCCCTTGAGGAAGATTATAGGCTTCGATTTTGTTATCCAGTGCCAGTTTGCCCAACGTTGGGGCGAGCCCCCAATGTCCGCCGATAACACGTTTAACCATACCTTCATGTCCAAAGTGGTTTAGGCCACGTGTTTTGCCATCCCCCTGTCCTGCTGCATATACCAGCTTGAGTTGGGCTGGGTGGCCTGAGGTCAGAAAGCGCTGCTCGATAGCTTTGGCTAACGTTTCTGCAAACCCAATCCCAATAAAGCCAGCTGTCGCTAGGGTTGCGTTATTAGGTATCAGCGCTGCGGCGTGCTCTGCTGAAAGAATGCGCTCTGACATGAATATCACCTACATTAATTTTTATAGTATTCATTGTTGAGCAAAAGCTAGGCCATATTGTTTTTTTAATATAAAACAAAGGGTTAATTATTTTTTGATTATTTAAGTGTATGGTTTTCAATACATCTTTGTATGGTTATTGTCTGCTGAGATGATCTCCTGACACTTTTTCAAGCGCTCATATAAGGTCGCTCGAGATATGCCTAATAATTTGGCTGCTTTGCTTTTATTACCGCCTGTCTTCTCAAGTGCCATTGCGATGCTATGCCGGTCCGCATCCCGGCGGGCGTTGATGAGTTCGGTTGGGGCGTTTGGAAGGGGGATAATTGAGGGCAGATCGTCATAGGCGCCTAAATCTCCCGGCTCAATGGCGCTGCCTTCGGCCATAACACAAGCTCTTTCCAGGCGGTTGTGCAGCTCTCTGACATTACCTGGCCATGGGTAGTTTATCAGCCAGTTGGAAGCTGTTTCTGAAAGCTCTGGTGCCGGAATTTGAGCCTGTTGCTGAATAATATTGAGAATATGGGAGCATAATAGAGGGATGTCTTCGTTGCGCTCTCGTAGTGGCGCAAGTTTGATAGGTAGGACATTGAGTCGATAGTAGAGATCTGCCCTGAACTTGCCATCATCCACCAGCGTTTTTAAGTCTTGAGAGGTGGCTGCAATCACTCGGACATCGACTTGCTCAAGGCGATTGGAGCCTAATGCCTCGACTTCTCGCTCTTGCAGCACCCGTAATAGCTTAGCTTGCATAGAGAGGGGCATCTCTGCGATTTCATCAAGAAAGAGGGTACCGCCACTGGCCAGCTGCACTTTGCCTTTTCGGCCACATTTGTCGAGGCCTGTATAAGCGCCGGGTGCGGCGCCGAAGAGTTCAGCCTCTACTAACGATTCCGGTAGTGCTGCCATGTTGATGCCAACAAAAGGCCCGCCACTGCGAGGTGATGCTTGATGAATCCCTTGGGCTAACAACTCCTTTCCAGTTCCGGTTTCGCCTAGTAGAAGAACCGTAGTGTCCAGTTGTGCCGCGCGCCGTGCTTGTCTCTTGAGCTGTTGAATAATGTCTGATTGCCCAACAATATCATCTAAACCATAGCGGGAGGGGCGAATCAGTTTTTGTTGCTCCAGTTGGCGTTTTAAACGTGCGAATTTATCAAACAGCGGGCCTAGACTCTCTAAGTCGGTATAAAAAATGAAACCGATAGCACCGATCACTTTGCCGTTAGGGTCTTTTAATGGCATGCGGGTTACCACGCACCAGCGCCCATGGATCTGCATTAAATCGACAAATGTGGGTTTGCCGCTTTTGACAACACGGGGAATTTGGGTGGTCGGTAGTACTTTGTCGATAGGGGTACCAATAAGATCTTGGTCTTTGGGAATATTGATCAGTTCTCGGTATTGTGGGCTGATCCAGATGATACGACAGTTGGCATCTACAGCGATTGCACCTTCACACAATCCTGAGAGTAGCTCAAACGGATGTTGATCAATCGGTTGTCCGCTTAGAAGGTCTTCTAAACTGACGGATTGTCCAAACGCATTCATTTTTCGGCATCCTTTGCTTTTTGTATTTATTTTTTGGATCAGTACTCTATAGTTTTGTACTCAGATATGATGCAGAACGCAAGGGGCTACCTTGTTTGTCTGCTTTCTTTGTGACGAAAATTCAGGAAATGGATTTTATGAGTGATAGCGATAAAGTTTCAACCACCGCACTTTCAAAAATCATGGGGGTGACGGGTAAAGAACTGTTTAGTCGGTTTGAACAAGCAGGTTGGATTATCAGGCATCAGGATGCTTGGGAGCTTACAGACGCTGGTCGAAAGCAAGGAGGAGAGGCGAAAAAAAGTGATAAGTTTGGCCTGTATATTGTCTGGCCTAAAACGTTACGTATGCCTGATGATATGCCCGCTGTTGTGGTCAGTAGTGATCAAACGAGGGTGACAGCCAGCCAAATTGGTAAAGAAGTTGAACTTTCTGCGCGTCAGATTAATGCTCTTTTGTCTGAGCTTGGGTGGATTAATCGACACCTTAAAGGGTGGCAAGTAACCCCTCAGGGGCAAGCACTAGGAGGTGTGCAGAAAGAGAGTCATCGCACCGGTATTCCCTATGCTTTATGGCCACAAACGCTGTTAAGTAACCGTGCATTTGAACTCTCATTAAAAGCACTAAAGGGAGACCTAGGGCAAGCCTTGGGTCTAAATGAGGCCACAGATAATGAAACGTTGTCTTTTCGGCAAAAGTTTCCTGCGAACTTTCGGACCGCTGATGGTCATCAGGTTCGCTCTAAAGCTGAAATGTTAATCGATAACTGGCTCTACATGGCGGAAATCGTTCATGCTTACGAGCGAAAGTTGCCGGTCGAAGAGGATGTCTACTGTGATTTTTATATCCCGGGTGGAAAGGTGTACCTTGAGTATTGGGGGTATGAAAATGATCCGAAATACCTCAAACGTAAGCATGAGAAGTTACAGATATATGCCAAATACGGATTAAACCTTATTGAGCTGAAAGAGTCTGACGTGCAAAACCTTGATGACATTTTGCCACGAATGTTATTAAAGTTTGGGGTTGAGACCTATTAGCAAGTGAAGGAGAGCGTTAGCTCTCCATCCATACATCGGTGATCCACTCCCAAAGGGTTTCCCACTGATCTTCTGTGATATCGTCTTCGGCTGACCAAAAGCCAACACTACCCTCCTGGGAAATGAAATAGTAGCCCTCGTTGGCTTCACAGATGGGTATCAGTTCTCTGGGAAGCCCCAACGACCACGCTGTTGCCGTTACTTCGGGAAGGTGGGTGTGGGCATGGGGGTCGGACGCTGTTACCGGAGAGAGCGAGCCAACAACGACATCACTACCGTATAGCAGGTACTCCTTCAGGTCTGCCGGTATGGAGATAAGGATCTCCTCCTCGAGCTCAACGAGCAAGTCGTCGTCGGGCAGTTCCATGGAGCCAAAACGATCCTGATTTTTTTCTCTAAGCTCTGCAATAATATCATTCATCTATTAAGTCCGATGTGGATGGCTTTGGCGTGAATGTACCTTAAGCGTGAAGGGCTGCATAGTTTAGAAGACCGTTTGTCCTTTGTGTTCATCTTCCTCCTCATCTTTTTTCTTTGCTTCTTTCTTATCTTCTTCTAGGCTGAAACTCATCCCCCCGCTGCTTGCATTACCATCGGCGCGTAGTTTTAGTTTTAAGCGAACATTATTAGGGGAGTCTGCGTTTTTGATCGCTTCCTCTTCGCTGATGGTACCGGCAATGGCTAGTTTGAAAAGCGCTGAATCGAAGGTTTGCATACCTAGCGCCTCGGATTTTTCCATTATCTCTTTGATACCATCAATATCGCCTTTAAGGATTAGTTCTTTGATGGTAGAGGTGCCAAGTAAAATCTCGATAGCGGCTGCACGTTTACCATCCACGGTTCTGACTAATCGCTGTGAAATAATCGCCTGAACATTGAGAGAAAGGTCGGTGAGTAGCTGATTGCGCTTCTCGTCAGGGAAAAAGTTGATAATGCGGTCAAAGGCTTGATTTGCGTTGTTCGCATGAAGCGTTGAAATAGCTAAGTGGCCGGTTTCAGCAAAGGAGAGGCAGTGTTCCATGGTTTCTTTATCACGGACCTCTCCAATCAGAATAACATCAGGGGCTTGTCGCAATGTATTAACCAAGGCGTTGTGAAAACTGCGGGTGTCTACCCCCACCTCTCGCTGGTTTACAATCGATTTCTTGTGGTGGTGGACGAACTCAATAGGGTCTTCGATCGTGATGATGTGACCACCGCTGTTACTATTGCGATGATCAATGAGCGCAGCCAGTGACGTAGATTTACCTGAGCCTGTGCCACCAACGAATAGCACCAGTCCTCGTTTTGCCATGATCACTTCTTTCAGTACATCCGGAAGCCCCAAGTCCGCCATCCGCGGAATATCTGTTTTGATATTACGCGCTACCATCGACACATCATTGCGCTGTTTGAAAATATTAAGCCGGAAGCGGCCAACCTTATCAATAGAGATTGCAAGGTTCATCTCCAACTCATGCTGGAACGTATTGCGTTGTTCCTCATCCATTACCGACATAGCGATCTTTTCTATATCACCTGCCTGATAGGGTACTTTGCTGAGAGGTTTTAATACCCCCTGAAATTTGGCGCACGGCGGTGCGCCTGTTGAAAGATAAAGGTCAGATCCGTCCTTGGCAGCCAACAGGCGCAGGCAATCGTAAAAGTCCATGTTGGGTGCTCTCTTAGCCGTCTTTATTGATTTGTGTGATCAGCGCTTGAAGGGTTTCTTCTGCTTTATCGTTATCCACCTGGCAGGTGCCTGCCGCTTGGTGACCGCCGCCGCCATAGGCCAGCATCAATTCGCCGACATTGGTTTGGGCGCTCCGGTCGAAGATGGATTTACCGGTAGCAAACACCGTGTTCTGTTGCTTTAAACCCCAGAGGACATGGATAGAGATATTACATTGAGGAAAGAGCGCGTAAATAACAAAGCGGTTACCAGCATAGATAGTTTCTTCGTTGCGCAGATCCAAAACCACCAGATTTTCATGAACGGTGGCACAACGCTGTATTTGATCTTTAAATTTGGCTTCATGTTCGAAATACAGCTCAACACGTTCTTTTACATCGGGCAGCTCAAAGATTTGCTCAATACTGTGGTTTTTACAATAGTCGATCAGATCCATCATCAGGTTGTAGTTGGAGATACGGAACTCCCTGAATCGGCCTAAGCCTGTGCGAGCATCCATCAAGAAGTTTAATAGTTCCCACTTTTTAGGATTTAGAACCTCTTCTTGGTTGTATTGTGCGGAGTCGCCTTTGTCGACGGCTTCCATCATCTCATCCCAACTGGCGGGGAAAACGCTATGGCCGCCATAGTGCTTCCAGACAACACGTGCGGCAGACGGGGCTTCTGGGTCAATAATGTGATTGTTACGGGTACCCGTGTTACGTAGTGTTTCAGATAAATGATGATCAAATACCAAATTGGCGGTAGCTACGTAAGGCAGGTTGGTGGTGATATCTTGCGGTGTTATCTCGATGCTTCCATCCTGCATATCTTTGGGATGTACAAACTTGATATCGTTGATCAGATTCAGGTGTTTGAGTAGAACGGCGCAGACTAGGCCATCAAAGTCGCTACGGGTGACAAGGCGGAATTGTTGTTGAGACATTTCGAAATTTCCTGATTCATCTTTCCAGATCTTAGTAAAGATCAGTATAGACAAAGATTTTTTATCTGCAGGAGATTCTTCCTTAAACAAAAAAACCACCCTCGGGTGGTTTTAGAAAAAGGCAAATCTTTGCTTAGCCGCCGAGGTAGGCTTTACGCACATCCTCATTCACAAGCAGAGCAGCGCCTGTATCGCTGAGGGTGACACGGCCGTTTTCCATGACATAACCTCGGTCTGCAATACGTAGAGCCTGGTTCGCATTCTGCTCGACAAGGAAGATCGTCACGCCGTCATCACGAAGCTTTTCGATAATATCGAAAATTTGTTGAATGATAATGGGAGCAAGACCTAGTGAGGGCTCGTCTAGCAAGATCATGCGAGGGCGGCTCATCATAGCGCGACCGATAGCTAGCATCTGTTGTTCACCGCCTGACATGGTGCCTGCGCGTTGATCAATACGCTCCTGCAAACGTGGGAAAAGAGCCAGTACCTGCTCAAGAGTTTCTTCATATTCCGCTTTGGAGCGAAAATAAGCTCCCATGTGTAGGTTTTCTTGCACAGTCAGTCGTGAAAATACACGGCGACCTTCTGGCACCACAGCCAGACCTTTGCGCATGATTTCAGGGGTGTTGACTGAGGATATCTCTTCGTTATCAAAGAAGATTTTTCCTGATGATGCGCGAGGGTCGCCACAGATGGTCATCATCAATGTGGTTTTGCCCGCACCGTTAGCGCCAATCAGGGTAACAATCTCACCTTGCTTTACTTCTAGAGAGATATCGTGCAACGCCTGAATCTGGCCGTAATGGGTGTTTACATTTTCCAGCTTCAGCATCTTACGCCTCCCCAAGATATGCTTTGATAACATCAGGGTTGTTTTTGATCTGATCAGCATCGCCATCAGCCAACGGTGTACCCTGTGCAATCACATAGATATGATCAGAGATGCCCATTACTAGCCCCATATCATGCTCGATAAGCAGAATAGAGATTTCATGTTCATCCCTTAGCTTGATAATCAGCTCATCAAGCTCCTTGGTCTCATTTGGGTTAAGGCCTGCTGCCGGCTCATCCAGCATAAGTAACTCAGGCTGAGTCACCATGCAGCGTGCAATTTCAAGGCGGCGCTGCTGTCCGTAGGATAGATTGCCCGATTCACGGTTAGCGAATTGCAGCAGATCTACCTCTTTAAGCCAATGAACAGCACGATCCATCGCTTCCTGTTCCAATCGACGATAGGAGGGCGTTTTAAATAAACCGGCCATTAAGCTGGTATTTAAGTGGCGATGTTGGGCAACCAACATGTTCTCTATCACGGTCATGGATGAGAAAAGCCGAACATGCTGAAAGGTTCTTACCAGACCTTTACGGGATATCTGGAAGTCTTTAAGCCCTGCGATCTCCTGGCCTTTGAACATGACACTGCCAGCCGTAGGAATGTAAAAACCTGACAGGCAGTTAAACACGGTTGTTTTACCCGCGCCATTGGGGCCGATAACAGAAACGATCTGGCGATCCTTAACTTTTAGGTTGACCTTATTTACGGCAACTAGGCCGCCAAACTGCATGGTCAGCCCATTAACATCTAGTAATAACTGACTCATTGTTTAAGCTCCAGGTGAGGACGTTTCATCGGAACCAGACCCTGTGGACGCCAGCGCATCATCAGAACCATCAATAATCCGAACAACAGCATACGATACTCAGAAAATTCTCGTGCCAGCTCTGGCAAAATGGTCATGACAACCGCTGCCAGAATAACACCTATCTGAGAACCCATTCCGCCTAGAACCACAATCGCCAGAATGATGGCAGACTCGATAAATATAAAGGACTCGGGGCTGATAAATCCCTGACGAGCCGCGAAGAAAGAACCTGCAAAGCCCGCTGTTGAAGCCCCGATGGTAAACGCGGACAGCTTAATTGCTGTGCGGTTTAATCCTAGCGAACGGCAAGCGATTTCATCTTCGCGCAGTGCTTCCCAGGCGCGTCCAATTGGCATGCGCATGAGTCGATTAATCACGTAGATAACAAAAGCCACTAATACAACCGCAATCAGATAAAGGAAGATTACTTTGTATGAGCTTGAGTAATCGATACCGAAAAACTCATGGAAGGTTGTCGCGCCTTCCTCTTTAGCTCTACGGGAGAACTCTAAGCCGAAAAGTGTAGGCTTATCGATACCCGAGATACCATTAGGCCCGCCTGTAACGGCTGTCCAGTTGTTTAGCAGGATACGGATAATCTCACCAAAGCCTAAGGTTACGATAGCGAGATAGTCGCCTCTTAGTCTCAGTACAGGGAAACCCAATAGAAAGCCGAACAGTGCCGCAAGCCCTGCTGCTATGGGTAAACAAGCCCAAAAAGAAAGTCCGAAATACTGTGACAGCAGGGCATAGGTGTAAGCGCCTACGGCATAGAATGCTACATAGCCAAGATCCAATAAGCCTGCCAAGCCGACCACAATGTTCAGGCCTAAGCCAAGCATGATATAGATCAGAGCTAAGGTCGCTAAATCAACGGAGCCACGTGAAACCATAAATGGCCAAATGATCATCCCAACGAACAGTGCTGCTAGCAACCAAGGTTTGAGGGTGGCCATCTTCTTTTCTTCTGGCAAAAGGCTGCTTAACTTAGGCAGAGGCATTTTGCCAAACAGCGCATCAATTTGCCCTGAGAAAAGTTGAGAGAAAAATACTAAGGCAATACCGCTAAAAATCCATATCCACTGCTCGGTAGATGCACCTGAGACAGTGAGTGTGGTGCCTTCGGTATTGAGTTTGACGCCGATCATCAGGCAAGCGAGCACAAAAGCGATACCCGCTGCAAAAATTGCATTAGATAACTTACTCATTAGACTTTCTCCACCTCCGGCTTACCTAGCAAACCACTAGGACGGAATAGAAGAATCAGTACTAAGAGGCTGAACGATACAACATCTTTGTATTCTGATGGGAAGAATGCAGAGGTCATCGCTTCGGTTACACCTAAGATGAGACCGCCTAATACTGCGCCCGGTATGGAGCCGATTCCGCCTAAAACTGCAGCTGTAAACGCTTTAAGACCTGCGATGAAACCAACAAAGGGGTTGACCACGCCGTAGTAAAGTCCTAACAGTAATCCCGCGATAGCAGCGAGTGCGGCACCTATAATGAAGGTTAATGCGATAATACGGTTGGTATCGATGCCTAGCAGGTTTGTCATGCCTAAGTCTTCTGAACAGGCACGGCAAGCTCGTCCCATACGGGAGCGTGATATAAACAGAGTAAGGCCAACCATGGTGACAAAGGTCACTACCCATATCATCAACTGCATGTATGAGAAGGAGACTTCAAAGATAGAAGGATCACCGAATGTCCAGCCTCCAGATATTTGTGGAGGTAGAGCGATATCACGAGAACCTTGGGACAGAACAACATAATTCTGTAGAAATATTGACATACCGATAGCAGAGATTAGTGGAATCAATCGGTTTGATCCACGAAGCGGGCGGTATGCGACACGCTCTACTGTCCAGCCGTATGTACTGGCCATTACGACAGCAACAATCAGCGCTACAATAAGAATGATTGGGAGGCTGACCAGTCCCATGCCTAGTAAGCCAGCAATAACGATAAACGTAATGTAAGAGCCGATCATATAGATTTCGCCATGAGCGAAATTAATCATGCCGATGATGCCGTAGACCATGGTATAGCCGATAGCGATCAGGGCATAGGTCGACCCGATTGTCAGCCCATTAATGAGCTGTTGGAACAGGTATAAAAAAAATTCTGACATATGCGGGAACCATATAGTGAAACACCCCGACCCCGGATCACGGGATAAGGGTGTTCAATTGAGTCAATTCAGAGCAAAATCCGTTTTTGACTCTATTATTCTTATAATCAATTACTTAGCTGGCGTTTTAGTGCCATCAGCGTGCCAATCGTAAACTACGAACGAGAATTGAGTCAGATCACCTTTCTCGTCAAAGTCGAGCTTACCTGTTGTTGTATCAAAGGTGTTGTTACGGATGTAGTCAGCCAGTTTTGCTGAATCCGTTGAGCCTGTTGCCGCCATCGCTGCCGTCATAACCTGAACCGCAGAGTAAGCTGGGAAAACGAATGGGCCTGAAGGGTCTTCACCTTTGTCTTTAATAGCTTGAACCAGCGCTTGGTTAGCTGGGTCCTGATCAAAGCTCTGTGGCAGTGTTACCAGCAAACCTTCAGATGCTTCGCCAGCAATTTTAGAGATATCCGGGTTGCCCACACCTTCTGGACCCATGAATTTAGCATCTAAGCCTTTCTCTTTGGACTGACGCAGAATTAGGCCCAGCTCTGGGTGGTAGCCACCGTAGTAGACGAAATCTACGTTGTTTTTCTTCAGTTTAGCGATAAGAGCAGAGAAGTCTTTGTCGCCTGCTGTTACACCTTCGAACATAACGGGTTTAATGCCAGCGGCCTCAACTGTGTTCTTCACCGCTGTTGCCAGACCTTCGCCGTATTGCTGCTTATCGTGGATGATAGCCATATTTTGAGGCTTCACTTTATCGATAACATACTGTGCTGCGAAAGGTCCCTGCAGGCTGTCTAGGCCAATGGTACGGAAGATCATTTGGTGACCTTTTTCCGTAATGGTCGGAGAGGTAGACGCTGCAGTAATCATCAGAACACCTTCTTCTTCATAGATATCAGAAGCAGGTTCAGTTGAAGATGAACACAGATGGCCTACGACATGCTGAACACCATCGTTAACGATTTTGTTAGCAACAGCAACGGCCTGTTTAGGGTCGCAAGCGTCATCATAAATAACACCTTCGAGTTTCATGCCGTTAACGCCGCCGGCTTTATTGATCTGTTCAATAGCCGCCATAACGCCGACCTTTTGCATGTCGCCATATTGCGCAACAGGGCCGGTTGCTGGTCCTGCCAAGCCGATTTTGATTGTGTCAGCGTGAGCTGTAGCGCCATATAGGCAAATTGCTGTACCAACTGAAAGCAGCGTACGAGTAAACTTTTTCATGGGAAATATACCCTCTCCGTCCTCTAAATTGCGTTGTATCGAATTTGGGACAATATAGTTATTTTGTTTGACAGGTAGAATTAACTATAAAGCCAGCAAAAAATCAATGTTTACTATAGGAAACTATTTTCCAGATTTTACCAATGAACGATAATGTCATTCATATTGAGATGTTCTGTTATTGAGCTAAAACCCTAGACAGTCGATGCTGTTGAGCAATCATCAGCCCTCTGTATCTTCATGTTTGGGGCACTCAATAAATAGGAAGGACAAATGCAGGCAAAGCAGATTGTGGTGACCGGTGCCGTTAGAACCGCTATTGGCACGTTTGGCGGGGCGTTAAAAGCGGAAGCGCCAGTCGAGATGGCAGGAAAAGTCGTTCAAGAAGCGGTTGCTCGATCGGGTATTCCGGCGGAACAGATAGGTCACTGTGTATTTGGTCAGGTGCTACCGACTGAGCGTCGAGATCTCTACATGGGGCGTGTTGCGGCATTGAAAGGCGGTTTGTTGCAGGAAACTCCCTCCCTGACTGTCAATCGCCTTTGTGGGAGCGGTTTGCAAGCCTTAGTTTCTGCCGCCCAACAGATACAGTTGGGCGTCTGCTCATCAGCGGTAGCGGGTGGCGCAGAGTCGATGAGTTTGACTAACTACTGGACACCAGCAGCCCGTTGGGGGCAGCGTATGGGTGATGCGGCCTTACTGGATTCGATGGTTGGAGCGCTGACATGTCCTTTTGAAAATGTTCACATGGGGATAACTGCTGAAAACATCGCCCAAGCATGGGGTATTACTCGTGAGCAACAGGACGAGTTGGCACTATTGAGTCATCAAAGAGCGCAAGCTGCCATTGAGTCCGGGCGTTTTACCGATCAGATCCTGCCCATAGAGGTCAGTTCTCGCGGTAAAACGCAAACCTTTGATAAAGATGAGCACGTTAGGTTGGGTGCTACCGCTGAGGACTTTTCATCGCTTCGCCCAGTGTTTAAGCGTGATGGTACAGTGACAGCAGGCAATGCATCTGGTTTAAATGATGCGGCCGCAGCATTGGTGCTGATGGATCAAGCGTTGGCAGAAAAACAAGGAATTGCTCCGCTGGCTCGATTAGTCGACTACACTTTTGCCGGGGTTGAACCGAAATATATGGGGATAGGTCCGGTACCTGCTGTTAAATCATTACTCGAAAAAAATGCATTAAAGGTTGATGATATCGACCTATGGGAAGTGAATGAAGCGTTTGCCTCGCAAGCGATTGCTGTAGTGCAGGACCTTAACTTGCCCATGGAGCGGGTTAACCCTAACGGCAGTGGTATTTCACTAGGCCACCCGATTGGTGCTACAGGTGCTGTCATTACGGTAAAGGCGCTATATGAATTGCAGCGCATACGGGGGCGCTTTGCGGTTGTTTCGATGTGTATTGGTGGTGGGCAGGGAATTGTTGCTCTGTTTGAACGGGTCTAAAGCAGGGTAGGTAATACGGCTTAGATCGGTTGATCCCCAAATAATGATAAAAAGTGGGGGCTATAAATGCTCAGATGTTTGGTGTCCCGTGCGATAAAGCGTGGGCTTGTTGTTATCTCGATAGGTATCAGTTTGCACGTAGGGGCGGCTGACAGGCTGCATGTGCCTGCCTTACAAAGTGGCAAAGCGGTAGATGGTTTGTTATTAGATGTTACCTATATCGGCTCTAGATTGGTCGTTGTGGGTGATCGTGGCGTTATTTTGCTCTCTGATGATCAAGGTCAAACCTGGCGGCAAGCCAACTCTCCTGTCAGCGTCATGTTGACGGGGCTGTGGTTTATCGATGACAAGATAGGCTGGGCTGTAGGGCATGATGGTGTCATTCTAAAAACCCTAGATGGCGGAGAAAACTGGACGCTGCAACTCGAAGGTAAGCAACTTAACAGTTTGCGTATTGCTCAGTTTCAAACGCTAGTCGATGCAGGGGGAGATAGTGCAGTACCAGACCTTCCCTTAGATGAGCTGGAACTTTATCTAGATGATGCGCTGATCGCTGAAGAGGAGGGGCCGACACAGCCGTTTCTTGATGTCTGGTTTAGCACGCCTCAAGAGGGCTGGGTCTTGGGTGCTTATGGTTTATTGTTGAAGACAACCGATGGCGGCGAACATTGGTCGATCTACTCCCACCGACTGCCTAATCCAGATCGTTTCCATCTGAATGCTATTTTAGCCACTCGTGACGGGTTATTCATCGCGGGTGAAGCGGGCATGTTATTCCGGTCCCTCGATCAAGGCGAGCAATGGGAAGCTTTGGATTCGCCTTATGATGGGTCTTTTTTTGCGCTGGCTGAATATCAGAATCATTTACTAGCTCTTGGGTTGAGAGGGCATCTATTCATTAGTTCAGATAATGGTGATAGTTGGGATCAGATTAGCCTTGCGACCGATGCATCCCTCACCTCCGGAGCGAGCGTTGAGAATAAACTGATGTTAGCCGGTTTGGGTGGTTTGGTCTTGTCGGGAGAAGGGCTGCAAGCGTTGAGTGTGAAAAGCAGTGCCGATCGTCGAGGCTGGAGTGCCGTTGCGGCAACGCTTGATAGTTGGGTGTTGGTAGGTGAAAAGGGAATTAAGCGGTTATCGATAGCAACAGGGGAGGTACAACCATGAGCGGCTCTTCCGTATCAAGCAAGTTGCTAGGCCCCATCAAACTATCAGAGCAAGTGATCGAACGGGTGCTGTTCCATAAGCGCTTACCGGTGCTGGTACTGTTTGTTTTAATGACACTATGGCTAGGATTTCAGGCTGTACAGATCCGCCCTGATGCCAGCTTCGTTAAAATGATCCCGACACAACACCCTTATGTCGAAAACTATCTGCGCTACCGCGACGATCTTTCTGGTTTAGGTAATAGTCTGCGCGTGGTGGTGGAGGCTAAACAAGGTGATATCTTCTCGGCCGAATATCAGAACACCTTAAAACAAGTAACGGATGAAGCCTTTTTTATCTCAGGTGTGGATCGCTCTGCATTAAAGTCAATCTGGACGCCGAACGTGCGCTGGACCGAGGTGACCGAAGAGGGCTTTGTGGGTGGGCCGGTTATCCCGCCTGAATATGATGGAAGCGCCGATAGTCTGGCTCAGATACGTACCAATATTCTGCGCTCAGGACAGGTAGGGATTCTGGTAGCCAACGACTTTAAGTCGGCCATTATCCAGATGCCTTTGTTTGATAAAGACCCTGAAACCGGCGAGAAGTTGAACTATCAAGCTTTCTCTGAAAAGGTGGAGAAACTGATCAGGCAAAAATATGAGTCGGATCAGATAGGTATACGTATCACCGGATTTGCCAAAATAGTGGGTGATCTAATCGAGGGTGCTAAGTCCGTCGCGCTCTTTTTTGCGATCGCCATTGGTGTGACACTGGTGCTGCTTTACCTCTATTCTGGCAGCATTACAGGGACATTAATCCCCTTAACCTGCTCACTGGTTGCCGTGATATGGCAGATGGGGATTCTAAAAGCGCTAGGGTATGGACTGGATCCCTACTCAATGTTGGTTCCCTTTTTAGTCTTTGCCATTGGTGTCAGCCACGGTGTTCAGGTTGTTAATACCGTTCGTCTTGAGCAAGCAGAAGGTGCGGATAGTTGGCTGGCTGCCCGAAGAGCCTTCCGTGCCATCTATATACCTGGATTGACCGCTCTGCTCTCAGATGGATTAGGTTTTGTCACCCTAATGGTGATTGAGATTCAAGTGATTCAGGATCTGGCTGTCGCGGCATCTATTGGTGTGGCGGTGATTATTCTGACGAACTTATTGTTACTACCCTTACTGATGTCATACGTAGGCGTTGGGCAAAAAGCTATTGTGAAAATGCGAGCGTCCCAAGACAAGCCTACCTCTTTATGGATGCCTTTGACCGTTTTTGCCCGTCCCTCAGGAGCGGTTATTGCTGTCGTGTTTGCGCTTGTAGCCCTTGGTCTCGGTCTCTATGGTAGCCAGAATCTGAAAATTGGTGATCTAGATAAGGGTGCTCCTGAACTAAGAGCAGATTCCCGTTATAACTTGGATAACGCGTTTGTAACCGCTAACTACTCTACCTCCAGCGATATTTTTGTGGTGATGGCAACGACTCCTGAGGAGCAGTGTACACGCTTCGAAACCCTATCCATGGTGGATCGTTTTCAGCACTACTTAACAAGTGTTCCCGGCGTTCAAAATAGCGTATCTCTTGTTGATGTATCTAAGCGAGTGACCTCTGGTCTCAATGAAGGAAATCTGAAATGGCGCAGTGTCAGTCGTAACCAGTTTGTGATCAATGCGTCACTCTCTTATGTGCCTTCAGGTTTTATGAACGGAAGTTGCTCTCTATTACCGGTGATTATCTTTTTGGATGATCATAAGGCTGAAACGCTGCAAGGTGTATCCTCTGCAGTTGCACGCTTCGCGGGTGAGCATAACAGTGAATCGCTGACCTTCGAAATGGCCGCAGGTAATAGTGGTTTTGAAGCCGCGACCAATGAAGTGATCGCTACCGCCCAATATGAAATGTTAGCGTGGGTATATGGCGTGGTGAGTATTCTCTGCTTATTAACGTTCCGCTCTATCAAAACGGTTATCTGCATTATTGCACCATTGGCGTTAACGTCTGTACTTTGTCAGGCTTTAATGGCTCATCTAGGCATTGGCGTTAAAGTCGCCACATTGCCAGTGATTGCATTGGGGGTTGGTATTGGTGTGGATTATGGTATCTATATTTATTCGCGGTTGAGTACCTATCTTGTACAAGGAAAATCCCTGCCTGATGCTTATTTAGCTACCCTAAAAACGACAGGCTCTTCGGTTGCTTTTACAGGTTTAACCTTGGCGATTGGTGTGGTTTTGTGGGTCATGTCTCCTATTAAATTCCAGGCAGATATGGGGATATTGCTAACCTTTATGTTCCTTTGGAATATGTTGGGCGCCTTAATTTTGCTACCTGCACTGGCTTGCCTGCTTCACAAAAGAGAAACGGTTCAGGCTCGGGAGAAGAGTGATGCTGTTTAATAAAAAAGTATTGGTAGCGCTTGATGCCAGCGAAGCGGCAGAAAAAGCATTCAAACGTGGTGTGTTGATTGCCGATCGTATGGGATGCCAGCTCGACTTGTTGTGGTTGTTTAATCCGTTACCCGATCATCCACTAATGCGCTTGGTTGCTGAATTGCAAGTATCGGGTATGGCGATCGAGTCTCACTATACAGAGGCGGGTAGGCTGCTCAACGTTGTACAAAAACGCTGGCAAGAGGATCATTTCTCTCTGCTGATTAAAAGCTGTGAGGATGATCATAAAGGGCTTCTTGCGCCTGTGGATTGGCAGTTATTACGGCAAGCGCCATGCCCTGTACTCTTGGTGAAGCGAGACAGCTTATGGGAGGGCGGAAAAGTCATGGCCGCTATTGATCCCTTAAGTCAAAAAGAGAATCGCCTCAATTTAAGCCGTGCTGTGCTAATGATGGCGGGTTTTATCAGTACAGAAGCTCAGGCTCAATTAAATGTGGTGGTGTCATATGCGCCGCCGATGTTAGCTGCTGAACCTGAAAATCAATCCGTTTCATTATTGGAAGCGCGTGCCCGACAGGCCGCAGAGCACTTATTGTCTGACATGAAGCTCGACTGTAAGCGTTACCTGATTGGTGAAGGTCCGCCAGAATACTGGATCCCCCATGTAGCCGAAGCTGAAGATGCTGCGTTGGTGGTCATCGGAACACGGGCAAGAGACGGTTTAACCGGTATGTTGCTGGGTAATACTGCAGAACGAATATTGGATAGGCTAACGTGTGATGTATTAGTACTGAGAGAAGGGTTAGCGGAGGATCTTCGGCAGCTGCTGAACAGTCACGCCTAATGCCGTATCAACGGTACTCTTTTAAGCGATATGGGGTAAATTGGGGCGTGTCATCAGGCCGGCTGTGAGAAACTGCTGCTATTCGTTGCTGCTTGGAATAGACTAAGGTTTTAAATCTATCCCAGCAACAAGAGTAGGTACTCCATGTCAGGTAAAGAACGTCAACTCACCCTGAGATTTCTTGCAGAGCCCGCAGATGTCAACTTTGGCGGTAAAGTACATGGCGGTGCCGTCATGAAATGGATCGATTTAGCAGCGTACGCCTGTGCTGCAGGGTGGAGTGGAAAGTACTGTATTACGGCTTATGCAGGGGGCATTCGCTTTGTGAAGCCTATTCATGTGGGCAGCATTGTGGAAGTCGCTGCAAAAGTGATCTACACCGGTCGCAGTTCCATGCACATCGCTTTGGATGTACGCGCAGGTGACCCTAAAAATACTAAACGCTATCTCACGACTCATTGCATCGTCATCATGGTAGCCGTAGATGATCAGGGCCAAACGACTGACGTTCCGGAATGGGTTCCTGAAACGCCAGAAGATATTGAGCTAAGAGATTCAGCTATTCGCCTGATGGATATGCGTAAAAAAATAGGCGAAGAGATGGAAGCTCATATACAAAGTTGATTACTACTGCGGGTATCCGCGAAGCTTTGATGACTCATCCGAGCTTCATCAACAACTTCACGGATTCTCGTAGCCGCTCAAATGCCTCAGCCAGTGACTGTATCTCATCTCCAGACTTTATCTGTATCTCAGTGTTCATATCGCCTTTGCTCAGGCGATCAGCGGCTTGAGTCAGATAGATAAGTGGCGCCGTCATGGTTGAGGACAGTACCCTGGCAACGATAACGGCGACGATGACAGAGAGTACAAAGAAGATGGCGAAGGCGATTAAGAAATGATCCAACAGTTTTAACACGGTTGATTTTTCAGCAAAGGCTACAAGATAGCCCATGGGTTGCTGCTGCCCAGCCGCTGCAAAGAGTGGCCGAGCGGTGATCAGCTTATCGTCTGATTCCAACGTGGTAAGATTTTGGCTCTCAGTTATTTGTTGGACAACATTGGCAGAGATAAGCTGCTTTAGGTTGCCCCCATGAGAAAGATTGAGAGAGCTTCCCCAATTGAGTACTGGATTCTGATTTTCCATTAAGTATCCATCGACATCACTTAAGGCGAAACTAAGACCCTGGGTATTATTGGCGTTGCGAACCATACTTAGAAATGCATCTGCATCCACATTCAGAATGATCTCACCGACAAAGCGTTCTCCCACGGCAAATATAGGCGTGGCGAAGCGAATGGTCGGACGTATCGGCTTTTCAATTTCGCCCGCTTCTCTATTTAAGTCGATAGGGGAGATGTAGTAGTCCCCGAAGTTGAGTTTGGCGGTATTATTAAAGTGGATAGATTGGCTTTTGTCTTGCAATAGTTCGCTTTGGAGAATGCGGCTGTTGCCCTCTTTTTCATTGTGCTCAACTCGAATTAACTCCTTGCCGTCGGCGCCTATAAAACGAATTTGGTTATAGATACGGCGGTTTTTGACAATACTTAGAAAATCCCTAGCAATACTGCGGCCATACTCTTCTTTTGCCTTTGCGTCATTGATCACCAAGGCTCGACCGTAATGATGCATTGAGTTGGAGTCTCTCAGGTAAAACAGATCGCCGGGAACGTGTGCGAGCGTGCCTTCGACACTGCTGGCCAATAACTCTACTTGGCGGTTACTGCTCTCAATACCGGAGTTGGTTAGCGTCTGATGAGTTGAGAGGTAGACGTATAGAGCGATGAGTGCGATGGGAATCAGAGCGGCAGCGATTAGGGTGCGCTCAATTCGGCTGCGAATGGATTTCATGCCGTTGTTTCTCCTGTGCTCTGATCTGAAATCAAGTCAGTGGTGCGTAATAAAAACTGTGTTCGCTTGTCGGTGTTCTCTATAAAAGCTGCCATTTTGGATGTTAGTTGAGGTAGGCGCTCATGACTGGGTTGGCCTTCTTGAGACCACAGAGTATAGGTGCGTTGAAACAGTACGGTTGCAGCAGGGCCGACATAATCTGCTAACACTAAAGCTATCTTTTTAAGAAGAGGCTTCAAAGACGCTTTATTGCTGGCCGTCCCTGGTTGCAAGGTAGGTGGTACGCTGGTTTGCGCTGCTGTTTTATCTTGAGAGCTACTCGCCTTGGTTGGTGACTCAAGCTTTAGCAGAGCAGGACGTGCTGAACGAATGGCTGTATTAATCAACGCGTGGTTGATCTCCCGGTCCGCCATCAACACAAACAGGGTATTGTCGGATAGTTGCACACCAATTAGCTGGCTATCATCCATCTCGATATGGACTTCATTGTGTTTTTCATTAAGCGATTGTATGCCCGCTAGCATTTGTAGCATCATACGAGCTGCGGCGGTTAGGTTGTCGTGTAGTAGTTCGGGGAAGGTTGAGCCTGTAATGCCCCCTTCTCTAATGACACACACATGACGAACACCGCCTAAAAATTGAAAGTCATTCAGTACGTTCATTGGATTATTCCCATTGCAGAATATCTTCAACCTGCTGTTTGAGGGTTCTTACTGATGTACGTTGCGCGGATAGCACCCCAAGTACCTGATCATCTTCTATAAAAATACTCAGGTTGTTGCCTGACGGGCTTTTGACCAGAATGGAGCGGGCGTTATCAAAAGCGGATGCGGCCTGAAAAGCAGGCACCATACCAGCCATGTAGCCGATGTATTCTTCTAGCTCGGGATTGTCTAATGATGAGGTGAGTATATCGCCCATTGCATTAGCTAGAACGGCTCCTTGTACGCCTCGAACATTTAGAATATCGGTGACGATGCTCTCTTTAATCACCAGATGATCTCCTTGAAAAGGGGTTGTGTCTTGGGTTTGAGGTGAACTTTCGCTCTCTGTAATGTCGATTGTTTCTCTGGTTGTTTGCCGATACTGCTCCCAAGCGGATTCAGGTATCTCAGAGGGCAGTGCGCATTTCAGGAGGGAGAGCATTGTTTCTTTTCGGCGAGCATCAATAAAAAAGATCTCTGCCTGGAGATTCAACTCTTCTACCCAATTGTGATAGTGGGATAGTGTGGGTTCATCACGAACATCAGAGCGAGTTACGCCAATCATAAGGCGCGACCGATGAATGAGTTGTGCAAACTCCTGAGTGTAAAATTTAAGATCCCGTAGCGGCTGGTTTCGTGTGTTATCCAACAGCAAAACTACACTATGGGAATCCGCCGCTAAGTCATTTGCGAGCAGGTCCCACATAAAGCTAAACCTTACCTGTCCCGGCGTACCATACAAGCGCACTTTATGATCATCAGACAAACTGATCTGGCCATAATCCAACGCAACGGTGGTGGTTTGCTTGCGAATACCGGTTATATCTGAGGCTTTGGCGTCAGTACGTAGGCTTTCCTCATCACTCAGTGAGGAGATGGCGGTTGTTTTTCCTGAACCCACAGGGCCGACAAAAATCAACTTGTGCTCAGTCACGATATTACCCTGAAGTTCTGAATACTGCGTAGATATGTAGCGTAGAAAGTGTTGAGGCAACGGATTAAAGCATCTGTATGTTACTGAAATATTAAATGTTTATTTTGTGTTCATATTTCTCTTAAGCATTTGTTGAATCCGTTCATCTAGTCTTCATGACTGCTATCGATAATCTGCTGTTCATTCATAAATATGTGACCCTGGGGGTTCCCTATGGAACAGTTTGAATCTTATTTTGAAGAAGGTAAGGCGCTGGTACTGGAGTACGGTACTCAGTTTTTAATGGCGATTTTGGTGCTGATTATCGGCATCTGGGTGATTACCCGTTTTACACGCGTACTTGAGCGTTCGGTTTTTAACAAACTGCCAGATCAGACATTAGCGAGCTTTTTAGCCAGCGGTATTAATATCATTCTTAAGGTGCTTCTGGTCATCAGTGTCGCCTCCATGATGGGCATCGAAACGACCTCTTTTGTAGCTATTTTAGGTGCGGCGGGTCTGGCTGTGGGTTTGGCGTTGCAAGGGAGCTTGTCAAATTTCGCAGGCGGCGTGATGATCCTTATTTTCCGTCCTTTTAAGGTGGGTGATTACCTTGAAGCGCAATCATTACAGGGTGTGGTTAAAGATATAGGAATATTTGTAACGACGTTGGAAACGTTTGATAAGCGTGTTTTGGTGCTACCCAATGGTCCTTTGGCTAACGGTAATCTCATTAATCATACAGCCAGTGCCGTGAGGGCCGTTGAGTCGAGTATTGGCGTGTCCTACAGCGATGATTTGCAGAAAGCGAAAGCGGCTTTGGAAGCTGTTATCCAACAGGATGATCGGGTACTGCAAGATGAAGGTAATGTGGTTGCCGTAGTGAATCTCGGCGACAGCTCAATCGATTTTTTAGTACGCGCTTTTGTGAAGACTGAAGACTACTGGAGCTTCTATTTCGATATATTACCGCGACTAAAGAGCGCAGTTGAAGAAGCGGGCTGTACTATTCCATTCCCACAGCAGGATGTACATCTACATCAGAAAGCATCGTAATAACCTTCCTTTTGCCGGTACTTTCTAGTGGGGTGCCGGCCTTTTTCCTTTTTATGAGCATTGGCAACGCTTTTGATAGCGTCGCTTTGCAAAGATCATGTAGGCTTTCTGAAGCAAAGGCGTTAATCGTAGCGTTGATACTATATGACCCAGCCAGCGGTAATAGGGGAGTTGTTTCCACAGATGAACAAAGGCTTCTGCGCCTGTTTTCATGACACCGTCGTTAGAGAGTACATGGAATACCTGCATCGCTCTCTCATAAGTGACCCCATATTTTTTTAGCTCCAATGGCTCTGTGGTAATATCTTTCCATATAACGCTTTGTTGCTTATCAATGCCCTGATAATGTTTGATCTCTTTGGAACATAACGGACATCCTCCGTCATAAAAAACGATTGTTTTGCGCATCATATGCCTTGTATCACCGTTGATTTAGGTTTTTTACGTTGCGCCTTAAGGACTAGATCAACAATATCAGTGATCCGTTAAGTTGCTGGGCTCGTAGAAGTAGCTATTTTGGGGAAGGTTATGAAGTATAAGGGTCAGACTGACTATGACCATAAAGGTATAAGCCCGCGCAGAGGCGTGCTGCTATGTAATTTGGGCACGCCGGATGCGCCGGATAAGGCCTCTTTAAAGCGTTACCTGAAGGAGTTTTTGAGCGATCCACGTGTCGTCGAAGTACCTCGCCCTATCTGGTGGATGATTTTGCATGGTGTCATCTTAAACATCAGACCTGCGAAGTCAGCAAAGCTTTATCAATCCGTCTGGACCGAAGAGGGCTCTCCTTTAATGGTTCATAGTCTGCATCAGCAGAAAAAGCTGCAAACGTTGTTAGATAAAGAGCACGGTGAAAATTATATTCCTGTTGTTTTAGGGATGCGCTATGGTAACCCCTCCATCGCATCTGCGTTAGATCAGTTAGCTGCCCAAAATGTTAGAGAGATTATCGTACTCCCGCTGTACCCCCAATATTCGGGTGCTACAGGCGGTTCTACATTTGATGCACTTGCTGAGCATTTCAAAACGACTCGATGGGTGCCGGGGCTACATTTTATTAATGGTTACCATAATCATGGCGCGTATATAGAAGCGCTGTGTCGTAGTTTAGAGGCTGATCTGTCTGATCACGCGGCACCTGATCTGTATCTGTTTTCATACCACGGGACGCCCGAACGGTATCTCAAACAGGGCGACCCTTATCATTGTTTCTGCCACCAGACGACCCGACTGGTGCGAGAGCGCATGGGCTGGGATGAAGCAAAAGTGAAAACGACCTTCCAATCGCGCTTTGGTAGAGAACCTTGGCTACAACCCTATACGGATAAAACCCTTGAAGCGCTACCAGCTACAGGTGTGAAAAGTGTTGCTGTCATTTGCCCAGGTTTCTCGTCGGATTGTCTAGAAACTATCGAGGAGATCAATGCGGAGGCACGCGAAACCTTTTTGGAAAACGGTGGCGAGAGCTTCCGTTACATTCCAGCGCTCAATTCGGATGATGCCCATATTGAGATGATGGCACGATTGGTAGCGCCTTATCTGAATGCCTAGAGGTTGCCCCTCTCATTAAAACAGCGCCGTTTTTCGGCGCTGCGTTGAGCTGCTTAGTATTCAGTGCTCGCACAAGTGCTGAGCATGAAATCTCATATGTTCCTCAATAAAACTCGCAATAAAGTAATAGCTATGGTCATAGCCTTCCTGAATTCTTATTTCAAGAGGAAAGTTGATGTGACGGGCAGCGGACTCTAGCCTGTCTGGCATCAGTTGCTCTGTTAAGAAGTTATCTGCGCTGCCTTGGTCTACCAGTGCGGGTAACGGTTGAGTTGCTTGCTCCATCAACTCACAGGCATCATATTGTTTCCACGCCTCTCTATCTTTTCCTAAGTAAGCAGAAAATGCTTTTTCTCCCCAAGGGCAGTTGCTTGGATTGCAGATTGGGCTGAAGGCTGAGACAGAGCAGTAGCGGTCTGGGTTTTTGAGGGCAATGGTTAATGCACCATGGCCGCCCATCGAATGGCCTGCAATGGCCCGCTGTGTTGTGACAGGGAACAGGGATTCAATCAGGTCGGGTAGTTCCGTCACAATGTAGTCATACATCTGATAATGATCACGCCAAGGTGCTTCTGTCGCATTCACATAGAAACCTGCACCCATCCCTAAGTCATAGCCTGAATCATCGGCTACGCCTTCGCCTCTGGGGCTAGTGTCTGGGGCAACGATGGCAATACCTAGCTCGGCCGCGATTTTTTGTGCGCCAGCTTTTTGCATAAAGTTCTCATCGGTACATGTAAGGCCGGATAGCCAATACAGAACAGGTACTATATTGTCCGCGGTAGCTTGTGGTGGCAGATAAATGGCAAAGCGCATATCGCAGTTGAGACGTGATGAGTGATGACGATATTGCTTGTGCCAGCCGTCAAAGCTTTTATTCTGACTTAGGTTTTCAATATTCACGAAAGCTCCTCGCTAGCCTCCTCACGTGAAGGAGGCTTAGTCAGGTCAGTTTATTTATCGAAGTGAATAACACTGCGGATACTCTTACCTTCATGCATCAAATCAAAGGCAGTATTGATTGCATCAAGTCCCATGGTATGGGTGATAAAATCGCTGAGTTTAAACTCACCGTTGAGGTAGCGCTCAACATAAGTAGGAAGCTCAGAGCGGCCTTTCACGCCGCCAAAGGCAGTACCGCGCCACACGCGACCTGTCACCAACTGGAACGGACGGGTAGATATCTCTTGGCCTGCGCCAGCGACGCCAATAATAACTGACTCCCCCCAGCCCTTATGACAGCACTCCAGTGCGGAACGCATCACGTCGACATTGCCAATACACTCAAACGAGTAATCAACACCGCCATCGGTCAGTTCGACAATTACTTCCTGAATAGGCTTGTCGTAATCTTTTGGATTTATACAGTCGGTTGCGCCAAGTTGACGAGCCAGATCAAACTTACTGTCGTTAATATCGATAGCGATAATACGGCTGGCTTTTGCCATCGTGGCGCCAATAACCGCAGAAAGTCCAATGCCGCCAATACCAAAGATAGCAACGGTTGCGCCTTCTTCCACTTTGGCTGTATTCATCACCGCACCCATACCGGTGGTGACACCACAACCGAGCAAACAGACCTCTTCAAGTGGCGCTGTCTTATTCACTTTAGCCAGAGAGATTTCTGGCAGAACCGTGTACTCGGAAAAGGTTGAACATCCCATATAGTGATAAATGGGTTGGCCATCTTTGGAGAACCTCGTTGTACCGTCTGGCATTAACCCTTTGCCTTGGGTTTCGCGGATTTTTTGGCAGAGATTGGTTTTCCCCGACTTGCAGAATTTACATTCGCCACACTCTGGGGTGTACAGAGGGATCACATGATCACCCACGGCTACGCTAGTGACCCCCTCGCCGATGGATTCTACGATGCCGCCGCCTTCATGGCCTAAAATGGCGGGGAATATGCCTTCTGGATCTTCACCTGACAGGGTGAATGCGTCGGTATGGCATACGCCAGAAGCCACGATGCGAATGCGGACTTCCCCTTTTTGAGGTGGCATGACATCCACTTCTTCAATGGATAGTGGCTGGCCGGCAGCCCACGCTACTGCGGCTTTAGACTTGATTATTTTAGCGCTCATGATGCCATCCCTCTTATTCATCTTTAATCATTGGTGGGTTTATTGTAGTTGTTTCTAATGAGGTGATAATCTATCTAATATGTAAATTACTTTTGCAGGATAGTAATAATGTTGGGTTGGGAAGGTGTAACGGAGTTTGTGGCGGTTGTTGAGTCAGGTAGCTTCACAGGGGCCGCTCAACGGTTAGAAATATCGGTTGCGCAAGTAAGCCGCCAAGTCAGTGCCTTGGAGAAACGGCTTGCTTGCCAGCTATTGCACAGAACCACACGAAAAGTATCGGTGACAGAAGCCGGACAGCTTTATTATCAATATGGCCGGCAAGTATTAGATGGTCTGGCGGATGCAGAGCGAGCTGTCAGTAATTTGCAGAGTACACCGAGCGGCAAAATAAAAATGACTGCACCGAACACCTATGGTGAAACGAAGATAGCACCGATTCTGAATGATTTTGTAGCGCAATATCCAGAGATCGAACTCCATTGCGTTTTCACCAATCAAAAAATTGATCTGATTGACGGTGGTTTCGATGTTGCGATCCGTTTAGGACGGCTTGAGGACTCAACGCTGGTGGCGAAGCGGCTTGGCTCTCGTCGTCAATATGTTTGTGCATCGCCTGCTTATATCTCAGCAAATGGCGAGCCTCATCTGATATCAGAGCTAAATAGGCATAACTGTTTGCAAGGCTCCTTGGAATACTGGCGGTTTCAGGAGAAAGGGCAGGAGCGTAATATTAAAGTAAGCGGTAAAATCCATTTTAATAGTGGGGTTGCCCTGCTAGATGCTGCGCTTAAGGGATTGGGTGTTGTGCAGCTTCCGGATTATTACGTGCAGGAGTATATCAATAACGGGCAGTTAAGCGTTGTGTTGCAGAGCTTTCAGACAACGGATGAAGGTATTTGGGCGCTCTATCCTAAGAGTAAGCACCTCTCTTCAAAAATTCGCCGATTGGTGGATTTTCTCGGCGAGCGACTAAGTTGACTCCTGTGGATGCGCGTCTTGATAGGTTTCTGCAATATCAATAAACACACCCTCCAGAGATAAAAAAGCATCCACAATGGCAGGATCAAAATGACTACCTCGCCCTTCAAGGATAATCTCTTTAGCTTTTTCATGACTGAATGCGGGTTTATACACACGTTTAGATCTTAAGGCGTCATAAACATCGGCCAGTGCCATAAGGCGTCCGGAAAGTGGTATGTTCTCTGCTTTTAAGCCAACGGGGTAACCACTGCCATCCCACTTTTCATGATGAGTTAGGCTGATTTCACGTGCGATTCTAAGGAAAGAGTTGCTACCTAGCTGATCTTCAGCCACTTGCAGAGCATCGGCTCCAATCTGCGCATGGGATTTCATAACATTGAACTCTTCATCTGTTAGTTTACCCGGCTTGAGCAAAATACTATCAGGAATACCCACTTTACCTACGTCATGAAGTGGGGCTGATTTATAGAGTAGATCAATGGTTTCGGCGTTTAATTGGGGGCGGTATTTTTTCTGCAGGCTGAGGTGTTCAGCTAATACTCGTACATAGTTTTGGGTACGTAAAATATGTGCCCCAGTTTCATTGTCACGGGTTTCAGCTAGGCTGGCTAGGCCGAGAATGCTTGCATCCCGTGTTAGGCTCAACTCTTCAGTTTGTTTTGCTAACGCTTTTATCATCCCGTTGGTATGCATGGCCATTAGGCCAAACTCATCATTGCTGGTCACGGGAACTTGAGCACAAAGATTGCCTTGAGATACCAGAGCTAACGCATGATTTTCAGCACTAATAAACAGCTTTAGATTACGAGAGTAGCTGATAATAATGGCGAGTATATAAAACATCATCACGGCTACAACAAATACGATTTCCCCTAGAATGTACTTGCGTGCTGTTTCTAATGAAACGCTTTCACCTGTATGTATCAGCCACTCTAGATCTTTGCTGATGACTAAAAAAACTACCCCGACAACTGATACTGCGCAGGCGGTGGCAAACCAGACAAATTTTTGCGTTAAGGGGTAAGGGTTTTCATCGGGTTCTAAATGCTGCTTTGTTTGTCGTAGTTGTTCGGCGAGCCTGTACTCACGATACAGCGCTTGCTCACAGGATATAAAAAAGCCAAGTACGCTCATACCTATCAGGACTTTACTACTACTTTCCATTGGGAAGTTGTGAGCGAGGAAGTTGTATAAAGCAATCAAAACACCGAATGTTAAGAACAGAGAGAAGTCGGCAATAAACTGAGACTTAACTTGTCGTTTAGGAGATTGTTGCGCAAGAGCCTTCTCTATCTGCTTACGGAGAACCCACATAATGATGAAAGAAATAGCTATGGGGGTAATCAGTTGCCCGGTCGTTAGGGAATCAAGAAAAGGGCAGACTTGAACACCATAAAACGAGAAGAGAACAAGGGCTATGAAATAGTGAAAAGATGTTCTGAGCATTAGCGTCTGCATCATATGTCTCTTGGGCTGTAGGTGTTCATTTTTCGTTAGAAGGCTTAGGAGGTAACCAAGCGATGCAATGCAGTATAGACGTTTCCTTAGCTTTTATGAGGGCTGGATTTATTCTTTGCCTCAATCCATTGCGCCATATACTTCGTACTTTTTTGGTGGTGGTGGCGTAGCATCAGTCCGGTGAAATTGCGGCGTCGATGTACTTTGAGTTGCTCCGGCTCAAGTAAAGGAAGAATACGTTGAAGTAAGCGTGGCTGAATATCCTGTTTGTTATAGCGCTCTGTTAGCAGTGTGTATCCACTGGCTTGTGACGCCATCCAGAGCGGCTCTTGTGTATAGAGATTAATGGCTTCTGTCGCGAAGGTTTCAGCGTTATCTGTGCAGACTCCCCCCCAGTGTTGAGACTTCCCCCGCATCCCTTCAACACCAATAGAGGTTGTTATAGAAGGCGTTCCGTTGCGCATGGCATCCACTAACTTACCTTTGATACCGGCACCGAATCGAAGTGGCGCTAATAGCACTCGAGCATGTTGCATAACACTATGGGCATCGTCTGCCCAGCCTTCAACGATAAAACCTTCTCTGGCGTTATCCAACGCTGTAGCTTTGGGGGGTGGATAAGCGCCATAGACATGCAATTCGGCATCGGGCAATTGTTTGCGGATTAATGGCCAGATTTGTTGTTTGAGCCAGAGTACGGCATCCCAATTTGGTGCGTGACGAAAATTGCCAATACTAATGAAGTGTTGGCGCTCCGAGAACGCGGGCAGTCTTCCGGTTTGATTCGTGGATAAGCTCGGCAACATAAAGGGACAGTGGATAAGCAAGTTATCGGGTACTGTAAACGCTTGTGTCAGTAACTGTATTTCAAAGTCAGAGATCATCAAGGTTAGATCGCAACGATAAATAGATGCAATCTCTCGTTGGGATAAGTCGGTCTCGCTCATACGCTCATACAGATCTTTCTGTGAGGAGAGGGGAGTAAGGTCTAAAGTGCCATGTTTCAGCTGCTGTTTGACCCATTGGTGGCGTGCATCTCTTAGACTGTGAAGGTCTTCTGTATCTAAGATCCGAATCGCGCTGGGGCATTGTTGCTCTACACGCCAGCCAAACTGCTCCTCCATCATAAAACGATCAAATAAGACGATGTCAGGGTTCTGCTGCAAGATCCAATCATCAAACGAGGCGGAGTTCAGCTCGATTGATACCTCTTTAACACCCATCGCGGTTAAGTCTGCCCGGTGTTCGCTAAGCGCGGCAGGGCTTGCAAAAGTCACATGCCATTTCTGTTCAAGAAACAGTTCGATAAAGGATAGCATGTGATAACCCGCAGCAGATGAGCGAGGTTCAGGCCATACATATCCAATAATGACTAATGTTCGCATGTGATCCCCTTTTCGTTATTGCCGTGAATTTTAAACTATTCTGTATTACAGGCGTCATAAAATAAGGTTTTGATGAAGTTTTTTGTCAGATTTTTGGGTAACGGAACGACTTGTTATTGTGTTTGAATAAAAGGAATGACACTTTTTGCCAGTGATCTTGGCATCTTTTGTTATTGGTGAGGTGGGGCTTTTCGTCCATTCTAGCAGTCAGCCAATAACGGATGTGCGCCTGTAGTGATGATATGTGTCGGGCGGATAATGATAAGAATTGAGGAAGATAGCCATGCCAGATTATAAAGCGCCTCTACGTGATATTCAGTTCGTGATGAATGAAGTGTTGGAATCAGATAAACACTATGCATCACTCCCCGGTTGCGAAGATGCAACGCCAGATATGATCAGCGCTATCCTTGAAGAGGGCGCAAAGTTTTCTGAGCGTGTATTAGCCCCCCTAAATCAAGTAGGTGATCGTGAAGGCTGTCAGTTTAATGATGGCGAAGTGACTACGCCAACCGGCTTTAAAGAAGCTTATCAGCAGTATGTTGAAGGTGGATGGCCTTCACTGGCGCATGATCCTGCCCATGGTGGCCAAGGATTGCCTGAGTCCATTGGTACCGTCATCAGTGAGATGGTAGGTACGGCTAACTGGTCATGGGGTATGTATCCAGGCTTGAGTCACGGTGCGATGAATACACTGAGCGAACACGGCACTGATGAGCAAAAACACACCTACTTAACCAAATTGGTAAGCGGTGAGTGGACGGGCACCATGTGTTTGACAGAGCCTCACTGTGGTACGGATTTGGGGATGCTTCGCACTAAAGCCGAACCTCAAGCAGATGGTAGCTACAAAATTACTGGAACGAAGATCTTTATCTCAGCCGGTGAGCACGATATGGCAGATAATATAATCCATATTGTCTTGGCTCGATTGCCGGATGCGCCGGCTGGTACCAAAGGTATCTCTTTATTTATCGTGCCAAAGTTTATGCCCGAAGGTGATGGCATTGGTGCGCGAAATGGTGTGGCGTGTGGATCTCTTGAGCACAAGATGGGTATTCATGGTAACGCTACCTGTGTGATGAATTTTGATGCCGCTACCGGTTACTTAATTGGCCCGCCAAACAAAGGCCTGAACTGCATGTTCACCTTTATGAATACGGCTCGACTAGGTACAGCGCTACAAGGCTTGGCTCATGCTGAGTGGGGTTTTCAAAACTCACTAGTTTACGCCAAAGAGCGCTTGCAGATGCGTTCACTGACAGGCCCTAAAAACCCCGAAGGCGCTGCGGATCCGATCATTGTTCACCCCGCTGTGCGCAACATGCTATTAACTCAGAAAGCTTTTGCTGAAGGTGGTCGAGCACTGATCTACTTCTGTGCGCAATTGGTCGATAAAGTTAAACTGGCAAGTGATGAAGAAAAAGCTGAAGCGGATGCTTTATTGGCGTTCTTAACACCGATTGCTAAAGCATTTTTAACCGAAGTGGGTTTTGAATCAGCAAATCACGGTGTTCAAGTCTTTGGAGGACACGGTTTTATCGCCGAATGGGGAATGGAGCAGAATGTTCGCGATGCGCGTATCTCCATGCTCTATGAAGGCACAACCCAGATCCAAGCACTGGATTTGTTAGGTCGAAAAGTCCTGATGAGCCAAGGCGAGTCCTTGAAAGGCTTTACAAAAATTGTGCACAAATTCTGTAAAGCCCATGCTGAAGATGAACAGATGAAACCATTCATCGAACCGTTAGCTAAACTGAACCAAGAATGGGGTGAGCTGACGATGAAAATTGGCATGAAAGCCATGCAGGATCGTGAAGAGGTAGGTGCTGCTGCTGTCGATTATCTGATGTACTCAGGCTATGTGTCATTGGCCTACTTCTGGGCGCGTATGGCGGCTAAAGCGCAGAACGCTGTTGCCGCGGGTACAGATGAAGAAGCTTTCTACAAAGCAAAAGTCACAACGGCAAATTTCTATTTCCAACGAATTTTGCCCCGTACCCGTGGGCATGTAGAGATCATGCAATCAGGTGCAGCAAATCTGATGGATATGGATGTTGAGCATTTTGTATTCTAAGTGAGAGAGCAAAGTGCGCATCTTAAAATATAGGGCAGGCCGCTGGCTTGCCCAAAAATACCTGAACTATAAAGCTAAACGTTATCAACATATGAGCAACCCAACCGAGGTAAGTAACATGTCTGATCTGAGCAATGTTTTTGAAGAGATGAAAGGCCGTTTTAATAGCGAAGCGGCTGCGGGCCTGGATGCCGTGTTCCAGTATCAGCTTGATGATGGTGAGCCTTACTATGTGGCTATCAATGATGGGACATGTGATGTTGCTCAAGGTGAACATGATGAGCCGAGCGTTACCCTGTCTATGGATTCAGCTACGTTGCAAGAAGTGCTGTCTGGTGAAACGGATGGCATGCAAGCGTTTATGACGGGGCGAATTCGTGCTGACGGTGACATCATGCTAGCAACACGCCTGACTGCCTTGTTTCCTTTTGCGTAACAGGCTGAGCGCTTTAGGGACAATGCCCTTGGGTATCGTCCCGCATTTTCACAGTATAATGACAGCTTCGTAGGGAAGTTGTTGAGAACGGAATAATATCCGCCCACTCATAAAAATAATGATTTAGGGGGCAACCTATGGATCACCCGCGCGGGACTTGGATCCCAGATGAACTGAATCCTCATGGCTACCAGACCGTACTTGATGTTGTCGCAAGACATTGTCGGGTTTATGCAGACAAACCCGCATTTACCAGCTTTGGGAGGACGCTCTCCTATGGTGAACTGGACCAGTTAGCGGACGCGTTTGCAGTTTATCTACAAAAAGAAACGGATCTTAAACCCGGAGACCGTTTGGCGATTCAACTACCTAACCTGATCCAATATCCGGTTGTTCTGTTTGGCGCTTTGCGAGCGGGACTAGTGGTTGTGAACACCAACCCGCTTTATACCCCGCGGGAGCTAGAACACCAGTTTAAAGACTCCGGTGCCAAAGCGTTAGTGATACACGCAAGTATGGCGCACAATGCTGAGCGTATTATTGATAAAACTGACGTTAAACATATTTTTGTGACTCAGGTTGGAGACTTGCATGGGTTCTTAAAACGCACCCTGCTCAATACGGCCATTAAATACATCAAGAAGATGGAACCTGACTACAATCTCCCCATGGAGAAATCGCTACGCCAAGCGTTGATGGCATATATGGGAGAGAAACCAGCACCGGTAAGCGTACGTACAGAAGATACCGCAGTACTGCAATATACCGGAGGTACGACCGGCGTTTCTAAAGGTGCCGTATTGACGCACGGTAATTTGGTCTCCAACATGCTCCAAGGAAGCGAGCTTATCAGCCGCGCTGAAGCAGGCTGGGCAGAGACGGCCATTTCGCCGCTACCGCTTTATCATATCTATGCCTTCACCCTCTCGCTAATCATTATGGAAGAGGGCGGTCACAGTGTGTTGATCGCAAATCCACGGGATATTGCCGGTTTTATAAAAGAACTTAAGCGTTGGAATATGTCTGGATTCATGGGGCTTAATACGCTTTTTGTCGCACTGTGCAACCAAGAAAGTTTCCGTGCGCTCGATTTTAGCAACATGAAAATCACCATCTCTGGAGGCATGGCGCTAACCCATGCAGCCGCTAACCAATGGAAAGAGGTGACAGGTTGCGAAATTATGGAAGGTTACGGACTAACAGAGACCTCGCCGGCTGTGGCCATCAACCCGCCCGGCGAAGTATCCATAGGAACCATTGGTTGGCCACTCAAAGCAACGGATGTGCGTATTATTGATACCACAGGAGAGGAGGCGCCGATTGGCACACCAGGTGAGCTGTGCGTGAAAGGTCCGCAGGTCATGAAAGGCTACTGGCAGCGAGAGCGCGAAACGAACGCCTGTTTTACAGATGATGGTTATCTCATTACCGGGGATGTAGCTGTTCAGGAGGAAGATGGTCGGCTACGTATTGTTGATCGCGCTAAAGACTTGATCATTGTCTCCGGGTTCAACGTCTATCCGAACGAGATTGAAGACGTTGTGACCTCCCATCCAGGTGTGATGGAGTGTGCTGCGATTGGTATCAAAGATGAGCGCAGTGGTGAAGTGCCGAAGTTATTTGTTGTGCGAAAAGATGCTGAGCTTACCGAAAAAGAGATCATCAAGTGGTGTAAAGAACATTTGACCAATTACAAAGTGCCGAAGACCGTCACCTTTGTTGAAGATCTACCTAAATCCAATGTAGGCAAAGTGCTAAGACGTATGTTGAAAGATGATGATACGTCACATGCGGCATGAGGATAGCTTATGTCCCTAAGCAAACCTACCCGGCGACGGCACGCCCACCGTCGCACAATTATAGCCGACGGTTATGAACGTGAAGATGGCCTGTGGGATATTGAAGCGCGCATGACGGACGTAAAGTCTGAAACGGTAGATAATCCCGAAAGGGGTGGCTATGTTGCATCGGGCGAGGCATTTCATGATATGAAATTGCGTCTAACGCTGGACAGAACCTTATTAATCCATGAAGTTGAAGCGGTGATTGATGAGTCCCCCTTCACCATGTGTCCTGGTGCAGTTCATATTTTTAAAAGACTCGAAGGAACTCGCATAGGCCCGGGGTGGCAGCGAAAAGCTAAGGATCTGGTGGGAGGTGCGCAAGGGTGTACCCATCTCCATGAGTTATTACCTGTTTTGGCAACGACCACTGTACAAAGCTTATGGCCAAGTATGGAGGAAGATGTGATGACTGCAGGCTCTAAGATAATGCTGAATACCTGTCGTACATGGGCACAAGATAGTGATGTGATTCGCCGTTATGTGCCAGATTTATACAATCCAGAGCCAGCCGATTAACGCGTTTAAAAAGGAGATGACTATGAGTTTGCCTGAATCGTTTCGAGAAACACTCAACCTGCCTGTCATTGCCTCTCCCATGTTTTTAGTATCAGGCCCAGAGCTCGTCATCGAAGCCTGTAAAGCCGGGATTGTAGGTACGTTTCCTGCGTTAAATCAGCGTACCAGTGAAGGCTTTGAGTCTTGGCTGATTGAGATTCAGACAGCGCTACAGGCCTATGAAGAAGAAACAGGCCGTAAAGCAGCCCCTTTTGGCGTTAATCTGATTGTACACGCCAGTAATCCTCGTTTGGCAGCGGATTTAGAAATATGTAAGCGTCATAAAGTCCCCTTAATCATAACCTCACTTGGCGCAGTGCCTGATGTCGTTAAACAAGTCCATGCGTATGGTGGCTTGGTTTTTCACGATGTGGCAACGGTTCGCCATGCTCAAAAAGCTGCACAAGCTGATGTCGATGGTCTGATTGCCGTATGTGCGGGGGCGGGTGGTCATGCCGGTGTTCTCAACCCTTTTGCGTTTGTGAGTGAAATTCGTCAGTTTTTTAATGGCACATTAGTGCTGGCAGGGTGTTTATCTACGGGGCGTGATGTTGCAACCGCACAAGTGATGGGTGCGGATATGGCGTATATGGGCACGCGTTTTATTAGTACACAAGAGAGTCAGGCGGTCGCAGAGTATAAACAGATGATTGTGGATAGCTCTGCTGCTGATATTGCTTACACCTCTGAGATATCGGGCATTTCTGCGAATTTTCTTAAACCCAGTTTAAGTGCCGCAGGACTTGACCCCAATACCGGCAAGCCGCTCGATGCTGAGGTTGTCACGGCTAAAAAGGAATTAAATCTGGGGGAGGAACTGACCGCACCCAAAGAGGGAGCTTCGGCATGGAAGTCTATTTGGTCTGCAGGGCAAGGGGTTGGGGCTGTTCACTCGATTCCCTGTGTTTCAGAGTTGATAAGTCAACTGCATGAAGAGTATGTCGAAGCAACGGTCGAGTACGCTCAAATCAGCCGTGAATATATGTTTAAACCCGTTGGGAGAGCCTAATAAAGTGACATATGAATTGATTACGCAATCGAAAGATGCAGCTGTCCTGACGGTCAGCATCAATAGGCCTGACAAAAAGAATGCGCTCACCTTAGCGATGTATCAGGCATTAATTGATGCACTGATCTTAGCCGAAAAGGATGCGGAGATTAGAGCCGTTGTATTATCAGGAACCGGCCAGTGCTTCTCATCCGGTAACGATATTCTCGACTTTATGGCAGCGGCGGCAGACTCGGATAAAGCGGCGCTCCCATTAAAATTTCTACAAACGATTTCAACTTTTTCTAAGCCGGTTGTAGCCGCCGTATGTGGTGATGCCGTCGGGATAGGTACTTCGATGCTATTGCATTGTGACCTTGTTTTCGCAACGCAAGAAGCCCGTTTCCAACTACCATTTGCGCGACTAGGTTTAGTCCCTGAAGGAGGTACTAGTTTGTTGCTGCCTCAACAGCTTGGGCATCGCTTAGCGTTCGAGTTATTAGTCATGGGTAACCCTATTTCAGGTACGCGTGCTGCTGAACTGGGATTGATTAACCAAGTTGCAGAAAGCCCATTGCAAAGTGCGCTAACGGCAGCGCACCAACTGGGAAAAATGGCTCCTTTAGCGGTCGTAAAAAGCAAACAAATGATGAAGCAGCATCAGCAGGATCTGTTACAAAAAGTACTCGTGGATGAGGTGGATAACTTTAAAAAGCAGCTAGCCTCCGATGAAGCAAAAGAGGCGTTTACCGCCTTTATAGAAAAACGACCGCCAGTGTTTAACTGATCGTCACCCAAACGTCCCTTGGCGTAATCTCACCAACCCCTGGTGAAACTCCACTATTTAGCCGCTCGAACTTCTTGGGTAACCCTGGATGAGAGCGGCTTTTTTTATAATAGCGGGATGACTAAAAATGATATTTTATCTTTGCTTATAACATACTGTTATTTATAAGAATTATCTTTTTTGGTGCAAAACGTCAATTAATGCGATTTTTTTTGTTATTGTTGATCAGTGGTTTAGGGCTATGATTGAGCCTAATGAAAAGTCTGATGGGCAGACACAATAAGAATAGAAACGAGGGTGGTATGAAGATACTAGTCGCTGTAAAGCGCGTGATTGACTACAACGTTAAAGTCCGCGTGAAATCAGATAACACGGATGTGGATTTAGCCAACGTAAAAATGGCGTTAAACCCATTCTGTGAAATTGCTATTGAAGAAGCGGTTCGCCTAAAAGAAAAAGGCGTGGCTGATGAAGTTGTTGTTGTTTCCATGGGTAGCAAGGCCTGCCAAGAGCAGATTCGTACGGCGTTGGCTTTAGGTGCAGATCGTGGTATTCAGGTTGAAACGGCAGATGGCCCCGACTCGCTCACCGTTGCTAAGTTGCTGGCTAAAGTAGTAGAAGCTGAGCAACCGAGCTTGGTTATTTTAGGTAAACAAGCGATTGATTCAGATAACAACCAGACTGGCCAAATGCTGGCAGCGTTGTTAGATCGTCCACAGGCGACCTTTGCATCAGAAGTGGTTGTAGAAGGTAACTGCGTTAAAGTCACTCGTGAAATCGATGGTGGTTTGCAAACGTTGGAGTTAGACCTACCAGCGATTATTACAACCGACTTGCGTCTTAACGAGCCACGTTATGCCTCTTTGCCAAATATTATGAAGGCTAAGAAAAAGCCTTTAGATGTTAAAACACCAGAAGAGCTAGGGGTTGCTGTCGCTAATAATATTACTTTGGTCAAAGTAGAGCCGCCTGCTCAGCGTCAGGCTGGTATTAAAGTAGGTTCAGTTGCTGAGCTGGTTGATAAGTTGAAAAATGAAGCGAAGGTACTGTCATGAGCATTTTAGTTATCGCAGAACATGATAATCAGGTTTTAAAGCCCGCAACTTTAAACACCGTAGCGGCAGCAGCTCAGGTCGGTGGTGATATCGATATCCTCGTTGTGGGTAGTGATTGCCAGGCCGTTGCAGAACAAGCCTCAAAAGTGACGGGCGTACGTGCTGTCAAAGTAGCAGACAATGCCGTATATGAGCACCAGTTGGCTGAGAACACCAGTAAGCTCATCGTATCGCTTGCGCAAGGTTATACGCATATTTTTGCAGGCTCTACCTCTAATGGTAAGAACACCTTACCTCGCGTAGCTGCTTTGCTAGATGTTAATCAGTTATCTGACATCTCGGCAGTTATCAGCCCAGATACCTTTCAGCGTGCCATTTACGCAGGTAATGCTATTGCGACGGTACAGTCAGGTGATAGCGTTAAAGTTGCAACGGTTCGTGGTACCGCATTTGATGCAGTGGCTGCCGAGGGTGGTAGTGCCTCCATCGAAGCGGTAGGGGAAGTGATCGCTTCTGAAAACTCACGTTTTGTGAAAGAAGAGTTGGCTAAGTCTGATCGTCCAGAACTAACCGCAGCCTCTATTGTTGTATCAGGTGGCCGCGGAATGGGCAACGGAGATAACTTCGATATGCTCTATAAACTGGCTGATAAGCTCGGTGCTGCGGTAGGTGCTTCTCGTGCGGCTGTTGACGCAGGCTTCGTACCTAACGATATGCAGGTCGGCCAAACCGGTAAAATGGTAGCGCCTGAGCTTTACATTGCTGTGGGTATTTCTGGTGCGATTCAGCATCTGGCGGGTATGAAAGACTCAAAGGTGATTGTTGCTATCAATAAAGATGAAGAGGCACCTATCTTCCAGGTTGCTGATTATGGATTAGTTGCTGATCTTTTTGACGTGATTCCTGAATTGGATGCGGCTTTGTAAGCGGTTGATTCACATGTTATAAGGCCGCATTAGCGGCCTTTTTTGTGGCTTGAGCAAGGGCATGTCTCTGCTTGTGTGTTTCTTGTACTACTTTTGAAAAATCAGATAATTAGCGACTCTCTTGAGTTTACCCCATGCTTATAAAGTGAGTTATCCACAGCATTCGGGGATAACTTGCTATCGAAGCGTTGTTAGCAACACTGAGTTCATAATAGCGCTAAAGGTGATTTAAGGATTTATCGGCTATGGAAAGTAACAATAAAATACGCTTAATCGCTTTCATCTTAGTTGGTATGTCGTTGATACCTATAGGTGATTCGGCAGGGAAAATATTAACGCTCGAAGGAGCCTCACCTGCATTTGTTGCCTGGAGCCGATTGTTAGTGGGTTTTCTCTTTATTCTTCCTTTCAGTGGGTTACGCCCTGCTGAAATGAAGCAACTATTCCATTGGCAATTACTGATTCGTGCGGCGCTATTTACGGGTGCGATTTTTTGTATGATCAGTGCATTGCAAACAGAGCCGATTGCGAACGTTTTCGGAATCTTTTTCATTGGGCCGATCATCGCTTACTTTTTGGCGGTCGTCCTGCTTAAAGAGAAAATCAGCTATCTTCGCTCATTGTTGTTAATGATCGGCTTTGCGGGTGTCCTCATGGTGGTCAAGCCGGGTGTAGATTTAACAACAGGGTCATTACTAGCGGTAATAGCCGGTATTTGCTATGGCTGCTTGCTGGTTGCTAATCGTTGGTTGGCGGGTAAGTTTCGACCACGTTTAATTTTATTATCCACTTTACTGGTTGGAAGTTTGGCCTTAATGCCCAAGGGGCTGGAAAAACTACCGCTCGAACTGAGCGCTTGGACAGTTACGCTGCTACTTGTCAGTGCGCTTGCCTCAGCGGTTGGTAATCTTATCATTATCGAAGCTAATCGCAGGCTTGACGCTGCTACGGTTGCTCCTTTTGTTTATTCACAGCTGGTGGCAGCATCCGTGTTAGGTGTACTACTCTTTAATGAAATACCGGATGTGATGAGTCTGCTGGGTTTGCTGATCATTTTTGTAAGTGGGGTACTGTCTTTTGTTTATGCCACTGAGAAAAAACAGGTATGAATTAAATTGTTACTGATTGAAACATTATCAGGCGCTATAAAAAGAGGTACTGCGGCTTTTTTGAAGCGTAACGTTAGTGATGCTGATTGAAACTGTCATTGTATGAAAAGCGCTAGAAGATAGACTGAACTAACTAAGCGACATAAGTCTCAAAATAAAAGTATAACCTGACGTATGGAGTCATCCCATGTTAATGGAAGGTCAAGCGATCCGCGTACAGGCAGTTGAAGAGGGTATCCATGAGGTCGTATTCGACCTTAAAGGGGATGCTATTAATAAACTCAGCCAACTGACCCTGGAAGAACTGCGCGAAGCGGTTAACACGCTACAAACCACCAACGGTGTTACCGGCGTTATCTTTAGCAGTGCAAAAGAGTGTTTTATTGTTGGTGCTGATATTACCGAGTTCAATCAAATGTTTGATCATGATGAAGACACCATCGTCGAACATCTGATGGGGCTGCAAAAGCTCTTCAATGAGATTGAGGATCTTCCCTTCCCGACGGTTACCGCGATCAATGGTATTGCGCTAGGCGGCGGTTTTGAGTTGGCACTGGCGACGGACTATCGTGTGATGGGTGACAAAGCGAAGGTTGGCCTGCCAGAAGTCAAACTCGGTATCTATCCTGGTTGGGGTGGTACGGTGCGTTTACCACGACTGATTGGTATTGATAATGCCAATGAATGGATCTGCGGCGGTTCAGAGAAACGCCCAGATGCAGCCCTTAAAGATGGCGCAGTCGATGCGGTTGTAGCTACCCATCAAGTGCGCGATGCAGCCATTGCACTGGTGAAAAATTGCATCGCAGGTAAGTTTGATTATCAGGCTCGCCGTGATGAGAAAAAATCGCCGGTCAAGCTCAATACCATCGAACAGATGATGGCATTTGAAACGGCCAAAGGTGTGATCGGTGCTAAAGCTGGTCCGCATTATCCAGCGCCGATGCAGGTATTAAAGACGATCCAGAAAGCCTGCAACATGAAGCGTGATCAAGCGCTAGAAGTTGAGGCTAAAGGCTTTGCTAAGCTGGCGAAAAATGATGTGACCCGCTCTTTGGTGGGCTTGTTCTTGAAAGATCAGTACATCAAAAAAGTCAGTAAAAAGTATGAGTCCCAAGGTACGCCTGTGACGCAAGCAGCTGTGCTTGGCGCGGGGATCATGGGGGGTGGCGTTGCTTACCAGTCAGCGGTTAAAGGCACACCAATCCTGATGAAAGACATTAATATGGGGGCGTTGCAGCTAGGCCTAGATGAAGCGAACAAATTATTAGGCAAGCAACTGAAGCGCGGACGTTTGGATGCGACTAAGATGGCACAAACCATCAATCGTATTACGCCAACGCTAAGCTACGGTGATTTTAACCGTGTCGACTTAGTGGTTGAAGCGGTTGTTGAGAACGTCAATGTTAAAAAATCAGTACTTGCCGAAGTGGAAGGTCACCTCCCTGAAGATGCGATTCTGACTTCTAATACGTCAACCATCTCAATCAATGAGCTGGCTAAATCCTTAAAACGCCCAGAAAACTTCTGCGGTATGCATTTCTTTAATCCAGTGCATTTAATGCCGCTGGTAGAAGTCATTCGTGGTGAGAAAACCAGTGAGGCAGCCATTGCTCGTACGGTCTCTTATGCGAAGGCGATGGGTAAAACGCCAATCGTGGTGAATGACTGCCCGGGCTTCTTGGTGAATCGTATTTTGTTCCCGTACTTTGGTGGTTTTGCTGCTTTGTTGCGTGACGGTGCTGATTTCCGCCAGATCGATAAAGTGATGGAAGGCTTTGGTTGGCCGATGGGACCTGCTTACTTGCTGGATGTGGTGGGTGTCGATACGGCACATCATGCGGATCGAGTCATGGCAGAAGGTTTCCCCGATCGTATGGAGCATGAAGGCGAAAATGCCATTGATCGCATGTATAAGCTGGAACGCTTTGGTCAAAAGAACAGCAAAGGATTCTACAAATACGAAATTGACCGCAAAGGTAAGCCGAAGAAGATTGTCGATGAAGAGGTCTTTGGTTTGTTATCGGATGTGGTGGGCGAAGCGCGTGAATTCTCTGCAGAAGAGATCATCGCTCGCATGATGATCCCACTGTGTATTGAAACCGTTCGCTGTCTAGAAGATGGCATTGTAGATTCACCAGCAGAGGCGGACATGGGCTTGATTTACGGCATTGGTTTCCCTCCATTCCGCGGTGGCGCACTGCATTATCTGGACTCAATGGGGCTGGCTGCGTTCTGCGAACTGGCTGCACAGTATGAAGATCTTGGACCGCTGTATCAGCCGACCGAGAAAATGAAGCAAATGGCCGCCGCTGGCGAAACCTATTTCGGCGGGGAGGAATAATCATGAGCCTGAAACCAAACGACGTTGTCATCGTTGACGGTGTACGTACACCGATGGGTAAGTCCAAAGGCGGTTCCTTCCGTAATGTTCGCGCTGAAGCGTTATCAGCAGCGGTAATGAATGGACTTTTAGCACGTAATCCAAATGTTAACCCCGCAGAAATCGAAGATGTGGTGTGGGGCTGTGTGAACCAGACGAAAGAGCAGGGCTTTAATATTGCTCGTAATGCTGCTGTTCTGGCAGGCCTGCCACATACCGTAGCGGGCCAAACAATTAACCGTTTATGCGGCTCATCGATGTCTGCCTTGCACAACGCAGCGCAGTCGATCATGACCGGTAATGGCGATATCTTTATCGTGGGCGGCGTTGAGCACATGGGCCACCTAGATATATTGCACGGTATTGATGTGAACCCAGAAATGTCGAAACAGGTGGCTAAAGCGGCCATGATGATGGGTATTACGGCGGAAATGCTTGGCAAAATGAACGGTATCTCCCGTGAAATGCAGGATCAATTGGGTGCTCGTTCGCACCGTCTTGCGCACGAAGCGCGGGAAACCGGTCGTTTCGATAACGAGATCATCCCCGTTGAAGGTCATGACGAAAACGGCTTTAAAATCCTGCTTGAACAAGATGAAGTCATTCGTCCTGAAACAACATTTGAAGTACTGCAAGGGCTTAAGCCTGTGTTCGTCCCTAAAGTCGGCACGGTAACCGCAGGCACCTCGTCTGCATTCTCGGATGGCGCTTCTGGTATGCTGGTGATGTCTGCAGAGAAAGCGCAAGCGCTGGGCTTGAAACCTCGTGCAGTTATTCGTTCGATGGCGGTTGCCGGGTGCGATCCATCCATCATGGGTTACGGACCGGTACCGGCATCCCAAAAAGCACTAAAACGTGCTGGCCTTAAGATGGACGATATCGATTATATCGAGCTGAACGAAGCCTTCGCAGCGCAGGGTCTAGCGGTACTAAAAGGCCTTAAACTACTGGATCGAATGGAAGAACACGTTAACCTGAATGGTGGTGCGATCGCACTCGGCCACCCATTAGGCTGCTCAGGTACACGTATCTCCACAACCTTGCTGAATGTACTGGAGCAGAAAGAGGGTACCCTTGGACTTGCGACGATGTGTATCGGCATGGGGCAGGGGGTTGCCACAGTGTTTGAGCGTCTTAACTGATTTTTTTTCTTCGTACTTTTCCTTTCGTTGAGGCCCGCTATAGGGCCTCTTTTTTGTATGTTTCATGCGAAAGTATGAACGCTTCTGATACACTCGATACTACTTTTGATTAAGCCTCCTCAGGGAGGTTTTTCTTTTTCTATGAGTGATCACTCTGGAGTTTGTTTTTATGCTAATTCGCTACCCTCTGATTGCTGCATTAATGGCTGTTGCCATTTGGGGCGTGAATGTTGTAGCGATAAAGGTAGGTCTTGCAGAGATTCCTCCCTCTTTATTTAATGCACTACGTTTTGGGTTGTTGAGTTTATTGTTGATCCCATTTGCGTGTATCCCCAAAAGCCAGATAAAACCGGTTATCTGGATTGCTGTTGTGATGGGTATCGGACACTTTTACCTTCTAAGTGTTGGCATGCAATATGCCGACAGTAATACGTCCGTGATTTTGGTGATGTTGGGCGCACCGATCTCTTCAGTACTATCTTATGTGCTAGGTATGGAGCGCATTAGTCGATTGCAAGCACTAGGTGTAGCCATTGCATTTTCTGGTATATCCATCCCACTGTTTCTGAATGGAACGAGTGATCTCAAAATGGGTGCATTATTTATTTTGATATCAATGACCTGCTGGGCAGTAACGAATATCCTTGTGCGTCGTTTAGAGCAAGTACCGCTGTTAGCACTACAGTTCTGGATAGGTGTTATCAGTGCGCCGATTTGTTTTGTAGGTTACCAGTTGACTACGCCCGAGCTTACGGTTTTCGAGCAACTCAGCATCCCCGTCATAACCTCTGTAGTTTATACCGTACTCGGTTCCTCAATTCTGGCTTACAGCCTTTGGTACGCCACGGTCAACCAATACGGGATTAATCGAGTTGTCAGCATCACGTTTTTGCAGCCTTTGTTTACGATGATCTTTGCTTATCTGATTTTGGGAGAGGTAATATCAACACTTCAGTTGATTGGTGGGGCAATAACATTGATGGGGATATATCTGTATTACTTCAGTCGACGGGCGGTTACCCCTTAACGTAGAACTAGTCCGGTGCAGAGCAACACAACAGATTCAGGACGAACAGCTAATCACCGCGTTGAGCTAGTATTAGCTTGAGTGATTGCCTGCAGATAGAGCTCTAGCTTTGAAAAAGGGGAAAAGTAGAAAGGTTACTTTTCCCCTTTTTAGTTATTGGATAGCGTCGGAAGCGGGCTGATAGGGATAGCCTAAAACCTCAGCTACAGCTTTATATGTCACTTTGCCTCGATGAATGTTTAATCCATTTAATAGGTGAGTGTCATCTTGGAGGGCTTGTTTGTATCCTTTATTGGCTAGTGTAAGAATAAAGGGCAGAGTGGCATTCGTCAGTGCGAAGGTGGAGGTGCGGGCTACGCCGCCGGGCATGTTGGCAACGCAATAATGCACAACGCCTTCTTCTATGTATATCGGGTCTTGGTGCGTGGTTGCTCGGGATGTTTCAAAACAGCCGCCTTGGTCGATAGCGACATCGACTAAGACTGCACCATCCTTCATTTTTTTGAGATGTTCACGGGTGACGAGTTTAGGTGCGGCGGCTCCAGGTATGAGAACCGCGCCTATGACCAAATCTGCCGATGTGACCTCGCTCTCGATGGTTTCTGCATTGGAGTATAGGGTTTTAAGCTGAGGGCCATAAAGCTCATCCAGTTGCTTTAGGCGGGGCAGCGATTTGTCTAAAATCGTGACATCTGCGCCAAGCCCTAAAGCCATACGTGCGGCATTGATGCCGACAACGCCTCCGCCAATAACAACCACTTTGGCTGGCGAAACACCGGGTACACCGCCAAGTAAGGTGCCATTGCCGCCTTGAGCTTTCTCAAGTGAATGGGCACCTGCTTGAATTGCCATACGCCCCGCCACTTCGCTCATAGGGGCTAACAGTGGTAATCCACCATGTGCATCGGTGACCGTTTCATAAGCGATCGCAACAGCGTCTGATTCGATTAATAGCTTGGTTTGTTCGGGGTCTGGAGCAAGGTGCAGATAAGTGAATAGAAGCTGCCCAGAGCGTAGCATTTTGCACTCGTTCGGCTGAGGTTCCTTCACTTTAACAATCATATCGGCGCTGGAAAAAATCTCCTCGGGGGTGTCTATTAGAGTAGCGCCTGCTGCCATATAAGCTTCATTGGTGAGGCCGATAGCGGTACCGCCATCACGCTGAACGATCACTTGATGTCCAGCGGCAACAAGCTCGCGAACACCGGCAGGGGTCATACCAATACGGTATTCATGATTTTTTATCTCTTTTGGGACGCCGATAAGCATGTGAACCTCCAGTGGCTAAAATGCCAAAACAAGAATGGGCAGATCATCTACTTTTCAGACTAGCATCAGATAACTAGAAAATAGTGTCGATATCGAACAAAATTTAGACAAAAATCATGCACTAAGGTTCTTTTTTGTCGGTATAAACTGTGGCGACGCACAATAAAAGCCTGTTAGAGCGCTTTTTAAAGACCCAATCCGAAACGCAACAACATAAAAGCCAGCATGCCGATGACAATCGTTGTGAGCAGGTCTTTTCGAACCAGCGCCACAGTCGCTGCGAGGATGGACGCTAATAACCAAGGGTTGCTAAAGCTTATCCAGAGATCGCCTTGTGGCATTAGCACGGCCGGTACAATAATGGCGGTGAGAACCGCGGGGGGAACGAACCCCAACGCGGTACTCAGCCATTCCGGAAAGTGCACACGACCTGCAACCGCAAAGAGTAGGTAGCGAACACTAAAGGTCATGAGGAACATGCCGAAAATTAAGATCGCTTCATTCATGAGTTTTGCCTTGTGTGCTATGTTTCTTCGACTGCATCATATGTAAAGAAAGCCCCACAGCGATGCCCGAGATAGCTGCTATCATTAAACCGAGTTTGTGTGGGATTGCTGCTGTTGCGATAGCCATGGCACCTGCGACGATAACAGCAGCCCACATGGGTTTGCTTTTTAGATAGGGGATAACCATACCGATGAAGGTAACCGACATGGCAAAATCCAACCCCCATTGCGTCATATCAGGAAATAACTCTCCCAGCGCGACGCCTAGCGCAGTGCACAACACCCAATTGCTATACATAGCGAGAAAAGATCCTAAATAAAACCAGTGAGCATCACGAATATCTTCCTGTTGAAGATAGCGGTTGCTGACTGCTGCAAAGGTTTCATCAGTCAGGCCAAAGGCCATCAGCGCCCGCCAATGTTGTGGTAAGTGGCGTACTTTAGGCACCAAGTTAGCGGCGTAAAGTAAGTGGCGTAAATTAACCACAAAGGTGGTCGCAATGATGACTGGAACGGCTGCGCCTGCTGCTAATAAGCCCAGAGCGATAAACTGGCTGGCCCCGGCAAAGACGATCAGGGACATAGCTAACGCGCCAAGGACAGATAACCCGCTGGGCTCTGCGAGTGTCCCAAACAGAATACCAAAAGGAATCGCGCCGATGATCAAAGGAATGGTTGCTTTAGCGCCATTAACAAATTCGCTTGAACGTGAAACGCGTCTGGGCATAGTGACAGAGTTATTCATGGTGGATACCCGAGGTGAGTTTAAGCTGCATGTATATATCTGATCGTGGGTAGATAGAGCAGCCATCTGGATGGGGAATAGCCCGAAATCCTACATTCTTATAAAGCTGAATTGCTCGCTTAAGCAGGGTCGCGCTCTCTAAATAGACTTCGCTGGCAGATACCTCTCTTGCTTTATTGAGGGCAGCCAGTAGCAGCTGCCGACCTACCCCAGAACCCTGAACAGAAGGGTCTACCCCCATTTTAGAAACTTCATATAGATCGTTGCTGTGACGAGCGAGTGCCACGCAGCCCACAATTTTATTTTGATAACGAGCAAACCAGATATATCCCCCTTTGGCGAGATAGTATTGCTCAGGCTCAAAGAGTGCTTGGCGGTCGTGCTCTGTGAGCTCGCCATTAAAGTAGGTATTAAGCCAAGCTAAGTTGAGTTTGCAAAAATCATCTCTAAGATCGGGGTCCCAGCCGATGATCTCTATTTCGGCCGGTATTACACGGGCGTTTAAATTAGCAAGAACGGATGTCACAAATCCCTGTTGTTTCAGTTTTTGTTCGAAGTCATTAAGCGCACTCAGTAAGGGGTGCTCTTGAGCCGCCATCAGTCGATCCAAATGGCTTTTTATCTCATGCCATATCGGTGCGATGATGATGACAAGATCTTCGCTTTGTGGTGTTAATTTTAGTAGTTGGCGTCGCTCATCGTTTGCATCGGCAGTTTTCGTAATCCAACCTTCGCTCTGCATTTTTCGGGAAATCTTGCTGATGGCAGGGTGGGTAACATTTAATAATTCGGCTGCTTCTGTGACAGATAACGGTCCATGTAAATGGAGTAAGTTAAAGAGAGGAAAGAAGGCAGGGTTTAAATTAATCCCCTGCGCTTTGTAGATATCGGTGACGTCTTGCATCATTTGATCTGAAAGACGCTTGAGTCGGCTGCCAAGGGATAGGCTGCCGTAAGATTGCATATGATCTGAGTGGGTCATGTTTATATTCTTAATTACGTAACTGGTTACATAATAGTAAAGAACAGTAGAAAATAGAAGATGTAATGGTTGATTTTAGTTCTTTTGTCGTTGGCTGATACCGGCTAGTAGTGAGCCTCCCACAATGGCTAAACAGGCGAACAGTAAAGGCCAGCTAAAGGGTGCAAGTCCTGCTATGACTAACAGAATAACGGATATCAAGGGGGCGCTATAGGCGAGTACGCCAAGCAGCTGGATATTGCCGTGCTTTATGCCGTAATCCCATGTAAAAAAGGCAATACCGACAGGCCCTAACCCCAACCCTAAAATACCTATCCATTGCGCACTATGATCGGGCCAAACCGTCACCTCCAATAAGATGTGGCAAACGAACGCTAATAGGGCTGTTACACCGCAGAACCAGCCTGCTGCATCGGTGGGTACTGTGCTAACTAGGCGGCTGGCAACAGAGTAGCTGGACCAGATAAGTGCGCAGGCACACGCTAACAAGTAGCCTGAAATGTATTCTGATTGAAACCCGGTATGCCCTTTGCTGATAAGTAGCCAACAACCAAAAAGTGCGAGTAGTGCGCCAATCAAGTAGTGTGGTTTGAAGGATTCGCCGGGTAAAAGTGCTGCAAAAATCACAATAAGCAGTGGCCAGAGATAGGCGATTAAACTCACCTCTACAGCGGGGGCTTTCGCCATCGCCAAAAAGTAACAAAAGTGATAACCAAAGTATCCGCCAATACCGAGTACCCATGCCAGAGGTGGTTGACGTAGGTATTTCAATCCTAAGTGGCCTTGTGTCCACCAGCGGGCGCTCATCAATAAGAAGGCGATGCTAAAGGTTATGGCCATCATTTGAAACGGAGGGATCTTCGCTTCAGTTAAGCGTGTTAGTAGTGCGAGCGTACCCCAGAGTAAAATGGAAATGAAACCGATGAGTGTCGCTTTTTTGTTAAGAGTCATAGGCATTGCTGTAAGTCAGGTGGTCAGGAACATAAAGTCAGTATGTAACTGTGGAAGGTTGCTGTCTTTGGCGATAAGGCAAAATTATTTGCTGATCGAGCGGAAGTGGCGGGGGGAGTAGCCAAAGTATTTTTTGAAGCGATCACTAAAGGCTGAAAGGTTGTTATAACCTACCTGATCTGCGACCTCTTGGATGCTAAGTTGTTGGGCTTCGAGTAATTTCCAAGCCTGTTGCATACGCTTCTCGGTGAGGTATTGATGGGGTGTCATGCCTATCTCTTGCTTGAACAGCTCGCTAAGTTGGCGTCGGCTTAAGTGAGCTATGGTGGAAAGCAACGCTAGCGATACCGGTTGCTCAAAATGTTGATCTAAATAGATTCTAGCCGTTTCAATACGTTTATCGATTGCCAATGTTTCCCCATAACGCTCTTTGAGTAGTTGTATTAGCAAAAGCAGCATCTGGCGCTCACTACTTTGGGAGCGGTTTTTGTCTTGAGAGAGTTGGCTGTGCAAGAAGCTAACATAGTGGGCGATAACGGGGTCTAGCGTGATAAAGGCAGGTAGTTTTGCAAGCTCTGGTGCCAGTCTTTCTGAAATATCAGCGACAACAAAGGCATTGCTGCTGGAGGCGGCAAAACCATGATCCTCTCCAGCGGCAATAACTGCGGCTCTATTTTCATGAGCTACCCCTGCACTATTGCCAACACTCATCTCCAATGCGCCCGATACGGGTAATACCAACTGATGGTAATCATGTTGGTGGGTGTGAGCTTCGCTACCGTAGCTGCGAAGCTCTAGTATCAGGTTGATAGACGCCATCGATTACCAACTCAGGCTACTGGGCGCACAATATCAACTGGCGCTTCACTGATGATATTGACGGTACTGCCTGTTTCTATGATGCCGGTATTCAGTGCAATTAGATTCTGCCCAAATAGGGCTCCACCTTCATGTGCTCGACGGTGTTTAAGCAGGGTACGCAAAGGCTCCTGCTGAGGGTTAAAGTCTGTAGAGCGAGGCGGAAGTGTAGTTAGTTTGCAGCGCTCACAGGGGGAATGAACGCTAAAGCGAACATCACCAATCTGAATTTCCTGCCAATGATCCTCGGCAAAGGGTAACGTACCGGTAACGACTAAATTGGGGCGGAATTGCTCCATTTTGATAGGTGAAGGGCAGCGCTCTTGTAGCCACTCCAGCGAAGCGGTGCTGGTTAGCAGTAGCGGGTAACCATCTGCAAAACTGACCTGACGCTCAGCCATATCCTTGATGGGACGATCTGTTTTCTTACCAAAAAAAAGTAGTTGGCACGGTGTACCTAAAAACTCAGTAATCCACTCGCGTGCCAGTTCACCGCAAAATTGTGCTTGCATCGGTTGTTTCCATACCTGAGTAGCGAGGTACTCATCAGGAAAATCTGATTCTTTAAGGATCAGTGTAGGGTGCCTAGTCGCTGCTAGAACCATTCCACCGTTAAAGGGTGTTGCTAATAGTTGGGTGAGTTTTGGGTGTTTTCTGGCGGTCATAAACTCCCCATTACCATCCGCTACCATGAAACGGCGATCTCCACTGAGTCCTAGTTCGTCGATCCAGCCACGGCTTAATGAGATGGGTGCGCAGGATTTAATAGGGTGTTGGTGGATACTATGTAGGGTGATGGGGCTCATGGGCGACTTCCTGCCTATCTGAGATTGATTAATGAGAGAAGGTTAATCACAGATAAGCAGGGAGTACAGCACTTTAGAGTTAAGGGAGCTGCTATTTGTTTGTAATTGCCCAGGCAGTGACTTTGTTTTCCATCATGCGTGGGGTATACAGGGTGTCTTTAGCGACGGCTATGTCGGCTAACCCCTTGGGCAGTGTTAGCAAAAGCGTTCTCTCCTTGTTGTTGAGTTTAAATAGCTCTCCTGAGATCCAGTCGCTCACGTACAGGCTGCTACCTGCTACCGCAATGCCGTCTAAGTTGCCCAATTCAAATCCCGTAGGGATAACTGATAGCGACTTCTGATTCGGCTTAAATTGGTAAAGAGAGCCGGGTGTTTTAGTAGAGAAATCCGGATTAATCTCTGTCCCCCAGTTGCCAATCAGCAATCTATCTTCATCCCATAGCAGGCCGTTAGGGTAAGGGATCTGTTCGCTGTTAAACCAAGCGGTGAGTTGATCGTTATGCAGGCGATAAATCGTACCGCCTAGAAAATCTGAGACATACACTGTTCCATCAGGGGCGGCGGTAATGTCATTAAGCATTTTGGCGTTAGGTACTGAAAATTGCTTGACGATTTTGCCTTGTGGAATATCAATCATGTGTAGGGTTTGCATATCCGCTACGAATAAATGCTGTCCAACAATGGCCATCCCTTTGGGCGCGTCTAAGCCCTCTACCCAATATTGATCGAGTTGTTTGCCATCTTGTGAAACTCTGCTGATGTAGCCCTTGCCGTTAAGTTCAGCAGGGGCGCCATTGATGTTGGATACAAAGACAGAATTATCGGTTGCATCAATCACAACAGATTCAGGTTGATGAAGGTTATCTATCGTCCAGCGCTCTTGTACAGGGTCGTTGGCTAAGGCGTAGGTGCTTATTAGAAGTGTTGACAGTAGTGATGTTTTTAGCAAGTTATGCATGCTTATATCCTCGTGTTTGGTTTGATGTGAGGATATATATTTGATCTTTTTTGGCAATTTTATTTATTATTGGTATTATTTTTTGATTCTTTTTCTGCTTGTGATAATTATTTTATGGATGGTCAGCAACAACGTTCTGGTTTGTTTGATGTACTTAAGCGGGTGCTTAAAGCACAAGGGATTCATTACCGTGAACTCGCCGATATGATGAATGTATCAGAGCCCACCGTTAAGCGGATGTTTCAGGAGCAGGACTGTAAGATTAGTCGCCTAATTGAAATCTGCGATTTGATAGGGCTGAGTATTACAGAGCTGGTGGAGCTAGATACCAAGCGCACGACGGAGGCAACCCTCCTTAGTGTCGAAACAGAGCAAGCATTAGCCGATGATAAAGGATTAACCTCATTTTTCATGTTGCTCGTCAGCCAGTTTGATGTGGAGACGATTACTGAGCAAAATCAGCTATCAAAAGCCGATGCGTATCTTTACCTGCGTAAACTAGAGAAGCTTGGGCTTATTCGGTTAGGTCGCCAAGACCAAGTGCATCTTAGGGTTACCCGTCCAATTCGTTGGCGCTTGGGAGGGCCGCTCCATAAAACACTGGTCGAGGTTAACCAGAGATTTATCAAGCAAGCAATGGGGCCTAGACAGAATGAGGGGATTTTTTATTCTACGAGCCGCTTGTTTAGCCCACAAAGCATCGTGCGCTTAACTCAGGAGGTGGATGAGCTTTATCAGCGGTTTCAGAAGCAGGCGACATTAGACCAGCTGTACTACCCTGCTGGTGAGTTAAAGTCCTATAAGTTGGTTAGTACTATAATGCCATTTGAAATTAATCAATATTTTAGTGTTCCTGCTTTCGAAGGAATCCCTAAGTCTTAGGCGACGACTGCTTCTGTAAGCGTTCTTGCTGTATAGGACTCGAATTAGGCAAAAATCTAACAATAAAAAAGAACAACGAGAAAGCTAAAATTGATCGCTAGATATTTGTTATTATTAGCAAAGTATAGCTTGTTGTCATAGCTTCATTTAAAAGTAGAAGGTAGTGAAATGGATCAGATTATTCGTGGAGTTTTAGCATTTAAAGAGAATACGTATCCAGAGCGAAAAGACCTTTTTGCAAGCTTGGCAGATCAACAAAATCCCGATGTATTATTTATTACCTGTTCGGACTCACGTATCGATCCTAATTTGCTCACAGGGTCACACCCTGGTGATCTTTTTATCTGTCGTAACGCAGGTAACATTATTCCACCTCATAGCAATGAGACGGGAGGGATGACCGCATCCATTGAATATGCAGTAGCGGTATTGGGGGTTCGTCATATTATTGTCTGTGGTCATACCGATTGTGGTGCGATAAAGGGGGCTTTGGACCTAGATGCCCTCAAAGGGTTACCACATGTTAAAGAGTGGTTGGGGCATTGCCGTTCAGCGATGGAGATTGTCAGAGAGCGGAATAATTTAGCCGTAGATGAGCCCGTTGATGCTTGCTATATCAACGAGGCGATAGAGGAAAATGTGCTTCAGCAGGTTCAACATCTTCGCACTCATCCTGTTGTTGCTGCCAAGCTTGCGACTAATAAAGTCGAAATACATGGTTGGGTATACGACATAAAAACGGGTGTGATTCGTTGTTGTAGTGGCCAAAGTAGTGTTTTTGCTGACTTTAACGAACACTATGCTGATCGCATCGAAACGATTCTGGAAAGTGACAAGTAAATAACTTTTAAAGCGAAAGCGAGAGCAATTTTGTTCAATATTTAATGCTGAAGTAGGGCTATCTTTGCGTTTTGTGAGGTAGCTTTTATGTCATTAACTGTTTATTCCATGCTGGTCTTTGCGTTCGTGGGGGCCATCTCTCCTGGACCTGTTAATATTATCGCGGCCAGCATAGGTGCTAATTCTGGTGTACGTTGCGCACTGCCACATGTGTTAGGCGCAACGTTGTCTTATACGCTGATTGTTTGTCTGGTAGGTATTGGTTTGAATACCGTTCTCGCTGAGAATCCTATCATTGCCCAGACGCTTCAGTATTTTGGTGCGGCTTTTCTGCTATATATGTCCTTGAAGATTGCAACAGCTGAGCCTGCCTCCATACAAGTTGACTCCAGCTCCGCTACCTCCCCATTTGTAGGCGGGGTCTTGGCTCAGGCTCTTAATCCTAAAGCGTGGCTGGTCTCTATGTCGGGTGTTAGTTTATTTGTGACGCAGCAGGATCATCCGGTGTTTTTCTTAATGTTGTTTTGTGTGATCTCTTTTGCGATGTGCTTTGTCGGTGTGGGCACTTGGGCGCTACTGGGGAATGCGATAAGAGGCTACTTAGCGGAACAGCAGCATCAGATTATCTTTAATCGAGTCATGGGCGTATTATTAAGTAGCAGTATTATGACCTTATTTATTCCTATGTGATGGAGGAGCAGTGGAGCGCAGATCGCAATTTTTTAAGCGTAGTGACGTTTTGCCCTCGGTCGAGATACGCAAAGCTAAGCAGTCGACAGCGTGTTATGACACTCACAGTCATGATGAATTCTCGTTTGGGGTTATTGATCAAGGTATAGCAACCTATCGCTATCTAAAGGAAACCTATATCACCCGTGCAGGTGATACGGTGTTGATCAACCCTAACGATGCTCACGCGTGTAATCCTCGTGCAGGCCAGTGGTCTTATCGCATGTTGTTTGTGGATACTGCATGGGTAAAAGGGGTGCAACAAGAGATGACTGAACTGAGTGTTGGGGATTATTTGCCTTTCCAGATACGGCTTTCTCGCGATAAGGCTTTCTATGCCCGTTTCAATCGGCTTTATATGAGTTTACTAGGGGACAATCCGTTAGAAGCGGAGACTCTATTGATTGAATATTTATCCCATCTCTTTTCTGCAAATCATTTAGAAACAGTTGCGCAAGATCAGCCTGCACTTGAACAGGTAGAGGCGTTAATCAACGATCGCTTGGGTGACAACCTGACGCTGAGTGACTTTGCTGAGCAATCTGGTTTGAGCCGATATCATTTAGTTCGCAGTTTTAAGCAAAAGTATGGTTTGTCTCCCCATGCCTATCAGTTGGATACCCGTATAAGACGAGCAAGAAAAATGCTTCAACAAGGGGATAGCTTGGTAGAGGTGGCAGGTCGTTTGGGCTTCGCTGATCAAAGTCATTTTCAGCGCCATTTTAAAAAGCGATTGGCGGTTACACCCAAGCAATATCAATCGTTTTTTATCAATTAAAGCACACTATGAAAAAACCGGCCCTTGGCCGGTTTTATGTCTCAGTTGTAGCTGATTACGCTTTGTTTTCAGGCAGCGTAGTGGGTTTTTCTTGGCTCTGAGCTTGTATGAACGCTTTTATCTTTGGCCCTACTTCCTCACGAAAGCGTCGGCCATTAAAAATACCGTAATGGCCAACATTGGGCTGCTCATAGTGCTCTTTCATCGAAGCGGGAATATTGCTTAAGATATTGTGGGCCGCTTTAGTTTGACCTTTACCCGTAATATCGTCATTTTCACCTTCTACCGTTAGTAAGGCCGTCTGTTTGACGGCTTTGGTATCAATCAGCTTGTCTTCAAATAGCATTTCGCCTTTTGGTAGTCGGTGTTCAAGGAAAACCTTCCGAATGGTATCTAGGTAGAATTCCGCTGGAAGATCCATTACAGCCAAGTATTCGTTATAGAAATCACGGTGTGCTTCAGCACTATCGCCGTCACCTTTGATTAGATCTCCAAAGAATTTGAAATGTTTGTTTATGTGGCTATCCATATTCATGCTCATAAAGCCTGAAAGTTGGATAAAGCCAGGGTAGACTTTTTGCCCTGCACCGGGAAAATCACCTGGAACGGTGCTAATCACATTTTTTTGAAACCACTCCAAATCTTTGCCTGATGCATAATCGTTTACTTCGGTTGGATTAACGCGAGTGTCAATCGGCCCTCCCATCAGGATCAGGCTTTTGGGTTGGTTTGGACTGTTGCGTTCAGCCATGACGCTGGTGGCAACAATAGCCGGTACACTGGGTTGGCAGACAGCAATCATATGGGTGTCTGGTCCTAGGTGATCTAGGAATTCCATAAGATAACGAACGTAATCGTCAAAACTAAAACCGCCTTCACGAGTTGGCACATCCCTAGCATTTTGCCAGTCGGTAATATAGACCTCATGATCGGGAATGAAGTGTTCAACGGTGCCACGTAGTAACGTGGAAAAGTGGCCTGACATCGGCGCAACAAGTAGCACTTTAGGGTGGTTATAGTGGCCGCTACGACGAAAATGTAGTAGATCACAGAAGGGAAGTGAGTGAACGACTTCCTCTCTCACGCGTATCTCTTCGCCGTCAATTTGGGTGTACTGTAACCCAAATTCAGGTTTGTCATAATTGTCTGTGCAGCGCTCAATGAGTTCTAGCGTTGCCAGTATGGTTCGAGTAACTGAGTTGTAACGAAAAGGTAGCATCCATGGCAGTTTCAGTTGTTTTTTCCAAGCTTGTGCCCACAGGTGCAGAGGCTGCACAGATTGGTTCAGCGTGTGGTGGAGTTGGTACAGCATAGAATGATCCTTATCAGTTCATTAGTCTGATGGTTATAATGTTTTGCAGTGCAGCAATTATTCTATAGTTTATAAGTAAATATGCTTATTTAGCAATGTTATTTGTCTTTTAATGAATTGTTGCTTAGCAGCATTACTGCCTCTTTAGTATTCGCGATAGTTGTTAACAACAGGTTAATGATCCAGTAAGTTTTGATGGCAACTTATTAGTAGGTTTTTAGCCAGCTCTTCATCATTGACCGCCCTAGAAATGGCCAAACCGCCAATCATCATAACAGCTACTTGCATACTCCTTGTTCTATCCAAATCACCGTTTCTACGCTGTAAGTGAGCGGTTAAATGTTTTAAAAATCCTTTAAAGACGAGGGTGTAAGCATCTCTAACTTGCTCATCTCGCTGAGTGATATCGGTTGCTAAAAATGCCAAGGGGCAGCGGAAATGTTCTCCTTGTCGGTGCTCCATGCTGAGATAAAACTGAACAAGTTGATCGAGGCTTGGTGCTTCGGGGTTATCAGGGTTGAGCTTATCTCCGGTCTGAATGGCTGCTGCAATAATTGCTTCTGCATAAAGTTCTGACTTTGAATTGAAATGAGCGTAGAAAGCACCACGGGTTAACCCTGCGTCTTTCATGACATCGTTAATACCAACATGGTCAAAGCCTTGTTTTGTGAAGAGCTTAGCTGCGCTTCTCAGGATCTTCTGGCGGGTGTTATGTTTGTGTTGTTCTTTCCATGCCATGGGTGTGCACCTGTTTTTGAGTAGTGTGCCGTATAAACAAAATATGATCTTGAACATATTTTGTTTGTTTATAGAGTGTAGGCAAATTCACTCTGATTCAAGGAGAATCTCATGACGCCACAGATCGAAATAGTAGGCCCTCAGTTCAGTACTTTTGTTCGTTCCGTGATGCTATGTTGCGAGGAAAAAGGAATTGCATACCATGCTGGCATGCAGCTTGAGGGGCAAGACGTTGAGTTTAAAGGAGAGGCTCACTTAGCGATAAACCCACTAGGGAAAGTGCCGGTTATCCACCATAAAGGGCGCTTCCTTTATGAAACGGGGCCAATTTGTCGTTATCTAGATAGTGCTTTCGAAGGTCAAGCGTTACAGCCTCAAGACCTATACGCAAAATCAATCGTAGATCAATGGTGCCAAGTGATATCCACTCAGGTAGATCGCGTGATTGTGCGTGATTACCTGTTAGAGTTTGCTTTTCCAAAGGGAGAGAATGGTGCTATTCGAATGGATAAAGTGGCCGATGCGCAACCTAGCGTAATAGCGGTGTTGGGTATTTTAGAGCAACAAATTGGAGATCAAGCGTTTATATGCGGTGATCAATTCACGATTGCGGATGCCCTATTAATTCCTATGTTGGATTATTTAGTTGGCTTGCCCCATGGAGAACAGTTGCTAAGACCTGACATGCGATTGACATCCTACATTGGGAGAATGCAAAAGCGGGCATCGTGTCAAAACGTGCTGCCCAAACCTGCTAAGCCAAAATAACGCAGGCTGCACCAGCAACAATTAAGGCGAGCCCTAATAAATCTCTCCGGCTCAGACGCTCTTTAAACCATCGTGCAGAAATGAGTAGGGTGAAAAGGATTTCGACTTGCCCAAGCGTTTTTACCAGCGCAACCGTTTCTAAGCTCATGGCAGCAAACCAGCCTAGCGAGCCAAGGCAGCTGAACAGACTGATGGATAGGGTTAATTTAGGATGTTGCCATAGAGCAGAGAGTGTTGATGGTTCTTTTAATATTAACCACGTCAGTAGCATCAAGGTTTGCGTGCTGATTACGAACAAGAGCACCCATGCAGCATTATAAGGAAAATCAACCTCCAACATTAGGCTGGCTTCCCTTACCCACAGGGTGGTTAGTGCAAAAGCTAAGCCGCTGCCCACTCCCAAACCTACTGTGCTAAGTGAAATCTGTCTAAGCGAGCCGGTGTTACTCATCAGCCACACGGCCACTGCACCGATGATAACGCCTGCCCATGCTAGTGAGGAAAGTGGCGCACTGAATAATAAAGCGCCGAGGGTCGCTGCGATAACGGCTTCACTTTTAGCAAGCCCGACTCCGATTGCGTAATTTCTAAGGCGAAATAGCATGACCATCAGCGCGGTAGCTATAATCTGCGAGATGGACGCAAGTAAAACGGTATAAAGAAACGTATGACTGAAACTTGGGATTGGCGCCGATTTATATTGGTATAGCCCCCATAAATAGATACCTGCAATGGGGCTGGCGTAGATGAAGCGGGCAAACGTGACTCCAGCAGTAGAAACCTCCTTGCTTAGTTCGTTTTGAAATGCATTACGCCATGACTGCATGAACGCGGCAAACAATGTAAAAGGGATCCACAGCATAACCTTGCCTTACTTCTTAAAGAGCGAGCGGCGTAAGGCTGGGCGCGCAGGCATGTCTGGTTCTTCATGCACTGCAGGGGGGGCAGGCTTTTTGGGTTTGTTAGTTGTTTTTTTCTTACTGCGTTGAGTGGGTTTCGACTTTTGTTTATTGATGGACTTACTGTCTTGCAATTCACCATTAATAAATGTGGGAACGGCCTGAATGGGGATTTGTTTGTTGATTAACGCGACAATGGCGACAAGAAAGCGCTTTTCATCAGGGGCCACTAATGAGATGGCCATCCCTTTTTGTCCCGCACGCCCGGTGCGCCCAATGCGGTGAACATAGGCTTCCGCCTGATTAGGCAGGTCATAGTTGATGACTCTGGGTAACGATTCAATATCCAAGCCCCTTGCAGCGACATCGGTTGCGACCAATACTTGGATCTCATCATCCGTAAAAGCTTGCAGTGCAGCTATACGCTCCTTTTGATGCTTGTCTCCATGGATCGCCATAGCTGTGATCCCTTCTTGTTGTAGGTAGTCTGCTACTTGATCCGCTCTGCGTTTGGTGCGAGTGAATACCAGAGTACGAGACCAGTTGCCCTCTTTTATCATATAGCTAAGAATGTCGGCTTTATCCCCATTATCAACGCCATAGGCTCTTTGCTTTACTTGGCTGGTAGTTGAATTTCGAGGGGTTACACTGAGGCTAACCGGATCGTTAAGCAGGGTGTCGGAGAGTGCTTCAATACCCTCATTAAAGGTGGCAGAAAACAAAAGGGTCTGTTTTTTATCGGGGGTGTAGCTGAGGATTTTTTTAATATCGTGAATAAAACCTAAATCCAGCATACGGTCCGCTTCGTCGAAAACCAGTATCTCCAAGGCTTCCAAACTCAGTTTCTTCTGTGCCAGCATATCTAAAAGCCGACCTGGTGTTGCAACGAGAATATCCGCACCGCGCTTCATTTTTCGAATTTGATTGTCGAAACGAACGCCTCCGTAAATAGAGATAACACGCATACCTAACGTCGTACCATAAGCTAATGTGTTATCTGCGACCTGAATAGCCAACTCTCGGGTAGGCGTTAATATAAGCCCGCGAATAGGGTGGTATTCAGGTGGGGCGGGGTGTTTGCTGAGCCGCTCTATCATAGGTAAAGCAAAGCTGGCGGTTTTGCCTGTGCCGGTTTGCGCTTCGGCCATGACATCTTTTCCAGCCAACACTAGCGGAATGGCCTGCGTCTGTATCGGTGTAGGCTCTTGGTAACCTAGCTCTGACAATGTGTATTGCAGTTCGGGACACAGGTTGAAGTCAGCAAAAGAGGGCATGGATAACGTCCATCAGGATAAACAGGGTGCCAAGCTTACCTCAAAGTGAGAATTGGGGCGATATTGGCTTGACACGGAATAGAATTAGGTTTCAAATGGCTGTTCGTTTTTTGAACGAATTTTAAATAAACCATTATTAAGTCTGACTCTGATGATCACGATGTATACACAGCCGACATCTCGAATTATCGCCTCCAATAATCATTGGAAGCGTGCCTTCGCTTGTCCGTGTGCTCTGATCTGATTTTTCAACTGGCCGCGGATATCTTCGCGGCTGATGGTATTTCTCCCCTTTTTACCTCCCTCGAAGCTATCTCCGGTGTTTTTAACAAGGAGATATATGATGACTTTACTCAGCCTTTTGACTGCTGGATACCGTAAGCTGCAGCGTAAAATTGCTCAGCAGTATACTTATGACTCGATGGAGCACCTGGACGAGCATCTGCTAAAAGATATCGGCATGGTACGCAGGGGGAATCGAATTGTCGCTTTAGGCGTTGATGAATCCTTTCCTTCCATTACTTCAGAGACTGACCCAGTAAAAACCACGGCAAGCCCAGCGGTGCCAGTACGGCCTTGCTGTCAGGATAGCGGGGGGTAGCTTGGCCAAGGCGACAGGGTGTTGCTATGGCCATAATAGGGCTAAGGTATGCAGGAGCGTTCCTTAGCCTGACAGTAAAGCTTTTTTAGTTTTACTGGGAACTGTCATCTTCAGGTTATACTCTACTTAAGTGGGACTGATTTCGGCCCCAAAAAATTCATCAATAGAATTAAGGAGTCCTACTGCCATGGACGTTACTTTGCTTTATTGGCACTGGCTAGTGTTTGGGATGTTGCTAATGGCAGCAGAGATCTTTATACCCAGCTTTACGATTCTTTGGTTTGGTTTGGGGGGGATTGTCGTTGCTGGATTGTTGATGATCAGCCCTGATATAGCACTCAGTTGGCAATTGGCGACTTGGGCTGTAGCATCATCGATATTTGCTGTTATGTGGTTTCGTGTCGTTAAACCTAAAATGACAGATCGCACAAAAGCCGGTATTGCTCGCGAAGCCATTGCAGGTGAGAGCGGACAAGTCATCCGAAAGCCAACAGAGCATACCCGGGGTATTGTGCGCTTCACAACACCGGTATTAGGTGACGATGAGTGGGAATTCATTTGTAGCAGTGAGGTGGCATTGGGAGATCGAGTCTTCATTATCGAGCTATCCGGTAACACATTGCTAGTAGAAAAACGTTAATAGGATCTTAGGAGTAAATCGATGGAAGGTTTGGCAATTGCTGGTGTAGTTCTCTTTGTTGTGATGCTGACACTGGCTATGGGGGTCAAGATTGTGCCTCAAGGAAGTAAGTTTGTTATTCAACGTCTCGGTAAATACAGCTCAACCCTAGGGCCAGGGTTGAATATAATTGTGCCCTATATCGATCAGGTGGCTTATAAAGTGACCACGAAAGATATTGTGATGGATATCCCTTCTCAGGAAGTGATCACCAAGGATAACGCGGTGATCATCGCGAACGCCGTGGCTTATATTAACATTGTGGCACCTGAAAAAGCCGTTTACGGTGTTGAAGATTATATTTTGGCGATTCAGAATTTAGTACAGACCTCGCTACGTTCTATCGTCGGCGAGATGGGATTGGATGATGCGTTATCCTCCCGTGATCAAATTAAAGCCAAACTAAAAGCTGCAATTTCTGATGATATTTCAGATTGGGGTATTACGCTTAAAACTGTTGAAATTCAGGATATTACGCCATCTGATACGATGCAGCAGGCGATGGAAGAGCAAGCGGCTGCTGAGCGTCAACGTCGTGCAACGGTTACCCGTGCCGATGGTGAAAAATCAGCTGCTATCCTTGAAGCAGAAGGTCGTTTGGAAGCTTCTAAGCGTGATGCTGAAGCGCAAGTGGTATTAGCGAAAGCAAGTCAGGTGTCCATCGGGAAAGTAACTGAAGCCATTCAGGATAATGAATTGCCGGTGATGTATATTCTTGGTGAGAAGTATGTTGATGCCCTGCGTGATGTGGCTAACTCTTCAAATGCGAAAACCATTATTCTGCCTGCTGACGTACCTGGTGCCATCCGCGGCATGATGGGGGCGATGAAAGGCCGAATGTAGACTTTAGATTAATCCGCTGTTCATCACTATGTTAGAGAATACCTGCACTTATATTATTATAAACTGAGGGCTATGCTGTGAGCTTAATGAAGGAGTTTAAAGAGTTTGCTGTTAAAGGCAATGTGATGGATATGGCGGTTGGTATTATCGTAGGCGCTGCTTTCGGTAAAATCGTCTCCTCTTTTGTGGGTGATGTTGTGATGCCACCTATCGGTGTTATGCTGGGCGGCGTGAACTTCACGGATTTGGCTGTTATTTTAAAAGAAGCGGTAGGTGAGCAAGCGGCTGTTACCCTGAATTATGGGAAATTTCTGCAAACGATTATCGATTTTCTGATTGTGGCAGCCGCTGTTTTTGTTGCAGTGAAGACCATTAACTCTTTGAAAAAGAAAGAAGAGGAAGCGCCTGCAGAGCCGGAAGCTGAGCAGGAGCCTTCGAAAGAGGAACTGTTGCTGACTGAGATCCGTGACTTATTAAAATCTCGCAGCTAATATTTCACTCTGGTGTAAAAGGTGCGCTCTGACGCACCTTTTTTGTTTGTATGCCTATTGATTGATCTCGGAGTCTGTATGTACGAGCCTGAATCACCCTGTATCCGGCACTGCTGTCTAAACCAAGAAGATACCTGCATTGGTTGCTTTCGAACGTTGCAGGAGATAAAGGCATGGTCTGCAGCAACGCCAGAGGAAAAGCAATCGATCCTTGAGCGTGCGCACAACCGCAAATTGAACGCAGTGCGCACCTCAAATACTAAGTAATTAAATCAGCTCGCCTCTGGCGGGATAATTATTTTTCAGAACAAAATCAATTGCACCGAGTATCTCTTTGAAGTGAGGGCGTGCGAACGGCATAGTACTCACCTGACTCCAGTAGAGTGTTTTATCAGGCTGGATGAGAAAAAGCCCCGGTTCTGAGAAGTTCTCAGGCTCTTCAACGCCAATTGATGTAAGTCCTCGACCTGTCGATCGGAATAAGCCCCAGTATTGGGCTTGCTCTTTAGTAAGGCTGTGCCCGATCTCCAGTTGATCTATAGCCCATTCGGTTTGAGCTAAATGCGCTCGCTCCTTGGAGTCGCTACTGATTGCAATCACGCTAATACCTTTTTGCTCGAACTCTTTGAATACTCTATTGAGTTCCTGAATATAGCTCTTGCAGATCGGGCAGTGGTAACCCCTATAAAAAGCCAGCAGCGTAAAATGCGTCGGGTTTTGATCATGTAAAGACCAACTCCCGCTTAGGGTTTCGATAGTAAGGTCGGATACGGCTTGTCGTGGGATGAGTGGTTTCATAGGTTTGCTCCATCACTTGAAAAGGCCATCTTAATCTTTACTGATGTATTTTTGGTATGTAAAATTCTGTTAATTTATATCAGATCGTACGGTTTATTATGGATAGACTTTCTTCATTACTTTCTTTCTTTTCGCCTCGGGCAGAGTTTGTTCGCTGCTTTCACGGGGAGGGTTTGTCCTATGACCAGAGTGAGCCTTATCCCATGTCGGATATATTTCTACTCTATGAAGGGGAAGCTGAGTTTTTCTGTGAAAACCAGCGATATGCGTTACATTCTGGTGATTTGATATGGGTGGCGCTAGGGAAGCCTTTTAGCATAAAAGGTAAAGGTTCCGTCGCGTGGGTTCAGGCTAGGCTCGATTTTGGGCAAGTGAAAAACAACCCTTTGTATTATTCATTACCCGCTGTCGTGCAATTAGAGGGAGGAGGGCAAGATGCCGATCTTCAGCCTATTATTGCATTGATGTTAGAAGAGGCCAGAAAAGAACGATGCGGCCATCAAACAGCGGTGAATCGCTTAGCGGAGGTTTTGCTAATACATATCCTTCGTTTTGTTATAGGTTCGATGCAGATGGAGCAAGGTGTTCTGGCTGGCCTTAGTGATCTTCGATTGGCTCGGGTTTTGACTCAGATACATGAAAACCCAAGCCTGCCTTGGACTTTAGCACTCATGTCTAAGACAGCGGGCATGTCGAGGACCTCTTTTAGTCAGCGTTTCAAAGCAGTGGTTGGCATATCTCCAGGGGAGTATCTGAAACAGTGGCGCATGCAGCTTGGACACCAATGGTTGGGCGAAGGAGAGTATAGCGTAGGCCAAGTGGCAGATAAGTTAGGGTATCAGAGTGAGACTGCTTTTCGCCGGGTGTTTCGGCAAGTGATGGGGGAACCGCCGGGAAGCGTGCGACGGAAAGCAATTATTAGATAAAAATATACTATCATTTTGTTTGTTTTTATTAATTTTTAAAATTGAATGTTTCCTCCTAAACTAGTCCCATAAATAACAGTAAGCCAGTTTGGAGAATGAAACATGTTAGACAATAGAGAAGGACAATGCGTACCCGTCGTAAGCTTTCCAACGCGCCAAGGAAACGATTGGGTTACGGTGACAACCGATGAACTGTTTGCAGGTAAAACCGTTATAGTTTTTGCGTTACCAGGGGCCTTTACGCCTACCTGCTCAAGTACCCATTTACCCCGATACAATGAGTTAGCACCTGTTTTTGCTGAAAACGGTGTTGATGACATCATCTGCTTATCCGTGAATGACACGTTTGTGATGAATAGTTGGGCAGAAGATCAAAAGGCTGAAAACATCACGTTTATACCGGATGGCAATGGTGAATTTAGCGAAGGTATGGGAATGCTGGTAGATAAGGCAGAACTGGGCTTTGGAAAGCGTAGCTGGCGCTACTCTATGCTGGTAAAAGATGGCGTTATCGATAAGATGTTTATCGAGCCAGATGTACCAGGCGATCCATTCCAAGTGTCAGATGCAGACACTATGCTAGCGTATATCAATCCTAACGCGAAGCAGCCAAAACGAGTCACTTTGCTGACCAAGCCCAGCTGTTCGCACTGCACGCGTGCTAAAAAAGTACTCAAAGAACAAGGCTTTAAGTATGAAGAGATTGAACTGGGTAAAAACGGTGTCAGCTTTTCAAGCCTGAATGCACTCTCTGGTCAGGGCACTACGCCTCAGGTGTTTATTGACGGCCAGCATGTTGGCGGTGCTGATGAGTTGGAAGCTTGGTGTAAAGCGAACGTCTAATAGCTTCTCTTCTGAATGGCTCTGTTTTATCAGAGCCGTTCACTCCTTGGTTTAATCTTTTCGCTTCTCTGTTAAGCTGGCAAAAACGTCAGATGCGGAGGAAGGATGACCACAAATTATACCCTTGCTATGGAAGAGTTGAAGTCACTCTTACGTGACCGTTTAGATACGTCTACCAGTGTGCGTACTCATCACTCTCAGGATGAGTCTTTCCATCAAGCAGCCCTTCCTAATGCTGTTGCCTTCCCTAAAAGTACCTCAGAAGTCTCTGAGATTGTGCGTGTCTGTATGCGCCACCATATGCCGATTATTCCCTTTGGTACAGGTACGGCGATGGAAGGTGGGATAAACGCCTATTCAGGAGGGCTCTGCATCGATATGTCGCTCATGAATAAAGTACTGCGTGTTTCTGCAGAAGATATGGACTGCACGGTGCAAGCGGGTGTAACTCGCAAACAATTGAATGAATACCTTCGCGATCAGGGCATGTTTTTCCCTGTTGACCCTGGCGCAGATGCTTCAATAGGTGGAATGGCAGCTACTCGTGCATCAGGAACAAATGCGGTTAGATATGGCACGATGCGCGAGGCTGTTTTAGCGTTAACCGTTGTGATGCCGGATGGGAGAATTGTGAAAACCAGTAGTCGGGCTAGAAAATCGGCTGCTGGCTATGACTTAACGCGCCTATATGTTGGTTCGGAAGGGACGTTGGGGGTTATTTGTGAAATTACGTTGCGCCTGCACGCTATTCCCCAGGCGATATCCGCAGCGATATGCGACTTTGAGCTTTTAGCCGGTGCGGTTGATACGGTGATTCAAACGATACAGATGGGCGTTCCTATTGCACGGATTGAGCTACTTGATTCTGTGGCGATAGATGCTGTTAATCATTATAGTCAAACGCATTATCCACTGCGACCTCACCTCTTTATGGAGTTTCATGGAACAGAGGCAGGTGTTGCGGAACAGGCCGATATTGTACGTGAACTGGCTACTGAAAATGGTGGTAGCGATTTCAAGTGGGCTATTAATACAGAGGATCGTAATGCCCTGTGGCAAGCCCGCCATGACTTAGCCTATGCTGCCCGGGCTATGCGGCCCGATGCACGTATTTTTTCTACAGATGTGTGTGTCCCTATATCTCGTTTAACCGATTGCATCCTAGAAACCCATAAAGATATTTCAGGAGTGGGTATGGCGATGCCGCTTGTGGGTCATGTAGGTGATGGCAACTTTCATGTGGTGCCTGCTGTGAACCCAAATGATCCTATAGAGATGGCGCAGATAGAGGCGTTTCATCAGCGGCTTATTCGGCGAGCACTGAGCATGGGGGGAACCTGTACAGGAGAGCATGGCATTGGTGTAGGGAAGAAGCAATTCTTGGAGGAGGAGCTACCAGCAGGTGTTGAAGTGATGAAGTTGATCAAAACCGCTTTGGATCCAGATAACTTAATGAATCCGGGTAAGGTTCTGTGATCGCGAGTGTGTTGTCTTTTTCTCAGTCATTTTAAAAAGTTGTCTATAATGACTAAGATTCATTCACTCACATAAATTAGGTGGTATGAGAATCGCTATATTAGAGGCACTAGGAGAATGAGACTCCTTTCAGATGCTCGGCAATTACTATTGAGCAACCCTATTATTCCTGCGTTCATAGTGGTGGGTACAGTCTTGCTGATTGCTTTTCTTTTTATCCAGCTAGAAACTCATCGCTTAATCGGAGAGGAAAAGCTCAAGGCTTCAGGTGTGTTGAGCACCTTAAGAGCACGACTAGAGGGTGAAATTAATGGCAATATTTCTGTACTTCGCTCTCTGAAAGCCGAGATTGCAGCTAATCCTTACATGGGGCAGGTTACGTTAGAGCGTTTAGCGGTAGAGCTTTTACGGGATAACCAGCAAATCAAACATATTGCGTTGGCTCCTGGACTGGTCATTAAAAACATATACCCTCTTAAGGGGAATGAACGGGCTTTAGGACTGGATTACTCCGCTAATGAAAGCCAGTCAGGCTCGGTAATGAAAGCTGTCAGAGAAAAACAGATAGTGATTTCTGGGCCGCTGACGTTAGTTCAAGGCGGAGAAGCCTTGATAGCTCGTACCCCTATTTACCTAGAACATGAGGCTGAACCCAAACTGTGGGGAATTGTATCTGCTGTTATTAATTACGACACATTTCTAGAAAGTTCTGGCATTGTTTCAGAACAAGATGACTTTTCCCTGAGTATCAGAGGACGTGATGGTACAGGATCCGCCGGCGCTGTTTTCTTAGGCTCAGAATCATTATTTGAGCAAGATGCGTTGCTTACTACCATTAATCTACCTTCGGGTAGTTGGCAAATGGCGCTATTGCCCAAACAGGGATGGTCTGCGCCAACAGGGCAACTATGGTTGATGTGGGGAGGAGCCTTTACGGTTGCGCTCATCTTAGGTTTGGCAGCTTATCTGTTTATTATTGTATATCAGCAAAAAAATGAGGCGATGCAAACAGCCAACTACCGGGCTAATTATGATTTCCTGACAGGTTTGCCTAATCGTTACTTTTTCACGCAGCGGCTGTTTGTGCTGATTAAAGAGATGCGCAGAGAGCAGTTAGATTTTGCTGTATTCTTTATTGATATAGATCGCTTTAAGCAGATTAATGATAGTTTAGGCCACACGGCTGGCGATGCGTTATTAGTGGATTTTGCCAATCGTCTAGTCAAATCATCAAGAGATACGGATATTGTGGCGCGATTAGCAGGGGATGAATTTGTTATCGTGTTACGCAACGTTGGTGATGTCATTCAGGCTGATTTGCTGGCTGAAAAACTCCAAAAAGTGATTCAGCAGCCCTTCTTTCTTGATGGACGACAGCATCTTATGACAGCCAGTATCGGCATAGCGATGTATCCTGTAGATGGCGCTGATGTTACGGCTTTATTATTGCACTCAGATCAGGCGATGTATGCTGCTAAGAGAGCGGGGCGAAATACCCACTTCTTTTTCAACGAAGGAATGCGTGAAGCTGCAGAACATCACTTATTGATACATGCGGATATTCAGCGTGGAATGGCTGCTGAGGAGTTTGAACTCTACTATCAGCCAATACTAAACATTCGAACTCAGAAAATAGATAAATGCGAAGCGTTGATACGCTGGAATCATCCTGAAAAGGGCTTGGTTATGCCAGATCGCTTTATTTCTGTGGCGGAGAAGACAGGTATCATTCGTGAGTTAGGCAATTGGATTCTACGGCAGTCATGTAAAGACCTGCGTACCTTCTTAGAGGCGGATATTGATATAAAGCTATCCGTTAATCGTTCTGTTAGTGAGTTTTATTCCTCTAAAGCTTATGAAACATGGAAGGGTATTTTTAGTGAGAATAGCGTAGATAGTAACCGCTTTATTTTTGAGATCACTGAGTCACTATTCATGGATGGCCACTCTTCTCAAATGAATACTATCTCTGCTTTAAGGAAACTAGGCGTCCAGTTTTCAATTGATGATTTTGGAACAGGCTTTTCTGCAATCAATTATCTGAGAAATTATCCAGTCGATTACCTTAAAATTGATAAAAGCTTTGTTAACGACCTCTTAAATGATGACCAAGATAAAACCTTGGTTGAGGTTATTATCAAGATGGGGCGCGCATTAGGTATAGCTGTTGTAGCAGAAGGCGTTGAGCAGGATGAACAGTTAGCGGTTCTGGAAAGCTTAGAGTGCGACTATATGCAAGGCTACTTATTAGCGAAACCAATGCCGTTATCACAGGCTATCCCTTTTATTCATATGCATGAAGCAAAGCAGTGGGGAGTCGAGAGTTCCCCACTTTAAGAGAACCGCTCAAGGTTTGCGCTTAAAGGGTGCAAAACCATCATCAATGGTTTTGCTAGGCGCGGCTCGATTAGAAGGGCGCTTACCGGCTGGAGCTTTAGCAGGCTTTCGATTGGCGGCTGCTTTTTTATCGGTCTTTTTCTTTTTAGAGCCTGCTGCTTTACCGGAGGCTTTAAGCTTTTTGGGCCCTGTATAGCTACCCTCTAATCCCGGTATTACCCGCTTTTCAAAGCGTGTTTTCAGGTATCTTTCGATACTGGACATCAGATTCCATTCGGTTGGGCTGATCAAAGAGATGGCTAAGCCTGTTTCTCCTGCCCGACCTGTTCGGCCTACTCTGTGAGTATGATCATCGCCACTTCTTGCCATCTCTACGTTGATAACCAGATCAATCCCTTTGACATCGATGCCTCTGGCCGCAACATCGGTAGCGACTAGCACATCAATTTTCCCTAAATGCAGTAGCTGCATAACATGCTGCCTCTGCTCTTGGGTTAAATCCCCTTGAATTACGCCAGCTCGAATATCATGGTAGCGTAGATAGCCGTTTAGCCGGCTTGCATTGGTTTTGGTATTTGTAAAGACAATGGCCTTTTCGAACGACTCGTTTTTAAGTAGCCAAACCAATTGCTTGTCTTTGAGTGCGGTGTCATTTGCTAATATGATTTGTTGTTTTATATTTGCTTGCGTCTCTCGGTGACTATTCAGTCGAAGGGTCAGTGGTGAATGCAGCGATGCGGTGATGACAGAGTGCATGCCTGTGTGGCCAAGTGTAGCTGAGAAAAGCATGGTTTGGCGTGTCGTTGGGCAGCTTTTTGCTATTCGTTCTACATCTTCTTGGAAACCCATATCCAGCATGCGATCAGCCTCGTCCAGAATGAGGCATTCTACATCCGAGAAGTCTAAAGACTTTTTATCTAAATGTTCTATCAATCGTCCCGGAGTTCCTACAATAATTTCCGGGTTTTTGCGCAGCCTTGCAGCTTGTGGTTTGAATGTTTCTCCGCCGCAGACAGTATCGGCGTTAATAAAAGTGAACTGCCCAAGGGACTCAATATGTTTCATGACCTGTTGAGCAAGTTCCCGCGTAGGTGTCAGGATTAAAGCGCGGGTGCCACTATTCGGGGCGGAGTCTGAGAGTAGGCGGTTGAGTATAGGCAAAACAAAGGCTGCTGTTTTACCACTACCGGTTTCTGCGGTAACCAATAAATCTTTTCCCTCCATGGCGGGTGGGATTGTTTCCGCTTGAACGGGTGTTGGTTGGCTAAAAGAAAGTGCCTCCAGCGCTTTTAGCAGACGGGCATCTAAGGAAAAATCGGTAAACACTATGCACAACTCTCTGAAGATAAGATCCAGACAGTATGCTAACAGAAAGCAGCGTTTAGGGAGAGGTTAATAAAGAGTAAACGGCGACAGAATAGGGTGTCGCCGTTATTAGAGTGCTTAGTAATGAATAGCGCGAGGCAAGTCTTTAGCTTGAGCTACCCAGTCTTCTACTTGTGAGGTGCTTGGCATCTTCTCGGCAAGTTTTTTGTCGTCATTAATTTCGACCATTTTTGCATGTAAATTCGCACCGTTACGCTGTGCCAACTCGGGTACAGTGTCTACACCCGCAAGCTCAAGTAGGTCAGCATATACGGTGCTAACGCCTTTGATTCGGGCTAGATCAGCACGATTTAACCAACCTAAAATCTCTTTTTCGTCAATACCTGTGCTGCTTGCGACCTCTTTACGGCCTTTTTTATCACCACAGACTTCTAGAAAACTCTCTTGCGTCGTAGCACCGGCAGCTTTTAGTTTCTCGGCGTTTGCGTCGTTAATGCCCTTGATATCGGTCAGTTTGGCCATGCTTATATTCCTCGGATTTATACAAACAGTCTTGGTTGATTGTAACCCTGTTACCTGAATGGTAACGAAACAGCGACGTTATTTATTGTTGTGCCCAGTTATCCTAATAGTTAATCCGTTCATTTGCCAGTGGGGCTAGGTAGGTGGATCTACTTTGTCGGAGGTAGAGGTATTGATTCTGAACCAACCCGCAATGCTTAACCGCTCACGTGCGGTGGGAATAACTTCGTGAGGGAACTCTTCACTCAAAAATATGACGAGCGTTCCAGCATCTGGCAGCACCGATTTAATCAACGAGCCTTTTGAGTTATAAAGAAGAAGATGCCCTTGGTCTTCTTCGCGCCAGTGCTTGTTGAGATAAAGAACCGTAGTAAGTACTCTGTTTGACTGTCCCTTAAAAGCATCGACATGTTTTTTGTAAAAGCCGCCAATAGGATAATTGGCAAAATGAGCTTCATAATCAAATAACCCCAAATAAAGGCGCCTATTAATAGCTACACGTAAGAGCTCCATTTCATTCAGATAGATTGCTTGTGCTTGATCTGTGCCAGTTATCCAGTGGATAGTATCATTGCGGATGACTTGGTTAATTTGGTGGTCGTCACTTCTACCAATCCCTGCTGACTGAAACTGAGGCTTTGAGTCTTGGGCGGTGAGTGTTAGTTCATCGATGAGTCGTTCAGGTAGAGCATTTGTCTTAATATAATACCCGCAGTGGGCAAGGCTTTCGGTAATTTCATTGGACCAAGCATCTTCGATTAGAGATGCAAGCGGGGAAGATAAAGGCTGGCTGTCCAAATAGTTATTGCTCCCAAGGCAAAAAAGAGAGCTAAGAATAATTGAACTTGAAATGACTGTCGCTAAAAACTGTATTTCATCGCTTTTTAAATAGGATATTGCTTGTGAATAACCACCTAATTCCAGTACTTGTACTGAGCTTAGTTTTGGCGGGGTGTTCAAGCCAAGGTGAGCGCAGGGGAGTTAATGACAGTATACGGATTCAAGTGATTAACTCCCAACTCAACACTTATTTTGATGATTGGAGAGGGACGCCATATCAGTACGGAGGGCAAGGACGTTCGGGGTTGGATTGCTCTGCTTTTGTAGCCAATGCCTATCGAGAATTGTTTGGTGTGGTCCTCCCAAGAACAACTGAGCAGCAAGCCAGTGCTGGGCGCGCAGTCGCCGCGAGTAAGGTTCAACCGGGAGACTTAGTTTTGTTTAAAACGGGGTTCTTCGATCGCCATATAGGTATTTATAACGGAAATGGATCTTTCATACATGCATCCCAATCCAAAGGGGTGACCCGATCGCGTTTAGATAACCCTTATTGGCAAAGAGCGTTCTGGAAGGTGGTTCGCCCTGTTAACCTTGATAATTAACGGAAGGTGCGTTCAAGAATCGTCCAACTAGCCTGAAGTCGCGGCTGTATAGGAATGATGCGACTTACTAAGAGGTTATACACACCTTGTAAATAGGGTTACACAGAGCAGCTGGTGATAAAATCCAATAAAATATGCAAATGCTATTGATAATGATTCTCGTTTTTAATATTATGTCTTGGCTCGCAAGTTATACCGCACTAGTCAAAATCTATTGCGGTATGCTTCACTCAATCATCAGAAAGCCCTTATCTTTCAGGTGATTACACGGTTCTTGTCATTAGGGGCTGATTCAGCCCCCTTTTTTTAGCTCCAATAGCTATCTAGGTGCTTATTCTGGATAGACTATTGTTTAGTATTTTTCTGGTTTGTCTTGGTTTCTTTGTTTTTAACATCTTGATTAGTTTTAGACGACTTTTTGTCGGAAGTTGTTTTTTGCTTATCGGTCTTAGGTTTGTTTGTCTTTTTCACTTCAGGCGCTTTTGTTGTTTTCGCACCTTCGGCCTTTGACTGTGCCTTTTCATTAGGCCGCTCATTTTTTGCAGCTGCCTTTTTAGTTTCTGATTTCTTAATAGAAGCGCTTGGTTTAGCGCGGCAATGTCCCTTAACTGAGGCTCCGTCAGAGCGCTTATAAGCATCTACCCAGTAACAGCTGGTGCTATTACTGCAGGTTGTTTGCGATTCCCCTTTGCATGCGGCTGCAGATAAGGCAGGTGTGCTTAGAAGAATACCTGCAAAAAGTAAGCTAGCTGTAGTGATGCGGTGTACGGGCTTTAGCATAGTGGTCTCCAGTTATGATCATAAATCCTTTTTGAATCTGCTATTTAAAAAGATGCGAGATGAATGAGAGTTTAATTTGGGGGAATTTCGGTACTTCATATGAGTTGGAAGCAAGGATAAGAATTACTGCTAGACTGAAACCTATAGAGATAGCACGGAGCTTATGTGTGAAATTATTTGTATGTATTCTAAGTCTGATTGTTGGAGTGTCCTTGAGTGGTTGTAGCCAGCCTGATGAGGGCATCATTAATGTTGGTACCAATATATGGCCTGGTTATGAGCCTCTGTATTTAGCAAAAAACAGAGAGTTATTTGACACAAAAGGGGTTCGTTTTGTTGAGTTTACCGCCGCTTCAGAAGTGTTAAGGGCATACCGTAATAAGACCATTGATGTCGCTGCTTTAACGTTAGATGAAGCTCTCTTTCTCATTCAAGATCAGCCAGATACGAAAATTATCCTTGTTATGGACTTCTCTGCAGGCGCAGACGTCGTGATTGCTCAACAATATATAGGAGACTTAAGTGAGCTATCTGGTAAGCGTGTTGGGCTGGAATCTTCGGCTCTTGGTGCCTTTGTGTGGGCAAGGGCTATGGATATACATGCTCCAGAGCTTACTGACGTTAAAATAATCAATATGGAGTTCAATCGCCATGAACGCGCTTTTCTTAATCAGGAGGTCGATGTTGTAGTGACATTTGAGCCAGTGAAGTCCCAATTAATAGAAGCTGGTGGGAAGGTTTTGTTTTCCAGCAAAGAGATACCTGGTGAAATCGTGGATGTGTTAGTTGCGCGTGAGTCTCTTATAGATCGGCATCCGTCACAGTTATCTAATTTAGTAAATGGGTGGTTTGCTGGGCTAAAATTTTTGAACGATGAAAAAACACAGGCTCTTCAAGAGATGGGTGGGCGCCTTAAAATGGATCAAGAGGCGTTAGCTGCTGCTTATGATGGGATGATTTTATTGGGAAGGGAGGAGAATAAGCAGCTATTGAGTGGCGAGCCCCCCAATATTTTATCTACAGGTAGGAAAGTAGAAAATTTATTGTTGAAAAGTGGGTTGCTCTATAAAGAAGTACTCACTGAAAACGTAATTGATAGTCGGTTTTTATCGCAATGATCACACCTTTTCAGCTCTCACTAAGAAGCAGTTTCTTACTGTTAGTTATCTTCTTCTCGCTCTCATTGGTGAGCTTGAATTTATTTGTTTTAAAGCCTCATGTTAAGGAAGTCGTTGCTGAGCAATCCCGCCAAGATACTGTTTCAACTGTCAATCGCCTGCAAGGCACCGTTGAGTATTTGCTCTCTATCAATGATACCGAGGGATTAAAGCGAGAAATTTCTGCCAACAGTGCGAGCAGGGATGTACTGCATTTACTGGTATTAGATGAAGAGAAGAGAATACTCGCATCTTCGAAATTAAGTGAAGAGGGGTTGGTGTTTAATAGCGAACATTTACACATTTCAGAACAGATCAATGAGTTGATGCGGCAAACTTCGTTATCTATTCATGAAAGTAATAACATGGAAAATGCCTTATATGGTTTTGCTCCCATTAGACTGCTAGGCAAAGATGGAAGTCGAAGAGAACAACAGGGGCTTTTAATTCTTGAAATTGATTTAGAAAGAAGGCAAGCATCTTTGTTAAACCGCTTCGATTTTTTCTTCTGGGGAGTCTCTATTGTAATAGGTGTTATAGGGCTGTTGTTTTGGAAGGTCTTTAACCACTCGATTAGTACGCGTTTAGCAACGATTGTAGTAGCAGCACAAAAGATCGCAAAAGGGCAGTTTAATACCCGTCTTAATATGGCGGGTGATGATGAGTTAACAGAGATCGCGAACACAATCGATACCATGGCCTCCCAGTTGGAAGAAGACCATAGAGAATTGCTCAATCATCATCTGCAGCTAGAGAGCATACTAACAAATATCCCTTCGATGGTGTATATCAAAGATAGAGAAGGGCAGTACCTTATGATGAATGATCGTTTTAAAGAAGCATTCCCTAGTGTGGCTTCATCTCAAGGACACACTGCATTTGATATTCTTCCTAAAGACGAGGCTGAGAAATTTGCCCAATATGATGCCGAAGTTTTAGAGCTGGGGGAGCCTATCGCTAGGTACACGTCCTTCAGCTCCCAAAATACACTTCGTCAGCTACATATGGTGAAGTTTCCTCTATTTGATCGTAATGGGTGTGCTTATGCTATCTGCACCATTGCTTCCGATTTATCAGAGCAAGAGCAAACAGAGACGTTGCTTAGTATATCACGCAGCATTTTCCAGAATACCGTAGAGGCCATAATCATAACCGACGGGCGATGGCGGATATTGGATGTTAATAGCTCCTTTGAACGTATAACGGGGTATTCGAAAGAGGATGTGGTTGGTCATACACCTGCTTTTCTAAAGCCAGAAAAAAATCCTAAAGCGATGTTTAATAAGATATGGACCTCACTCAAGATGCAAGGCCATTGGACAGGGGAGCTTGTCAGCCGCAAGAAATCTGGAGAAGAGTTCTTTAAACGACTATCTGTCAATAAAATCATGGATAGAGACGGCCATATGACCGGTTATATAGGGATCTTTCAGGATGTATCCAAGGAAAAAGAGGCGACAGAAAATCTTGCGAAACTGGCATTTACCGACCCTTTAACCGGTTTGCATAACCGTGAGGCCTTCAAAAATAAATTAGTAGAAACGATAGAGTATGCAAAGCGTTATCAAAACTCTTTTGGTGTTTTATTCATCGATCTTGATCACTTTAAAGAGGTTAATGATTCACAGGGGCATGAAGCTGGAGACAAATTGTTGACTATGGTTGCTGAGCGGCTAAAGGAAAATACGCGCGTGGTCGATGTGGTTAGCCGACTGGGGGGAGATGAGTTTACAGTTTTGGTGCCAGGTAGTGTCACGGAGTCAGGTTTGGCCGTGATGGCGAGCCAAATCATCAAATCGCTTAGCGCTGCATACGAGATTGGGGTAAATGAATTTATTATTGGTTGTAGTATCGGGATTGCTATTTATCCAAGAGATGGCGGAAATACAGAACAGTTATTAAAACATGCGGATGCGGCTATGTATCATGCAAAAGAAGCAGGCCGCGGTTGCTTCTCCTTTTTCGATTTTACCATCAACGCGCGAAATCAAAAGTTAATAAGAGTCAAGCAAGCGATGCGAGGGGCAATAGAACGCAATGAATACCACTTAGTGTATCAGCCTAAAGTTGACCCTAAACGCTTAGTGATTACCGGTTATGAAGCCCTACTTAGATGGAATAGCCGGGATTTAGGCTATGTATCTCCTGCAGAGTTTATCCCTGTATCAGAGGAATCTGGAGAGATTGATCACATTACAGACTGGGTGATTCACCAAGTGGCTTTAGATAAGCAGCGATCACCGACACTTATTGATGCGAATATCGCCATTAACATCTCAGCCAAGCAGTTCCGCAGTACGAAGTGGCTAAACACGTTACGTCGATTGAATAACACGGGTAAGCTTGATGCCAAGCAAATAACGGTAGAGGTCACAGAAACGGCCTTGGTTGATTCCTTGGATCAAACACTTGATCAATTAAAGCAGGTTAGGCGTTTAGGTGCGTCAATCGCTATCGATGATTTCGGAACGGGGTATTCCTCTTTAAGCTACCTGAAAAAAATGCCGATTCAGTATCTTAAAATCGACAGGACCTTTGTGCAGGATATTGGTAGAGATGAAGATGACCAAACAATTGTGCAGACCGTTATTGCGATGTCTCATGCGATGGGCATTAAAGTGATTGCTGAAGGGGCAGAGTCGACTGAGCAGGTGAGCTTTCTGGAATCGAAGGGATGTGATGAGATACAAGGGTTTTACTATTCACGGCCTCTCACATTAGAGAACCTTGAAGCGTTTCATTTGGATGACGTATAAACACGTTTAAAAAAGCCCCGCAGTTTGTTGCGGGGCTTTTTAATGGGGATAAAAAGACGTTTACTTGCCCATACGACGGATAGCCTGAGGAGTGAAATCCTTATGTACAAAGCGCTTAGTAAAATCGAAACCGTTGCCTTCTTCGTTTGTTAAACCACCGGCAAGGTAGCGACCAGACTGCAAGTCATACAGCATCTCTGCTGCAATCCATGGCACATTGACATCGCGGTATTGGAACTTATGAGCTTCACCAACACGCCAGAGTTCGCCGCGGCCATCGTAATGGTCGACAACAGCAGCTTGCCATGTATCTTCATCAATATAAAAAGTACGTTTGGCGTAAACGTGTCGAGCCCCTTCTTTAAGAGTGGCTTCAACCTTCCAAACACGGTGTAACTCATAACGTGTTAATTCTGGGTTGAGATGCCCCGCCTGAAGTATATCATCATATTTCAATCCACGATCAGCCAGTTTGAAGCTGTTGTAGGGTATATACAGCTCTTGTTTGCCCACCAGTTTCCAGTCATAGCGATCAGGCGCACCATTAAACATATCTAAATTGTCAGTGGTGCGTTGGCCGTCAGTGGCGGTTCCTGGTGCATCATAAGCAATCTGCGGTGCCCGTCGGACCCGTCGCTGACCTGCATTGTAAGTCCAAGCCTGACGAGGTTGTGTAATCTGATTCATGGTTTCATGCACTAGTAGTACGTTACCCGTTAAGCGAGCTGGCGCTTCAACTTTTTGCACGAAATAGAACAGGATATTGTCATCGGTTTTCGCATCATATCCGTCTGATAAGTAGCTTGGCCATGACATCTTCTCGTTGATTTTAACAGCAGTGAAGGCACCATTGGCTTGAACCGGAACTTGCACAAAAGTTCGCTCCAGCGCACCGCCACGATAACGCGTCATGTGATTCCAGATCACCTCAAGGCCATTCGAAGGAATAGGAAAGGGGATGGCTTCTGCCATGCCTGAAATTCCGTTGCCCTCATCGGTAAGTTGCGCGCTGGTGGCATTTTTCGCTATTGAATCATAGATAGATTGCGGCATAGCAGCGGATCGGTGAGATGGGTACACTGGCATCTTAAAAGAGTCAGGGTATTTAGCTAGCATAGCCAGTTGCCCGGGTGTTAAATGCTGTTTATATTGCTCGGCATTTTGAGCAGTAATAGTGAACAGCGGCCTTTCATCTGCATAGGGGTTGGCATATCTATCAGAAGTGCTGGCTAGGCCGCCAGTCCAAGCTGGAATTGTGCCACTGGCGTTGCCGGCTTTTTCGGCACCAACTGGTGTCAATGATGCTCCAAGCTTGGCTGCTTCTTGAGGCGACACAGCAGCAGTCGCCATACCGCCAAATGCTAATGTAATTGCTGATGTCATCAGCAGTGCTTTTGGATTAAATTTCATTATTAAACTCCATCATTCCTGCCGGACTTAAAAAGACACAGATGCGCTTAGAGAAATAAAGTCACGATCTGCTAATTCGTTAAAATCTCCGCCAAAGAAATTTGTATAAGAAAGTTGGGCAGAGTAACGCTCTAGATAGTCTGCGGTCAGACTGAGGTTGATCGACTTTTGTCCCTCATTAAATGCGGCGCCAGGCTGTGGGCCATAACCACTAATACCATGCTTAAAGCTGATTTGAGGCGTCAAATTAACACCTGCAAAGGCGTTAGGGTAAGACAAAGCTGCACGCACGACATAGCCGAAAGAGTCCTGAGTGACGAAGCCATCATTGTCACCCGGTGTGTAGCCAAATACACCACTGCGACCGAATTTTAAGGCTTCGGCGCTTTCGTCAAAGTCGTGAATGTGAGTCCAACCTAGTTCCCCTATCAGCGCCAAGCGGCTAGCCCCCATGACGTTATTAAGCGTTTTGATGACTGTGCTCTGTGCTTGAGTGACGGAGAAGGTTTTATAGCCATGCACCTCATCACCTAGACCTGCTGAACCTACTGGTACAACGGCTCCATTAGCTGGGTTTCCTGGCTGCGTACCGAGTGTCAGCATAGAAGCAACCAACATAGGCCCGTTTAGCTGAATGGGTACATCTTGTTTGTGGCTGATTTCACCGGACCAAGCTAATTCGCCGATGTTGGTGTTCCAGCTGAAGCCTAGCATCTTGATATCTTCAGGGTATTCTGTGAAATAACGACTATTGAACGGAGCCGTCCCCTGAACGATTCGGGTGACAGTGCCCGATACAGTGGATGCAATGGCAGCCTGTACAGCTGGGTTAGTGACATCCTGACCTGCAGCAATAAATTGCTGAGTTACTTGTGCGGTGACGCCAGGTGTCAAGGCTGCACCAAGTGCCGCCATATTCGTATCTGTCTTGATGCCGCTGACGATAGGCAGGCGGCTATGGTATTTAGCAAAGTAGAAACCAAATTCCGTATCGTTGAGGTCCTCGGCGAGATAGCGTGCAGCTAGACCAAATTGGCCGCCGTCTTTTGCTTCACGTACGCCGTTGCTATCGCGAGCTACAACAGGGCTGGTGCCTGTGAGGTTCCAAGGCGATGTGCCAGCAACACCGTTAAAGTAGAGAGAGTCAGGAACGCCATTGAAAGCGCCAGAATCAACGCGAATACCGTTACATCCTTCAGCGGCAAAATCGTTTGCGGAGAAATAGGTACCACAACCATCTTCCACCGTAGGCTCCCAGCCTAATTGATAGAACGCTTCTACGCTTAGATTATCGGTTAACCCGAGTGAGGCAAAAGCCATATTGACAGGCAACAATCCCTCTTTAACTTCGGAGCCTGGTCGACGAAAAGCGCTAACATCAAAGGGGTTAATAACGTTAATACCGCCTTGGATAAAAGTACTTTCACCCCAGTTAACTACTTGGCGACCTAGGCGTAAATCTAACGGTTTGTCGCCTAATTCGAAGTTGCCATAGATGTAAGCATCTAAAAGTTCGGCCCCTGAAAATTTAGCAAAATCATTAAAGCCATCATCATTGAGTTCAGAGCCGGGAATGTAACCGTTGCCGGTGTGCCCATGCGCGCGGTCGCCGTCTTTTAACTCAAAATCTGCCCAATACTTCCCGCGAACAAAAGCCCCAAAGTTTTGATAGCTAAGGGAGAGTTCGTGGGTCCCTTTGAAAATCTTTGAAAAGGTTTCACCTTTTTTGAAGTTTTGGTTGCCATCATCAAAGCTACCGGAGCCTTTGCCCGTTCCACCATTGGGTTCGGAGAATAGATCAGAATCAGGGTCGTTAAGGCGCCAGCTGGCTCCGACTGATAATTGAGAATCAAAACGGCCATCAATTTCACCGAGTTGAAATTCAACGCCATGTGCCTGCCCGGCTAAGGTAGCCGCGAGCAGAGCGGGGAAAAACTTACGTTTGAGGACGCGGGTAGGCAGTAGAGCGCTGTTATTCACTCTGGTGTTTTTTATTGCCATTTCGTTCACCTTGCATTGTTATTTTTGTAGCAACGGCTATGTACCAAGAAATCAGGCATTAGATCTAACCATCTTCTTGGAAAACCTAGCACTGAAGCGCCAAATCCATACCCACTCTAACTACTTGAACGGGGATGTTATTTCTTCAGTGTAGCTTGCAAAACTATCATCTACACTGTTAATTAGTTCAACAATAACATTTCTCTCCATAATGACTGACAAAAGAGTTCGCTTGCCAGATTGCGTGGTCAAAAGGAGGGCTTAAAATAGTAACAAAAATAATAATGCACACTTGGAACTGAACTGGGGATGATTATGGAACGCAAGATTACAGTGCCGAATGGTTACGTCAAATACTTGCTTGGCCATGCTGAGAGTCAGGGCTTCGATGTTAATAGTTTGCTTGATCACGTGGGTATTAGCCCAGAAGATATAGAAAACCAGACAGAGTTTCCTGCGCAAAAATTTGGGCAGCTGTATCAACGAATTATCTGGATAACCCAAGATGAGTCCTTTGGCATGATCAGCGGAGGCAAAGTACCCAATGGCACCTTTCGCATGATGTGTCACGCTATCTTACATGCGAAAACGTTGGAGAAAGCGTTATGGCGCTGTAGTGATTTTTATGAAATATGCAGAGGCTCCAAAATTAAGCCGGTACTGGTCCGCCGTGGCCGCTATGCAAAGATATCTTTTGCACCAACCCAGGAATTTGATGCAGAAGGATTTAAAGACCTATTAGAAAAGGAATCATCTGATCGTATTCGAACGTCTCTGTCGGTATGGCAACACTTTACCAGTTGGCTAATAGGTACACGTTTGGAGATCAAAGCGGCTTACTTTACGTTTAGTGAGCCGGCGGATGCTGACTATTATGAGACCCTTTTTCGTTCAGAAATAAAATTTGATCAGCATGATAATGCATTGGTCTTTCCTGCCCGTTATTTGGATTACCCCATTGTCCAAACTGAAGAGACGATGCGAGGCTTTTTAAAGACCGCGCCTTTCCAGTTACATGTCATGGTGGACGATGATAAAAGTCTAAAGTCCCAAGTCATCGCGATGATAGGTAAGGATTTCAGCCGCGAATTACCCAGTGCAGATGAAGTGGCGAATGTGTTGCATATGTCAGTTTCGACATTGCGTCGCCGCCTGTTAGATGAGGGCACGTCGTATCAAAAAATCAAAGACGATTGCCGCAAATCAGCCGCCGTGAATTATATGAACTCTCCCCAGTTATCAATTAATGATGTGGCTGGATTAATGGGGTTTGATGAGCCCTCCGCATTTTTTAGATCGTTTAAAAAATGGACAGGGATGACACCTGGCGAATACCGCAAGAGTGAAGTTTACTGTCATCAGTTTGAACAATAGCAGAAATCTGACCCCGGGCTCTTTGTTTAGTATTTAGGGAATTAATAGGTGGCCTGATCGATGCTGAGCGTAATTGTCATAATATAAGGTTAATAATGTTATTGAGGGGCAGGCTTCTCTGCCGGATCATTCCTGTATCAATAAGAATGATAAATCCCGAGCTTATCGGGAGACAGGAGCGCCGTTATGAGCGAGTATTTTTTCCCCGATCAAGATGCCAAGTTTGTGTTGCAGCAGGTAGTTGGCTTTTCAGATTTGTGTAATCAACTAGACCAAAATGACCTGAACTCAGGGCTGACGGATGCGATTTTGGAAGAAGCTGCCAAGTTGGGTCACGAGGTTTTAGCTCCACTTAATCAGATCGGTGACAGGCAGGGTGCGCAGCTGGGTGCCAGTGGTGTACAAGAAACGGCAGGTTTTAGTGAGGCATACCAGCAGTTTATAGAGAGTGGTTGGCCGTCACTCGCAGGTGATCCTGAATATGGTGGACAAGGATTACCGCGAGCACTATCCACAGCGGTAATGGAAATTTGGCAATCAGCTAATATGGCATTTTCGTTGTGCCCTCTACTCACTCAGGGTGCTGTTGAAGCGGTTACTGAGCATGCCTCAGATGAGCTAAAAGCGATCTATTTAGAAAAAATGATCAGCGGCGAATGGACGGCTACGATGAATTTAACAGAGCCAGATGCAGGCTCTGATCTAGCTGCTATTAAAGCAAAAGCGATTCCGCAAGGTGATCACTACCGGATTACCGGCCAAAAGATCTTCATCACTTGGGGGGATCACCAGATGACGGACAATATTGTCCATCTTGTTTTGGCTCGCTTGCCGGATGCACCTGAGGGCGTCAAGGGTATCTCTCTGTTTATTGTACCTAAATTCTTGGTCAATTCAGACGGCTCATTAGGTGAACTGAATGACGCTAAAGCCGTCTCGCTTGAGCATAAGCTTGGTATTCATGGCAGCCCGACGTGTGTGATGAGCTATGGTGATCAAGGTGGTGCAGTAGGCTATCTCGTTGGTGAACCGCATACTGGCCTAGCTTGTATGTTCACTATGATGAATGACGCAAGGCAAGGTGTTGGTTTGCAGGGGCTGGCTATTTCCGAGCGGGCTTATCAACATGCACTTCAGTATGCAAAAGATCGTATTCAAGGCACACAGCGTGATGGTAGTCGGGTTGCTATTATTCAGCATCCGGATGTTCGCCGTATGCTCATGATGATGAAGTCAGGTAGCGAAGCGATGCGCACGTTAGCCTATGTTGCCGCTTCGGAAGCGGATCGGCTAAAAGTAGCCGCGCCTCACGATAAAGCCCTTTGTCAAACCCGCCTTGATCTCTATACCCCCATTGTAAAAGGTTGGATAACGGAACTTGCTCAAGAGTTAACATCGCTTGGTGTGCAAATTCATGGAGGGATGGGGTTTATTGAAGAAACGGGAGCCGCCCAGTTTTACCGGGATGCACGTATTTTACCTATCTATGAAGGTACAACAGGGATACAAGGTTTAGATTTGGTGGGCCGCAAAGGTTTATCAGATAAAGGGGCTGGGATGTTGGCGTTGTTGGATCAGATTCGCGATGAGCTGGTTACTCTGCAGTTACCTGATAATATGCAAGCTGCCAATGAATTGATGGTTCAAGCAGAGCAAGATGCAAGGGAGGCAGTTGTTTGGTTGTTATCCCACAAGGAAGATGCATCGTCGATAGGTGTTAACCTGATGATGCTATTCGGGTATCTTTGTGGGGGATGGCTTATGTTACGCAGTGCTGCCGCGGCTCATGCTTTACGAGCGGATAGCACTCAAGATATAAGTTTCCTTGATGCCAAGCTGGTTAGCGCACGTTTTTATTGCGAGCATTTTGTACCTCGTGTAGCGGCCCATTGGCAGACTATTAAAGCCGGAAGTGAAGCTATTCTGGCATTGGATGAAGCACAGTTCTGAGGAGAACAAAAAAGATGTCAGAACGCGAATCGATGGAATTTGATGTTGTCGTCGTAGGCGCAGGCCCAGCCGGATTATCCGCTGCCTGCCGCTTGATGCAGATGGCAAACGAGCAAGAACAAGAACTGACCGTATGTGTGGTTGAAAAGGGTTCTGAAGTGGGTGCCCATATCCTTTCGGGTGCGGTGGTTGAATCCCGTGCATTGGATGAACTCTTCCCCAACTGGAAAGAGCTTGGCGCCCCTCTCAACACGCCCGTCACCCGTGATGAGCTGTATCTGCTCAAAGATAACGAAAGAGCCACCAAGCTACCGAGCGCGCTGATCCCTAAAACCATGCACAACCATGGTAACTATATTGTCAGCCTCGGTAACTTAACCCGTTGGCTGGGTGAGCAGGCGGAGCAACTCGGTGTCGAGATCTTCCCAGGCTTTACCGCTGCGGAAATCCTTCTCAATGAGGATGGCAGCGTCAAGGGTATCGCTACCGGTGATATGGGTGTCGCTGAGGATGGCGGCGAGAAAGACAGCTATATGCCGGGTATGGAGCTGCATGCCAAATACACCTTGTTTGCGGAAGGTTGCCGTGGCCATCTGGGCAAACAGCTGTATCAGACGTTCCAGCTGGATAAAAACGCCGATGCTCAGCACTACGGTATCGGTATTAAAGAGCTGTGGGATATCGATCCAGCGAAACACGAAGAGGGCTTAGTGGTACATGGGTCGGGTTGGCCACTGGAAGGAGGTACCAGCGGTGGCTTCTTCCTTTACCATGCAGAGAACAATCAAGTGGTGGTGGGTCTGATTGTCGACCTGAACTACGCCAACCCTTACGTCAGTCCGTTTGATGAATTCCAGCGGATGAAGCATCACCCGGTGCTCAAACAATACTTAGCAGGCGGTAAACGTGTCTCTTATGGTGCGCGTGCTATCGCTAAAGGTGGCTTTAATGCACTGCCTGAAATGACCTTCCCAGGCGGTCTTTTGATCGGTTGTAATGCAGGCACGTTGAACTTCGCTAAGATCAAAGGCACCCATACCGCGATGAAGTCTGGCATGATTGCGGCTGAATCGGTGTTTGAAGCGATTAAAGGCGGCTGTACTGGCGGTAAAAAACTTGATAGCTTCGATAGCGCGTTTAAAGACTCTTGGTTATATGAAGAGTTGTATCGCTCCCGTAACTTTGGCCCGGCGATGCACAAGTTTGGCCCGTATCTGGGTGGCGCGTTCAACTTTATCGATCAGAACCTCTTTGGCGGCAAGCTGCCAATCACACTACGTGATAATCATGAAGATTATGCACAGATGCGCCCCGCCAGTGAGTTCAGTGAGATCACCTACCCGAAACCGGACGGTGTTTTGAGCTTTGATAAGCTCAGCTCGGTGTTCCTCTCCAACACCAACCATGAAGAAGATCAACCGTGCCACTTAACGCTAAAAGACAGCAGTATTCCGTTGGGTAAAAACCTGCCACTGTACGCAGAACCGGCACAACGCTACTGCCCTGCAGGCGTTTATGAGATTGTGGAAACTGAAGCGGGAGAGGCGAAGTTCCAGATCAACTCGCAGAACTGCGTCCACTGTAAAACCTGTGATATTAAAGATCCGTCTCAGAATATCATCTGGATTACTCCAGAAGGCGGCGGTGGGCCTAACTACCCGAATATGTGATGAAAATAAAGCCCGGTTCTCCGGGCTTCTTATCTTCACGCTCAAGAGTCAAACTTAAAAGAGAGTGTTGGTTAATTGAAACGTTTATCTTGAGTAAGTAGTGCTCAGAGTGTATTTTGTTTCTGACTTGATGCCCTGTGTATTATGTAATACAACTGAATGATGTAATGGAATAGCTGATGATGAAAAGGGAGTTTACATGAAGGTGGTCTTTCGGTTTTTCTCTGTTGTTTTTCTCTTTGCTGCCGCTTGTCTGTCTTCGTTAGTATTGGCAGAGAACGAGCGTGTTAGTATCTCCCCCGATGGTTCAGGAGGGGTGTTAATTATTCCGTTTTACACATCCGAAAACGGTTGGGACACCTACTTCAATATATATAACCCTAGCGCTTCTGAGTTATTACATATCAAGCTTCGCAGTGGCAAAACGGGAGAGGTCATCACAACATTCTCCTATTACCCCGATGGTTATGAAACCTTCCGCGCGAGCATTTCTGAGAATGACGCAGGTCATACAATATTGCGTATTGCTGAGGGCGCTTGCCTGATTGGAGGAGATGCTCAATTATTACGCTCTGGCGGCGTAGGTGCTGAGTTTCTAATCGCCGAAAGTCTTGGTAGCGCAGAGGTATATTCAACCAATCTTGTGTTGCCTGCCGACTTTAAAGCACTTAGTTGTGAGGCTCGTAGGGCCCTTTGGGCAAACGAAGAGGGTGGTCTTGTTAATTTCTCCTATCGTAATGAAGCACATATCTATGCGGATATAAATTTAGTTAACGTTAATCAAGGCTTATCGTCTACGTATTCTGCCACAGCGCTGACAGGCACTGCGATCGACTATAGGCACGAACATCCAACGAACAATACAGTCGACCTGAGACGTGTAGTTGGGGGGCTTGATGCGGTCGAGGCCGCTTTGGCTGTGACGAGTTTGGAAAATGAGATCGTGAATGTCAGCACTATCAATGGTAATACAGAATGGGTTGTGAGCTATGTGCTGGATGGCTATAAGAATGATAAGCCATACGCGCAAGTAATCGATGGGCGGACTTATGCTTGTGAGGTTATTAGAACTTTTTTTGATCACACAGTAGACTTTGATTCTATGACGAAGAGTTATTATGACGAAGATGATGATCGTTTTTTTATGGACAATCCAAATGACACCCTTAATCCGGGGTTGGAGCTGAAGCCGGAGCCTTACTTTTGCAACGCTGTAAATTTGCTAGTCTTAGAAGTTTATATGGAGGATACCGATACGTCCTCTAGTCTTGCTCGTAAAGCTCACTATTATTTCCATTCAGACGAAATATTATGGGACACCTCTAAAGCTAAGCTCTTCTTTTGGAATAGTGATCATGGAACTATTATCCCTCGCAAGGTGCCGCTGTTAGGTTTTCGTATGACAACCTTTGTGAATAGTAGGGTGAGAGACGAGAATATTCTGGCGAATTTTTCAGTGTTATTACCGCACCACTTTACCTGTATCAATAAGGATAATTCGCCATGTGTAAAATAAGGACGTTTTGCTGCCTACTTGTATTATGGATTATGAATGCACAGGCTCAGGATAGTACTTCACTTCAGGTCAGAGATGATGGATACGGTGAAGCCCTTATTATCCCCTTTTTTAGCGTGCAGAATGGGTGGCATACATATATCGATATTAATAATAACGGAGGTATGTTGCACCTGAAACTACGTAGTGCAGAGACAGGCGATGTATTTAGCGCTTTTAACGTTTACTTACCAAAAAATGGAGTGCTTCGTGCTACATTGTCGTCTCCCGATAGTTTCGGCAACTACCCAGGAGGGCCGGGCATTTCGTTTGCGAGTGATGCAGGCAGCATGTGTGTTGTCGGTGGTGCTATAGGCGAGCCGTCGTGGGGTGGTTATGATCGTGGTTATGGTCGTGGAAATCGCATGTTTCCTATAGCTCATACTATTGGCAGTATAGAAGTCTATTCACTACGCTATAATACGGAGGCGAAAAACCCTTACATTGGGTGTTCGACCTTGATAGGAAGGTGGGATGACGGGGGCCGTTGGCAGACAGAACCGCTACTCTGGGTCACTTCGGTCAGTAATCCAAAGGCGAGGGCGTTCGTCACACTAATCAATATAGAAGAGGCGGTGTCGGTTAACTATACAGCGACAGCGCTTTCCAACACAGGCATTGAATCGGTTCATGAGCACCCACTCAGAAGTACGATCGATTTATCCCGTGTGACGGGGGGAATAGAAGCTGTTGCAAAAGCGTTGAATGCTTCCAAGATAACGAATGATATCGTGAATCTGGAAAGTATCAACGCCTCCACAGAATGGGTGTTGACGTACCCTTTGGCGGGTTATGGTTATCATCAAGGTCGAGAGACCCTCATTGATGGGCAGGTGAGGTACTGTGATAGTTTCGGTACTGATAATCTTGGCCCTGATTCACCGTTAGGAGGGGCGTTGTTGGGTGACCCTATACGTTTAAGTCTCTACGGTGGTGGTCAAGAAGTCGTAAAGATCCCGAACGCTAGCTGGTCCAGCTTTGATGCCTGCTATGCGGTTAATTTAATTAGTTTTCAACCTGAGAGCCTCTTGTCCACTGGGGAGGATCTCTTCTCGGTTAAGCAGCAGAAAGTCTCTCAGATGCTGAAGAGTATTGGCGGTGCAGGGGTGCTTTCTTGGTCAATGGAGCAACCATCACCTGTCCTAGGCTTTCGGATAACGAACTTCAGCAATGGAACATTGGATGGCGGGAAAACGTTATCGAACTACTCTATCTTAACACCACATAAGTTTGATTAATCTTACATTACCATAGGTACTTTAACAGAAAGGAAGGACTGCTGATGATACGTTATTTAATGTTATCTCTGATTCTGTTGTTTACGGCTAAATCACTGGCTGCCGACGACAACATGAAAATCACTCAGGACGGTGTAGGTGAAGTACTTATTTTCCCATTTTTCACAACCCAAAATGGGTGGGACACCTATATCAATGTATTTCGTCACTCAGGGCGCTACCCTATATCGAGTGCCTCACCCCTGTTGCATCTCAAATTCAGAAGTGCTGAAACAGGCGACGTTGTTAAGTCATTGAATGCTTATGTAGGGTCAGGGAATAATTTCCGTTTTAGCTTGAGTAAAGATGAAGCAGGTAAAGTGACCCTGCGGGTTGCTGAGGGCTTATGTGTACTCGATGGTGTTGGATATGGCTTTGGTTCAGGCGCGCAGTTCGATATACCCATTAATACGGGCAGCTTAGAAGTATACCATTTAGGAGGAAACGATTTAGCGCTACTCCCTCAGCCTGAAGAGTCTCATTGTGCCGAGCAAGCAGACTATTTGGCTGGCATCGAACCCGATGCAGAGCCTGTTGGGCAGTATGATATACGAGATGATTTAATTTACGGTACGGCTAATTTAATGAACGTGCAACAGGGTTTGTCAGCTGCTTATGAGGCTACTGCTATTACCAATACGCGCATGCATGCTCTGCTAGGCTCGCGGGATGCACGGTCTATTCACCCTTTAAATACCTACATTAATCTTTCACGAGTGCAGGGTGGAATCGATGCACTGGCTAAGTTAATGATGGCAATGCATATCAGCAATGAAGTTGTGGTGTTGGATGAGCTAAATGCCCAGACAGATTGGGTGATTAGTTACCCTCTAGCTGGCTATAAAAACCATAAGCCATTCAGTGTGTTAATGGACGGAAGAACAAAATACTGTGGCACACTAGGCTTACCCGTTGAAGAAGGAAAAGTGGCAGTTCAGCAGTATTTGTGGATAGGTGATAACTCTTTTATTGGTAGTGTAGGGGGTGGTGAAGTATATGATGCATATAAGGACTATTATGATATTGGACTCCTACCGGATCATCCTAAAGTGGCTGCAGATTTATGTCATGCCGTGAATGTTGTATCGTTTGATAGACCTTCTATACTTCAGGAATCTGGGTCAATTTTAGCCACTCGTGTGGATAATGTGCTTCCCGGGCCTGTGACGCGGTCTACCCTTTATCACACAGGAAGTTATGATCAGGCTCCGGTGTTAGGGTTTCGCTTAACGTCCTTTAAGAATGGAACTCTGGACAATGGTAATACGCTAGCCAATTATGCGTTACTCACACCCCATCGTTACTTTAATCGTGAGTAGTCGCTCCATTCCAATAAAAAAGCACCTTCGGGTGCTTTTTTATTGGATGGTACTTCGTAACGTATTACTATTGCGCCCTTGATATTAAGACGTTTGTCTAGTGTGAGTGGAGTGAGTGATGGATTTGGCAGCTTATTTAAACGCAATGATTGCGTTGTTTGTCATTATTGACCCGATTGGTGCAGCGCTCATTTTTCACTCACTAGTCCCACCTGATGATATGCGCCATCGAGTTAAAATGGCCATTAAAGCGACGCTGATCTCTGCTTCTTTGCTGGTGCTGTTTGGCAGTTTTGGTGAACCTCTGCTCCACAAACTAGGTATCAGTATAGATGCGCTGCGTATCTCGGGGGGCATTCTGCTTTTTTACACGGCGTTCCATATGATCACTCAAGATATTGAGTACACCAGTACCGATGTTCGTAAAGATATTGCTGTCTTTCCGATGTCGATCCCTATGTTGGCAGGGCCTGGCTCGCTAACCCTTGCAATCCTGTTATATTCAAAAGCGGATAGTGGCAGTACGACACTGTCTATTACGTTAGCCATATTAACCATCAGCGCGGCTACCTTGTTATTGATGATCCTGTCCCGCTATGTGAAGCGCATTATTGGCCGCACAGGCGATGACGTTTTGCGCCGATTCTTAGGTGTTATTTTGGCTGCGCTGGCTATTCAGTTTGTTCATGATGGTATCGTCAATATGGCACTGATCAGCTGAGATTCAACTATTTAGGCCAATGTGGTGCTGAGTCGGGTTTCACTGCCTTCTATAGGTTTGTTAGGTATCAGTAGCGCTAGGAGTAGGGAGATCCCTGCCATACCTGCACCTGCATAAAATACAATAGAAGGTGATATTAACCAGAGTAACCCAAATGCCGCTGGAATCACTACAGCCGCAATATGGTTGATAGTAAAGGAGACACCTGCTGTTGGCGCGATATCTTCCGGTGAGGCTATCTTCTGAAAGTAAGTTTTAATGGCGATTGCCATGGCAAAAAACAGATGATCAATAATATAAAGGGCGGCCGCCCAAGTGGCACTTTCAACTAGGGCGTAAGACGTAAAGACACCGATTAATCCAATGTACTCAAAGGTGAGTGCTCGGCGTTCGCCCCAGTGAGCAATCAATCGCCCGATTAGTGGCGCGGCAATAATATTGATCGCCATGTTGGCGATAAACATCAGTGTGATTTCTGAGGCTGAGAAATCAAACTTCTCCACCATCAAAAAGCCTGCAAAGACAACAAATATTTGGCGACGAGCACCACTCATAAATACCAGTGAGTAATAGAGCCAGTAGCGTTTTTTTAGAAAGAGTTTTTTTCGTTGTTCCACTTTTTCTGGGTAATGAGGGAATAAGGTCCAGGCGGCTGTAGCGAGCATGAGCGTTGTACAGCCGCCTAGGAAGTAAACCCATACCATCGATAACCCAAAGTATTCTAATGCGATATAGACGCTTCCATAGGCTGTGAGAGAAGATACTGATCCAATAGCAACGAGTTTCCCCATGACCTTGGGTGCTTCGCCTTTTTCCAGCCACTGTAATTGTAGCGATTGATTGACCGTTTCAAAGTAATGAAAACCTATCGACATCAGCACGGTGGTGAAACACAGCCCATAAAAGCTGGGTAGAAAACCGGTTAATGCGGTGCCTAACCCCAATAACGCTAAAGAGAACACCGCAAGGGTCTGCTCTTTAATAATGAGCAGCAGAAAAATGACAGCAAAGGATAAAAAGCCAGGAATCTCTCTAAGGCTCTGTAAAATCCCCATATCAGCACCATTGAACTGTGCATATTCAATAGAAAAGTTGTTGATAAGCGCCATCCACGTACCCATCGAAAATGGCATAGCAGCGGCCATGATATACAACAATACAATTGGCTGTTGCCAAGAAGGTGTGGATGAAGACGATGCCATGGGTGATCTCACAATACGTTGAGGTTTAACAATAACCTTTTCTTGTATTTGAGAGTAGGGATGTTTTGAGCAACAGTTTGACTTATTAAAGAAACAAAAAAGCCGGAAGGAGGGGGCCTTCCGGCAACACTCGACTACTTCTCCACAAACGCACGTTCTATAACATAATGGCCAAGGTCACCATGTCGAGCCTCGTTAAAGCCCATTTGATTCAGTAAGCCGCATGTGTCCTTTAGCATGGCTGGGCTTCCGCAAATCATAAAACGGTCATGCTCCGGGCTTAGTGACGGCAATCCCAAATCTTGAGTCAGTTTACCGCAACGCATAAGATCAGTGAGGCGACCGTTATTGCGATAGGGTTCGCGGGTGACAGTTGGGTAATAAAGTAACTTGTCTTTAATCATCTCCCCAAAGTACTCGTTATTTGGGAGCTCATGCATGATGGTATCAGCGTAAGCGAGCTCCGAAACATAACGTACACCGTGGGTTAAAATGACTTTGTCATACGCTTCGTAGATCTCTGGATCCTTGATAATGCTCATGAAGGGCGCTAAGCCTGTGCCCGTACTGATAAGGTATAAGTGCTTACCGGGTATCAGGTTGTCATTGATCAACGTTCCTGTCGGCTTCTTGCTGATAAGAATGCGGTCGCCAACTTGAATGCGCTGTAGTTTCGACGTCAATGGCCCATCTTGTACTTTGATACTGAAAAACTCCAGCTCGTCTTCATAGTTGGCACTGGCGATACTGTAAGCGCGCATCAGAGGCTTTCCCTCGTGCTCTAACCCAATCATCGTAAAGTGGCCGTTCTTAAAACGGAATCCCGGATCACGGGTCGTTTTAAAACTGAAAAGCGTGTCGTTCCAGTGGTGGACGCTAATAACTTCTTCGTGACCGATCGTTGACATAATACTGACCTGCATATCGAACTGTTGATAATTGCTATCCGAGTATAAAGAGACTAATTTATCGGTAAAGCGAGTAGTATTTATATATCTAATCGGAAAAATCGATAATGAAGTATTCCCTACGTCAACTTGAAGTTTTTCTAGCGGTTGCTCACTACGACAATATTACCCGAGCAGCAGAAAGCCTTGCGATGTCTCAATCGGCCGCGAGTAGTGCATTACGTGATTTGGAGGAGCAATTTGATATCCGTTTATTTGATCGCGTTGGTAAACGGCTGCAAATCAATGAACTTGGGAGGTTGGTACGTCCGAGAGTTGAGGCATTGATCGCTCAAGCGCGAAGTCTAGAGCAGGAGCTCAATCAACACCAAACGCCTGGGAGTTTGAAATTAGGCGCAACACTGACGATTGGCAATTATCTGGCCGTAGAGCTGATGGCAAGCTATATGTCAGAACACCCAGGGAGAAGGGTGACGCTTGAAGTGGCAAACACCTCGGCTATTGTTGAAAAAATCAGCAACTTTGAATTGGATATTGGCTTGATCGAAGGAGAGGCCAACCACCCCAATCTGATATTTACCCCTTGGTTAGAGGATGAGTTGGTTGTGTTCTGCTCGCCTCGCCATCCTCTTGCAACAAAAAAACAGTTATCGGATCAGGATCTTCAAAATGCGGGGTGGATTTTACGTGAGCAAGGCTCTGGCACGCGGCAAGCCTTTGATTGGGCGATGCGTGGGTTGTTGCCTCGGTTAAATGTGCTTTTGGAGTTACAGCACACAGAGGCGATTAAGCGCTCTGTCCGGGCAGGTCTTGGAATTTCCTGTCTATCACGCATTGCCTTACAAGAATCTTTCCAAAATGGCTCTCTTGTGGAACTTGGTATCCCTGGTCGTAATATGCACCGCCAATTTTATTTGGTGCTCCATAAACAAAAGTACCAAAGTGCAGGCATACGCCATTGGCTGTCTATGTGTGCAAAACTTGAGCAAAATTGGCACTGACTGCTTAGTAAGTGAGCAGGTTTATGAAAAAACACGGTTTTTTTCACTTTTATGTGAAATTATTTACATTAAGTATTGACACTTTTTCTCAACTCTATAAAATCTGCGCCCATCCTTTGGAGGGGTGGCTGAGTGGTCGAAAGCACCGGTCTTGAAAACCGGCGAGTCGAGAGGCTCCCAGGGTTCGAATCCCTGCCCCTCCGCCATTTAAAGGATACTGAAGTTCCTCGATAGCTCAGTTGGTAGAGCAGTAGACTGTTAATCTATTGGTCGCTGGTTCGAGTCCAGCTCGAGGAGCCACTTCAGTGGGTCGTTAGCTCAGTGGTAGAGCAGTTGGCTTTTAACCAATTGGTCATAGGTTCAAATCCTATACGACCCACCACTTTTTCCTCCCTGCGGGTCGTTAGCTCAGTGGTAGAGCAGTTGGCTTTTAACCAATTGGTCATAGGTTCAAATCCTATACGACCCACCATTTTCTTTTTCTGTTATCTTTACCCAATCGCTTCTGTAAAAATAGACTTCTCACTCAAGTCACGTTGTTGATGTATTCAGGCTGTCTGTATGAAAGCAAAATTGATCACCCGCGAGGGCTACGAAGCGCTACAAACCGAGCTTAATTATCTCTGGAAAGAGTACCGCCCAGAAATCACCCGAAAGGTAACATGGGCAGCGAGTTTGGGTGATCGTAGCGAAAATGCCGATTATCAATACAATAAAAAAATCTTACGTGAGATTGATCGTCGTGTGCGCTACCTGCGCAAAAGGTTAGATGAATTACAGATCGTTGAGTATTCACCACAACAAGATGGAAAGGTCTTTTTTGGTGCGTGGGTCGATATTGTTAACGATGACGACGAAGAAAAGCGCTTTCGTATAGTGGGTGTTGATGAAATTTACGGGCGTAGCGATTACATCTCAATCGACTCGCCTATGGCTCGTGCACTGCTTAAGAAAAGTGTTGATGATGAGGCCATTGTTCCCACGCCCAGTGGCGATAAAATCTGGTATGTTAATGCGATCTCTTACCCGCAAACGCCTGAATGAACATTTGCGCTAGCTTTCTGTCCTAACCAGCTGATGCTTTCAAGTAGCAGCTTCACTCTTGATCAGGAAATGCGAGGTATGCATGTTAACCCGTGGTGCGCTTAGTGCGTTGATTGGAATATTGATAATGATCGGTACTCTGAGGCTCCACGCGGCTGAGTTGACTGTTGTGATTGAAGGTGTTGATTCACAGCAGCAACAAAACATCCGTACGATGCTCGGTTTGGAGTCCCTTCATAAAAAAGAGATTACCCATGAGAGTCGTCTACGCTATCTTTTCAGTAAAGCGGATGCAGACATAAAAAAAGCGCTACAACCTTTTGGCTATTATCAGCCTAAGATAGAGTCTCAATTGCAAACTGGAGATGACCAGTGGGTGGCCAAGTTCATCATAGATCCTGGGCCTTTACTGCATATCTCAAAGTTGGATTTGCAGCTATTGGGTGATGCCCTCAATGATCAGGTTTTTTCAGATCTACTAGCTGACTCACCCGTTCAGGTTGGAAGTCCTCTTATCCATAATCACTATGAAACGCTGAAAAAGCGCATACGCTCTCTTGCGGCAGAGCGAGGCTACTATCGTGCCGAATTTATTGAGCATCGTGTTGAAGTCGATCTAATAGCTTATCAAGCTTCGATTGTGCTGCACTATGATAGCGGCCCGCGTTACAGTATTGGTGAGATTAGGTTTTCGAAGAGCCCTTTGTCTGAGGGTTTCTTGAGACGTTATGTACCTTTCGAGTCTGGAGAGCCTATTAATAGCGCTCAGCTTTTATCGCTGCAGGGAGTGCTAGTGGACAGTGATTACTTTCAGAGGGTGGAAGTGAGGCCTTTATGGGAGCAAGCCAGTGGCGCGCAAGTCCCCTTGGAAGTAACCCTTGATGCTCATGAAAGAACTAAGTATCGCGGCGGGTTTGGGTATGGGACAGATACAGGAGCCCGAATGACCCTAGGGATGACTCGACGCTGGGTCAATAAACGGGGTCATCAGTTTAATACATTGTTACGAGCTTCGCAGATTCGTAACAGTTTGGCAGCGGAATATGTTATCCCGGGGTTTCGCCCACAACAGGACCGGTATACGGTCAATGTGAACCTGAATGATGAGCATTCGGATAGCGTAGACACTCGTAGCCAATATTTAGGGGCGTCATGGCAAAAGCAATGGGGAGGTTGGCAGCAGGTAGCCTCATTAGGGTTCCAGCAGGAAACTTTTGCGGTGGGGCCCAATACCACGCAAAGTACTTTTTTGATCCCTCGTATTAGTTTATCCACCGTCTCCGTTAAGGACAGGCTCAATGTTGATAATGGGTATCGTCTGACACTGCAAGCATCAGGAGGAAGTGCGCAGCTATTATCAGACACAGACTTTTTGCAATTGCGCTTAGGGGCAAAGGCTGTACATAGTGTTAATACAAAGTTACGCCTGTTGGGGAGAGCGGATTTAGGGGTTACTTTTGTTGATACGTTCGACAAGTTACCCGTTTCACAACGTTTTTATGCAGGCGGTGACAACAGTGTACGCGGGTATGCTTATCAGAGCTTGGGGCCTAAGGATAATCAGGGGGATGATTTAGGCGGCCAGAACCTATTAGTTGGCAGTGTGGAAATGGATTATCGGCTGACGGATAAGTGGGGAGTTGCCGCTTTTATGGATGTAGGTAACGCCTTCAAAGGAGCTGAAGCTGATCTTCATATCGGAGTAGGTATAGGCCTGCGCTGGTTTTCCCCAGTTGGGCCGGTGCGTTTTGATTTAGCTACGCCTTATGATGACGATGAGAGAGGGGTTCGTCTTCATCTAAGTATAGGGCCTGATTTATGAGGTCAATATTCAGACGAGTGTTGCTGGCTGTTGCCGTCATTATTTTATTGTTTCTATTAGTGGCGCTTTACCTTTCATCCAGCACCCATGGGCTTCAGCAACTTCTGGGCTTGGTGCAACGCTCGCTTCCTGGTGAGTTCCAAGTGGCGCAAGTTGAGGGGCGTTTGCTCGATACAATAACCTTAAGACAGGTGCATTATCAGAATGATGCACTCAATATATCGGTTAAGCAGTTACGATTAGATTGGAATCCGTGGGCTTTAGTTCATGGTAAAGCCCATATTTACTCAATAGATATACAAGAGCCTGAAGTACACATATTCCCCGTCAAAGCTCCCTCCCAGAATGATACGCCGGCCTTTACGTTGAGCTTGCCAGAGATTACCTGGCCGCTGAGTCTGCATCTTGATCGCCTATTACTGAGTCAGTTGGCTTTTTCCCCAGCTAATGAAATAGAAACTACCTCACAGCCAGTGCAAGTTAATAGGTTGTTATTACAATCCCATACTCAGGGGGAGCGCATCATTGTGGATCGCTTTGAGCTGGACCTGCCTGAGCTGAAGGCTGAACTATCAGGTACTCTGATACCAAAAGAGCGATACCCATTCCATCTAGTTGGGGCTTGGCAAGATCTCAGATACCCCGCAGGTGCAGTTACTCCCCTGCTACAAGGTGAAGGCTCCTTTAGCTTGCATGGTACTGTTGATAACTACTCCCTGGATCTGCAGAGCGCCCTGAAAGGGAAAGATCTTCCAGCAGGAGAGTGGAGTGCGCTGGCCGAGGGGAATTATCAGGGCTTTACTGCCTTGGAGTTGTCTGGAAAAACCCTTGATGGTGTTCTGAAAGGGGGAGGGGAGGTCAGTTGGCTGCCTGTTCTAAGTTGGAAGCTTGATGTGACCGGCGAGCAATTAAATCCCGGGATCCAATGGGCAGAATGGTCGGGTTTAGTTGACTTTCAATTAAAAAATCGAGGATCTAAAGCTGTAGCACAGCCACTCGAAGTAGAGATTGAACACGTGTTGCTCAATGGCACACTAAGAGGTGAGCCTATAAAAGGGCAGGCCGTAGGCTTGTTGAAGGGCACGGATATTTCAATTCAAACACTCTCGCTTAATGTTGCCAGCGCAACGTTAAACGCATCGGGTACGGTGGGTGAGCAAGTTGATCTCAATATGGCAGTCAAAATGCCCGCATTAGAGCGGGTATTACCCCATGTAAAAGGTGCCTTTATAGGTAAAGGGTCCTTAAAGGGGCCAAAAGACAGCTTACAACTAGTGGCTGAAATTAATGCCAACTCATTATCTTACGAAGATAACAAAGTTGAGCGTCTCACTGCCAATCTCGATATAAACCTGATGGCTGGTCAACCCTCTCAACTTGATCTTCAGGCACAACAATTAACAATTGCTGGTGAACAATGGACATCACTTAACGTAGAAGGAGTTGGGAGAGTAGAAAAGCATCAGGTTTCCTTACGTTTATCCCAAGGTCCTGCTGAAGTGGATGTAGAGTTAGAAGGAGCGTGGGATAAAGCCCTGTGGCAAGGTAAATTACTTCGTGCTGATCTGCAAAACGATCTACTGGGTTCGTGGGGCTTACAACAGCCTGTTGACACCGAAATCAGCAGAGAAGCGGCAAGTATTGCACATTTTTGCTGGAGGCGAATCCCCACAGGTAGCGGAGCGTTATGCGGGCAAGGGCGTTGGACTGCTGAAAAAGGTAGCCAGGGACGTTTTGATATTCAACAGCTTAGTCTTGGGTTGCTGGCTCCTTTCATACCACCAGCGATAGAGGTAGAAGGAAAACTGGAAAGCCAGATAACATTCCGACAAGCTTTGGGTGAACAGCCCGAGTTTTCAGTGGCTGGGCGTATTCCAAACAGTGTTGTGTTGTTGCCCGGTAGTGATCTGAAAGTTATCAGTGGAGAATCGGCTTTTAATATAAATGGAGAAAATGGGCAGCTTAATGCTGATTTTTCGTTGCCAGTTGTTGAGCCTGCTGGGCGTCTTCAAGGGCGTATCTTCGTTAAGGATTTCTATGATGATGGCCAAATTTCAGGCGTAATGGAAGCTGAATTGAGTGATTTGGGGTTTGTATCATTGTTTTTACCCCAACTCCAAGGGGTGAAGGGTGGTTTAGACGCTAAAGTCAGTTTACGTGGACGTATGACTGAACCGGTTATGCTGGGCTATCTGACATTAAAACAAGGCGAGGCTGAACTTCCGGCGCTAGGCCTTAAGTTAGGTGATATCGAGCTGGATGTGCGCGATCAGGCCGGTAACTCAGCATTGCTTGTCAATGGCTCGATGCGTTCTGGGGATGGTGTTTTACAATTGAGCGGTCAGCTTGATCCTATAAATGGTTCTGGGCAAATACAAATCAAAGGTGAGCGTTTGCAAGCGGTAGCGACTGAAGAGTTAAAAGTATGGATTTCGCCACAGATAGCTGTGGATGTCACTCCCACCCTGATTAAATTACGCGGTGAAGTAAACGTGCCTAAGGCGCATATTTTTCCACCTAAGACAACGGCCTCTTATCCTTTGTCTTCTGATGTCGTTATTCTTGAGGAGAGTGATCAATCAGGACAGGAGGTGCCTAAACGCCATCTGGATACGCAGATTCGCCTTACCTTAGGAGATCAAGTAGAGGTGGATGCATTAGGCTTTAAAGGCCGTTTGCAAGGCAGCGTTCTAATTGAAGAAGATGGTCGGCGCGCAACACGGGCTACTGGCAGCTTGGCGGTAGCTTCAGGGCAGTATCGTCTTTATGGGCAGGACTTAAATATCGAGAGGGGAAGTTTGGTTTTTAGTGGCGGGCCTGTTGATAATCCAGGGCTGGATCTCAGAGTTTCACGCAAGGTAGACGAAGTCATTGCTGGTGCTCGAGTTGGTGGTACGTTATCCGAACCACGTTTAGCTTTATTTTCGGAACCTTCAATGCCTGAAAGCGGTATACTTTCATATCTGGTCTTTGGTCGACCACCGGGGGCTGGGAATAACTCTGCCTCTGAGCAAGAATTGTTGTTTAGGGCTGCATCAGCGCTCACCATGAAAGGGGGCAACGTCGTAGCCGAAAAGTTATCGGATCTGCTCGATTTGAACGAGGTTGGATTGGAGGGGGATTCTTTAAACAGCACGGCGTTTTATATTGGTAAATACCTCTCCCCAAAATTGTATGTAAAATATGGTGTAGGTGTTCTAGAGCCGGGTAGTACTTTTTTGATGCGCTACCAGCTTAGTAAGCGCTGGAGTGTTGAGTCCCAAACGGGTACTAATAACAGCGGTGGTGATCTGATTTATACATTGGAACACTAACGGGTTTCCTTTAAGGCGCTAGGGAAAATACGAGCATACTTGTGCCCTTATTTGACTCTGATACTGGCTTTCAAAACGCTGTTCGAATGGCTGCATTATTAATGATTTTATAGCTCGTTGTCTTTGTTGTTGATCTTGCGTTGTCCTATGTTGTAGAGTTTTTAGCGATTAATGATACTTATGGACAGTAGTTCGCAGCTTCCTTAACTCCTTCTGGTTACTCTCAGGCAATTTCCCCTAAAGCACTAGATTGTACAGCCGATAACAGAAGTAACCAGCGTATAGCGAATCTCAGATGATACAGACTGACAGCATACAATCGAGGATTGAAACGTACACCTCTTCACTGCCTCAGGCGGTGCAGTCTTCTCATGGTGCGCAGTTCGCCATGTTGCTTAGTCTTATCTCTACCAATCGTGAAAGCGGCGGTGGCGTGTTTGCACCTCATTTAAGTGAGAGCGGCTCTTCCAATGCGTCAGGTGAGTTTACGTTGCCTGATGCTGTTACTTACCCCACTGTTGATGAACTGCATACGCCAGAGTTGGTTGGTCGATTAAACCATGCAGTTAACGATAATTTGCCGGGTGATTTTGCTTATGTGAATAGTCATATTTTCACGCGTGCTCAAGCCCCTCAAAACAGAACTAATATTGCTGACGAGTTCGCTAAGATGAGCTTAATGTCAGCGGGTAAATTGATGCTCAATCACATTTCTGAATCGCGTGTTTCTGTACTTGCTTAATCTGTTGTCGTTCTGACACTATATGCACTTTTTATAGGCCATTAGATAATGGAAGACAAAAATCAGTCTAAAGCTATGGCTTTGGGTCTAGTGGCCGTTTTGCTTTGGTCTACTGTTGCGACGGCTTTCAAACTCGCTTTGCAGCATTTGACCCCATTACAATTATTGGCTATCGCCAGCATGACGTCGCTGGTGCTTTTGCTGGTAGTGACGCTCTATAAACATTCCTTGCACTCGATTTTGCGCTACTGGCGGGCGGCTCCATGGCGTTTTTTACTGCTAGGTGCCATTAATCCTCTGCTGTACTACGTGATTCTCTTTCAGGCTTATAACTTGCTGCCTGCTCAGCAGGCCCAGCCCTTGAACTATACATGGGCGTTAGTGCTTTCCCTTTTGGCGGTGCCACTTCTCGGTCAGAAATTACACCGAGCTGATATTATTGCGTTGGTGCTGGGCTACTTTGGGGTGTTAATTATTTCGACCCGAGGTGACCTGCTTGGACTGCAGTTTGATAGTGGTTTAGGTGTGTTGCTTGCTTTGTTGAGTACAGTGATCTGGGCACTCTATTGGATACTAAATGTTCAGAACAAAGCGCCTGCTGATGTTTCATTATTGCTCTGTTTTGTACATGGCACCCCGTTGGTGTTGTTAGCTGCATGGTGGTGGGATGGTATCCCTTTGAATACAGAGGGAATGTTAAGTGCTATCTATGTGGGCGTTTTCGAAATGGGGGTCACATTTATACTCTGGATGAATGCTATGAAGCTTGCTACGTATACTAGCCGAGTCAGTAATTTGATCTTTCTATCGCCATTCTTATCACTGATATTAATCCACTATATTCTTGGGGAAGAGATTGGCATATCAACCTTTGTGGGGTTAGTGCTTATTGTATTGGCCGTAAGTTATCAGCAATACAGTGCAAGACGTAACGCTAGTTAGTCGCCCATTGAATCAGGGCTTCTTCGTCGCCTTCTATCTTCCACCATTCGTCGGGGTCATCGCCGCTCTTCCAGCCACCGGCAATACAGCGCACTTGGGTTGCTAAAGCGACAGCCGCTACTCGGGCACAATCCAGATCTTTAAACCAAGGGGTTTCATCTGATTTAAACCAGATGCTGCTCCACGCTTTTCCTGCCACCTTTTCATGGATCAGTACGGGGATCTGTTTGCCCTCAATAGATAACTTATACTCGTGCGTTACGCCTTGAGAAAATTCATGTTGCCAAGTGTCGCTCAGCTCTGAAAACCAAGTTTCGATTTGGCTGATCGAACAGCTTTTAACATAAATTTCGATATCTGGGTGGCGCTCTTGGGTCATAACGTATGTGCTTCAGAATAGGGTGGCTAGAGGCGGTCAGTATGCGTTGCTTGAAGGGCATGATCAAGGAGAAAAGCGTCTCCCCCTTGATTCCATTTTGGTAGAGATAAGGTATCCTTTGCTGACATTTAATCTGGTATCAGGATGAACGATGAAAAAAAGTATGGTTATGGGGGCTATTGGCGTATTGGCTGCTTCGGGAATATATCTGGGTGGGGTGTACTTCTCTGGCCAGCAGGCTTCCCAATATATGGAAACAGCTATGGAGAAAGCACAAACTGCCGTTCAGGGACAGGGATTTATTCATAATGAGCCGCAGTTGGGTTTTTTCTCCTCTCATTATCGTATTACCTATACGTTAGCTTCCACTTCAGATGAGTTTGCTGAGCTTATAGGCACACGAGAAGTACCGTTTGATGTGCTTGTTAAGCATCGCTTTTTAGGTGCTGACTCCGTTGTTACCTTGGCCGAGGGGGAGCTGGCTTCTAAGCTTAAGTCTGTTCAGGCTAACCACGCCGTTGCCCCCATCAGTATTGAATCTTTTCAGCGTTTTAGTCCATTTTCTCAGCAGATGTCAGTTGATGCTGTGATAAACACCGATAAATTCATTGTCAAAGATGAAGACAGTGGTGACGAAGCAACTATCGGTGCGGTCACATTAGATTACTCACAAGATGGCAGGGACTTCACTCTGGACTTTGCCATGCAAGACTCAGGTGTAGTGGGTGAAGATGGACAACTGGCTGTGCAAGGTATCAGTGGTACTGAAAGTGGTGTTTTGGACCATGAGGATCCGTTTCAAGCATTGATGGCTGAGTCTCTTGAGGCCTTGTTCAATGTGAAGAACATTGATCTAAAAACACAAGAGGGTAATTTTGCGGTAAACGATCTTGTATTGATGGTAAGTCAACAGCCGGAAGAGGATCGAATGTTAACGCGGGTGGTGTACAGTGCTGGTAGCATTGAGGCAACCAAAGAGGAACAGGCGTTCTCTTTTAATGATGCAAACTTTGGGATCTCGTTTAACTTAGATACCGAAGCAACCAGAGGGCTGGTGGAACAGTTAAACCAGCTTAACCCTGAAGATCAAGAAGCGATGATGCAGCAGATGGACGCATTGGCTGGTGCAGCAGATCAATTGACACTAAAAGGTATTCAGGCTCAGATTGAAGATCTGTCTGTGCGCCAGGGGGAGCTCAAGGCTGAGGCAAACGCTGCTCTTGAGTTGGCGCCTTTTAAAGTATCCGATGTGATGATGATGCCAACGGCGGCGATTCAGTACCTTACGCTGGATGCTACCGCTCAGTTTCCTGCGGCTATGGTGAATCAGTTACCAGATTACAACCCTGAGCAGCTTGAGCGAATGGTCGATATGGGTTTTCTTCAAAAGACACCAGAGGGTGACTATCGCGCTGAGTTGAAGATTAATAAGGGTGAGGCGACGCTAAATGGGCAGCCGATGCCGATGTAATTGATTGAGCGGTGATCAATCCTGCTTATCTTCGTTTTGAAGAAAGCGAAATATACGCAACAGGCTGAGGCTGATATAGCCTGTTGCGGCGAGCAGGATACCTGCCACAACCATAATCAACCCCAATAACGCAACCAGCTCTTGCTTCAGGGATTGGCCAAACAAGTATTCGGCCATCACCACTAAAAATAAGCCAAGCATACACAAACCAAAGCCCGACAGGAGCCAAGTCAGGTTTTGCTGAACGTTATCCGCCTGCTTAACTAATCGTGCTTTGAGCTTCTGCCACCTCATCGTCTACTGAACACTCCGATATTAACGTCAAAGGTCAGATGAAGCGGTTTCTGGTCTAGCAAGCGAGCACGGTTATCGGGGGCCATACGTTGGCTGTGAGGCGTCATGGATAACAGCGCTTCAATATCATCGTTGTCATCGAGGGCGAATTGAAAGGTTAATTTGTCTTGACGCTGGCATTCAAAATAAAGGTCGAGGTCTGCCACAGGGTTAAAATTAGAGGTTTTGATCTGCGAATAGATAGCCTGCCTTAGCTCAATGAGATGCTGCTGAGCTGGCCATACCAGTATCAGTGTTCCCCCGTGTTTGACGACTTTGGCGAAAGGCTCCGGCATGACGCGGCTGAACATCACGAGCAGCAGATCCTGACTTGATTCAGGTACAGGCATCTCTGCCCCTGAGGCGACAAGCCAGTGGACCGCTTTGGTGCGTTTACATGCCGCTTTGATTGCATGTTTGGATATATCAAGGCCAATAAGGGAGGGTGTTTTTGTAAACAGTGCATTAGCTACGTGCTCTGTGTAGTAGCCCTCTCCACACCCCATATCCAGCACCTTTGGGGAGGGGGTGTCTTTCAGTTGCTCTAAAGCGATACGGCAGACCGCCTCCGCTAGGGGTTTATAGTGCTGTTGATCCAAAAAGCGCGAACGCGCCGAAACCATCTCGGGATTATCCCCTGGATCCTTAGAGCGTTTACGCTGTACCAGTAAAAGGTTCCAATAGCCTTGCTTGGCCTGATCGTAGCTATGGCGCTGGTTACACGCCAGCGTCCGCTCTTTTTGTATCAGGGGCTCCTGACACACTGGGCAACGAAATAGAGGAGAGGGTAGGCTCATCCGTGCTTACACCAGTAAACGTGCCATGATGTTTTCATACAGGTCACTTAGTGTATCCAGATCCTTAACGCGCACGCGCTCGTCTATTTGGTGGATAGTAGCATTCACAGGACCAAGCTCCAGTACTTGAGCGCCCGTTGGTGCGATAAAGCGGCCATCCGATGTTCCGCCGGATGTGGATAACTCTGTCTCCAAGCCGGTAATCGCTTTTATAGACGCTTGTGCAGCAGCGACAAGATCCCCTTCAGCGGTTAAGAACGGATTGCCAGATAAAATCCAGTCGATATCCCATTCAAGGTTGTGCTTATCTAAGAGATCGCGCACACGCTCTTTTAACTCATCGGCAGTTACTTCGGTCGAAAAACGGAAGTTGAAGTCTACTTCGATACTGCCGGGAACCACATTAGTTGCGCCGGTTCCTGCATGAATGTTAGAAATTTGGAAGCTGGTGGGTGGGAAAAAGTCATTGCCTTCATCCCATATTGTCGATGCTAGCTCAGCTAAGGCAGGCGCCGCTTCATGAATTGGATTACGAACTAAGTGAGGGTAAGCAACATGCCCTTGGATACCATTAACACGCAACTTGCCGCTCAGTGAACCACGTCGGCCATTTTTGATAATATCGCCCACTTTGTCCGTGCTGGATGGCTCACCCACGATGCACCAGTTGATTTTTTCATTGCGTGCTTCCAAGTGATCAATAACACGGGTTGTGCCGTTAATAAATGGTCCCTCTTCGTCACTGGTAATCAGTAGGGCAATAGAACCTTTATGGTCGGGATGGTGTTCAATAAAGCGTTGTAGCGCTGTCATAAAAGCGGCGATGCTGCCTTTCATGTCAGCGGCTCCGCGCCCATAAAGGTAGCCTTCGCTGATGGTTGGTTCAAAAGGGTGGTGTGTCCACTTTTCAACAGGCCCTGTTGGCACCACATCGGTATGCCCTGCAAAGCAGAACAGCGGGCCTTCGGTGCCGCGTCGTGCCCATAGGTTAGTTACCTCTTCAAACGGAAGCCTTTCAATAACAAAGCCCATCGCTTCCAGCATTTCAATCATCAACTCCTGGCAACCGGCATCCTCCGGTGTAACAGAAGGGCGGGAAATCAATGCTTTGGTGAGTTCAATGGTGGGTGACGACATAGACATGTTAGGCTCCGATGAGGTTGGTAAAGCAGGTGCCGGAGTCCGACACCTTGGGGCTATCGATGATTAGTTGTGCTTGTGAAGTTCTGCGTTAAGTTCAATCGCAGACTTATTGGTTTTTACTTCGATGCGCCCATTCTGTGAATTCCGGCGGAATAGCAGGTCTGATTTACCAGCAAGCTCAGCAGCTTTAACGGTATCGACTTCATTATTCTGATCATCAAGTACGGTCACTTTCGATCCGCCTGTTACGTATAAGCCTGCTTCGATGGTGCAGCGATCACCCAAAGGTAAGCCTAGACCTGCGTTAGCGCCGAGTAGGCAGTTTTCGCCAACAGAGATAACAACATTGTTGCCGCCAGACAGTGTGCCCATGGTTGAGCAGCCGCCACCTAGATCAGAACCGTTACCTACTACAACACCCGCAGAGATTCGCCCTTCAACCATGCTGACACCCATTGTACCGGCATTAAAGTTGATAAAGCCTTCGTGCATGACGGTTGTACCTTCACCCACATAAGCGCCTAAACGGATACGGGAAGCATCACCAACACGGATACCTGCTGGTACAACGTAGTTTGTCATTTGTGGGAACTTATCGACGGACTGGACGTTTAGAATACGGCCCTGAGCACGAGCGGCCAGCTGGCGGCGAGGCAGATCTTCTAGAGCGATAGCGCCTTCGCTGGTCCAAGCAACATTCGGTAGTAAACCAAACATACCGGATAAGTCTGTACCATGAGGTTTGACCAAACGGTGCGAAAGCAGTGCTAATTTTAGGTAAACTTCGGCAGTGGTCGCGGGTGCTGAATCAGTGGCCAGAATCGTCATGATCATCGGCTGCTGTGTACCCTTGAGGATCTCAACCACTTCAGCTTGATCTTCCGCATCAACACTGAGGAAAGCCGCTTCCAGAGCTTTCAGTTGTGCTTCGCAGATTTCGATTGCTGCATCGCCACCCTCATAACCGATAATGTCAGAAACGGCATTGATCAATGCCTCTGAAGGGTTTAAGACGGGTTTGTTGTAGTAAATTTCCAGCCAATCACCCGCTGAAGATTGGGTGCCGATACCTAGGCCAAAAGCAAAATAACTCATAATATTCTCCGTCTATGACGTCTGATGTTTAAAATAGGTTTGATAGCTTGCCTCACTAAAGCCTACATGACGCTCGCTACCTGTATCCAGAACAGGGCGTTTGATAATGGCTGGATTATCCAACATTAGCTGGCGCGCAGAGGCTTCATTGATGCTGCTTTTAATCTCTTCAGAAAGCTGTCGCCATGTGGTGCCTCGTTTGTTGAGCAGTGTTTCCCAACCTACGTCGGCAAACCACTGCTCCAGCAGATTGGTGTCTAAGCCATCGACTCTAAAATCGTGAAAGCTATAGTCGATCTGCTGAGCCTCTAACCACTTGCGTGCTTTCTTAATGGTGTCGCAGTTTTTAATACCATAGAGTGTAACAGCCATTGTTTTAATCCTTTAATCCTTCTACAAAGCGGCGGATACGTTGAGCGCCTTCGATGCACTCCTCTAATGTGGCAACCAATGCCATACGTACAAAGCCTTCGCCAGGGACGACGCCTTCGGTTTCTCTGGATAGATAGCGGCCAGGAAGAACCGTCATATGTTTTTCAGCAAACAGCTTTTGAGCAAACAGGTCATCGGCGATGGGGGTTTTCACCCAGAGGTAAAAGCTGGCCTCTGGTTGTGTAACCTCGAGTACTGGGGAAAGAATCTCGATCACTTTTGAAAACTTCTCTCGATATAAATCGCGATTCTGTAGAACGTGGGCCTCATCGCCCCATGCGGCTACCGATGCAAGCTGGTGTTGAACCGGCATTGAACAACCATGATAAGTGCGGTATTCGAGGAATGGCCCCAGTAACTTAGCATCGCCAGCAATAAAGCCAGAGCGTAATCCGGGTAGGTTGGAGCGTTTGGATAAACTATGCATCACTACGCACTTATCAAAGTCCGTGCGGCCTAGCCGTGCACAGGCTTCTAAAAGCCCTACCGGTGGGTTGGCTTCATCAAAATAAATTTCAGAGTAGCACTCGTCAGAAGCAATGATGAAATCGTATTGATCCGCAAGGTTGATCAGTTTGGCCAGCGTATCAAAATCAGTAACAGCGCCCGTTGGGTTACTGGGCGAGCAGATAAAAAGAATTTGGCAACGTTCCCAAATATCAGCAGGTACCGCATCATAATCAGGGATGAAACCGTTTTCTGCGTTGCAATTTAGATAGTGAGGCTCAGCTCCCGCTAAGTAGGCTGCCCCTTCGTAGATCTGGTAAAAAGGGTTTGGCGAGATAACCAACGCGCCCTCTTTGCGCTCTACTGCGGCTTGCGTGAAGGCAAAAATTGCTTCACGGGTACCGTTAACGGGCAGCACATGATGATCGGCTGTTAGCTGACCCTCAGGTAAGTTAAAACGCCGGGTACACCAAGCCGCAATGGCCTCACGAAGCTCAGGAATCCCTTTTGTGGTTGGGTAGTTTGATAGGGCATTCAGGTTGTCAGCGAGTGTTTTAACCACGAACTCAGGAGACGCGTGTTTTGGCTCGCCAATTGAAAAAGCGATGTGAGATAGCTCAGCGGGTGGTGTGACCTCAGCTTTGAGCTTGGTTAGCTTTTCAAACGGGTAAGGTTGAAGGCGCGATAAATCCCGGTTCATAAAGATTTCCTGTAGGCCGTATATCTGATTCAAAATTGGCTGGAAATTATACCGGATGCAGCCGCTGCTATTAAGCACTTATCGTCGTTATCAATAATAACAATGTGAGAGCAACGTATTTAGTGGGGGAGGAGTCAAAAAAACGCTCCGGCGAAAAGAGGGTAGTGCCGGAGCGAAAACGCGCTGGATAGAAAGGGGTGGATTAGCCTTTAGCTAATAAGCTAAATTCGTCGGCGCTCAATTGGCCATCTTGGTTGATGTCCAGATCCTTGAACTGAGCCAGCACGGGTTCGTGTGCTGCGGCTTCCTCTTCGCTGATCATCTCATTGCTATCAGCATCCAATACTTTAAATAGATCAGTGCCGCCAATAGGCTGCGCAACCAGTGGCATCGCAGGTACAACACCTGTTGTCGTTTGCTCAGTGGTTACTTCAGCGGTTTGTGCTAAAGCCGCTGTTGAGAAAAGAGCGATTGCAGTGATTGAGATTAGTTTTTTCATCGTCATATTTCCTATATGTTGTGATAAAGACAGATAGGTAATAGCGGGTTATGTGCCATGTTTTTATAAATTTTTAAAAAACAAATAGTTACGTATTATTTTTTGTTTTTTAGGGCCGTATTGGATTAATCGTGGGTCAATATTTATAAATTGTGTTGCTTAAAGGAGACGAGTCTTATGTTATTGGTTTTTTTGTTTTTTAAAACAGATGGTTAGGGCGTATCTATACGGCGACTATGGTTTGGAAAGCCGCCGTATAGTCTTATTTATCAGGCTCTTGGAAGGTCTGATAATTGGCCGTGGTGCAGGCGTAAACCCAAGAATTTTTTGGTGTGCTCGAAGATGGTCAGTATGGCTGGAATAAACAGTAAGATCAGCAGCGTGCCATAGGCAAGACCAAAGACAATAGAGGTGGCCATGGGTATCAGGAACTGGGCCTGTAGGGAGGTTTCAAAAATAATCGGCGTTAAGCCGGCAATGGTCGTTAGCGAGGTGAGCAGTACGGCGCGTAAACGTTGGCAAGCCGCTTCTTCGATCGCTTTTTCAACTGCTATCCCTTGTGCTCTAAGCTTCTTATAGAAGGTGATGAGAACGATAGAATCGTTGATCACAATGCCGGATAAGCCAAAGAAACCAAAGAGCGAAAGAATCGTTAGGTTTAGGCCGGATATATAGTGGCCGAAGATAGCACCCGTCAGACCCAGAGGTATCGCCAGCATCACGGTAATTGGCCAGCTGTAGGAGGCAAACACCCACGCTAGAATAATGTAAATTAACGCTAATGCTAGCATTAACCCGGTTTGCATATCGGCCAGTGTTTCGCGTTGGTTTTTGTTCTTGCCTTCAAAGCTGGCTTCGATACCGTATTTGTCTAAAACAGCATCCAGCTTACCGGTTTCAAGGTCGGCAATAATCTCATTGGCGTTGGCGGCTGCTTCATCTAGATCAGCGGTGACGTTGATGGAGAGCTGACCGTTTATGCGCTGCATAGAGTCCAAACCCCGCTGTGCCGAGAAGTTCACGATATTGGATAGCGGGGCGGTGCTACCATCAGGCAGTACGATGGGCAGATAATCCAGTGCACTTAAACGATCACGCTCTTCATCTGGCAGCATGACTTTGACGGCAACCTCATCTTGCCCTGCGTAAAAGGTTTGTATTTCTACCCCTTCAAAGGAGGCCCGCAGTTGTCGCCCTACCTGTTGCAGTTTCAATCCGGTGACTTTGCCCTCGGGCGTTAGCTCGTAGATGAGCTGGGATGTTCCATAGGGTAGGTCATCATCAATATTCGATAGGCCTGCATACTCTTTAAGTAGAGTTTGCACTTCTGTGGAAGCTTGTTTAAGCAGGTTAACATCGGCCCCAGAGAGTTTAATCTCTATCGGTTTGCCCCGAGGCCCACTGGTGGATTGATCTATCGAAAACTTCTCTACACCGGCTGGAACGTGAATCTGTTTTCGCCATTCACGAATAATCTCACGGTTGGTTAGTGTACGGCTGTCGATGGGAGTCATCTCGATATACAGGGAGCCAAACTCATCACCATTGGTTGGTGCTGAGCTGGTTCTTGGGAAATTGGCTTTACCATACTCGCGAAAAGCGATCTTAATTAAGTCGCCGCCTAGCTGCTCTTCCGTTGCTTGCAAGGTGGCATCCAAATGAGAAAGAAACTCCCTGACACGAGTATTATCCGTCCCTGCTGCAAATTGTACATTGGCAGTGACTACTTCGCGTTCTACGGCAGGGAAGAAGGTAAATTTAACGCGGCCACCGGCCATAAGCCCAATGGCAATAACAAACATGGCAAGTGCGCCAGCCAGTGTTGCCCATCTGAAGCGGATCGCTGCTTGTACAATGCGACGAAACGTTTTGTCTTTAAAGTGATTAAAGCCAGCATCAAGGGCGATACGTATCTTGGATGGATGTAAATCGGCTTTGCTACGTAGGCTATGATGCAGATGCCCAGGTAGTATCAGGAAACACTCGACGAGTGAGGCAAGGATAACGCAGATCACTACTGTGGGAATATCCACCAAAATATTGCCGATGGTGCCGCCAATAATCAGCAGGGGTAAAAAAGCGGCAATGGTAGTGAGAGAGGAGGCGATAACCGGCCCTAGCATACGATGAGCACCACCGATGGCAGCCGATAAGCCGCTCTCACCCATCTGAACATGGGTTAAAGTATCCTCCCCCACGACAATGGCATCATCCACGATAATACCGAGTGCCATGATCAGACCAAATAGGCTGATCATATTGATGGAGCCGCCAATCATGTAAAGCACGGCTAGAGTTGCCATAAAAGACACAGGGATGCCGACGGTGACCCAGAACGCCACTCGTGCGTTTAAGAACAGAAACAGAATAACAATGACGAGTACCAAGCCACCTAAACCATTTTTAAGAAGTAGGTCGATACGCGCTTGAACCTGGGTCCAGCGTTCATCATAGGTGATGAGTTGAATATCTTCGGGCAGTCCGGTGCGTGCTGTTGTTAGCCAGTTTTCTAAAATGGCCGCGGCTTTGAGCGTATCTTCGTTTTCGGTACGTTTAAGCACCATGAGAATAGCAGGCTGGCCTTGGTAGCTTAGCTCGATCTGTTTGTCTTCTGCTCGCCATTGGATATCGGCAATATCCCCTAGACGCACCAGTCGCCCATCCGCATCGGCAATGATAGGTAGTTGTTTAAAACCTTCGACATCCCGTTGTTGACTCAGGCTACGGATTTGCCGAGAGCCATCGCTTTTAGCCGCTGTACCTGCCGGTAGATCTAAACTTCGCTGGCTGATGTCTGTAGCGATGTCATTCAGTGACATACCCAAGGCATTAAGTTGCCCAGAGGATACTTGTATAGCAATCTCTTCTGAGGGCATTCCTGAGAAATCAATTTTTCGAATGCCTTTATCGAGCAGTTCCCGTTCAAACTTTCTGGCTAAGTAGCGAAGCTCTGCTAGGTTGGCTTTGCTGGATGTGATCAGCATGGAGGCGATATTTTCATAACGTATCACCCGCTGCACGACCGGCTCTTCGGCGTCAGAGGGCAGCGAGTTACGAATGCTGTCCATTTTCTGCTTTACTTCATCAAGTGTGTACTGAACATCTGCTCCCTCAACAAGTTCCAAGCGAATGGAGGCTCGGCCTAAACTGCTGGTGGAGTAGAGGGTGTCGATGCCATTGATGGCGCGAATCTCCTCTTCAATGGGCAAAATGATGGAACGTTCAACATCCTCTGCAGCTGCGCCACTCCATGAGACGCCGACCGTGATAATATCAAGCTCAAAAGAGGGGAAAAACTGGGTGTTGAGCTTCTTGATGCCCCAAACGCCCCCTAAAATCATCAGAATCATCAATAAGTTAGCTGCTACCCTGTGCTCGGTAAACAGGCTAGTTAGGTTTTGCAAAGGCCCCATTTGCTTGCTCATCGTTTACTCCATCGCCTTTACAGGGAGGCCAGTAATGGCGTTAGGAAGCTGTGTTGTGATGATCTTATCGCCCTCTGAGAGTTGCTCGGAGGTAACCAACACCCAAGGCTGGTTGTTTGTAGCGCGGGTATCACCCACGCGATTGACGGTGACAGCTTCAAGTTTACCGTCATTAACCCGATACACTCTGTCCGTTCCGTAAAGAGCCAGCGGCGGTATAGCAATGATATTATCTTGAGCTGGTAGCGTCAGGGTTAGCGAGAGAGTTCGACCCGGTTCGGGTGCGATTTTTCCGTCTTCTATCTCAAATAGGGCATCAACCCCGGACTTGCCTTTATCGACTTCGCTGGCGAGGCGGCTAAGACGTAATGTTACCGGAGTGGCGTCAATGTTCGCTTGAGCCATTAGCCCTTGCTCCCCACTCAGCCCTTGCCTGATTTGCGGTAATATACGCGAAGGGATTTGTGAACGTACTTGTAGCGTTTTGGGGTTGTATAAGGACAACAGTGGGTCGCCGCTACGTACTCGATCTCCAGATGCGATGGCAATCGACGCTACACGCGCATCATAGGGAGCCACGATTTGAGTGCGCTCCAGATCGAGTTTTGCTGTAGCTAATAATGAGGAAATCCGACTTTTTTCGGCTTCAAGTTGTGCCAACTGTGCTGGAAAAGATGTAATGGCCTGTTTGCGGTTGTTTAAGGAGAGTGCCTGTTGTTGATAACTGCGTCGTGCGTTATCGAGTTGGTCTTCTGAACCTACTTTGCGTTTTACTAAGTCCTGATAGCGAGATACGGTTTTCGCAGCGAGTGAGTAGAGATTTTGTTCAATTTTTAAAGCGGCCTGATCTGAGGCATGTTGAATATTGGCCGCATCAATTTTTGCTTGGATGCTGTGTAAATCTGCTTGGCGCTGCTGTACAACTAGCTGTGCATCCCTTGAGTCCAGTTGAATTAATAAGTCCCCTTTAGATACAGCAATACCTTCGCGTGCGGGCACAGCATCCACAAAGGCGGTTACTGCCGAAGATAATTGGGTCAGTTGAGGTGACTCTACCTGCCCGTACAGAATGATTTCAGGACTGAGGCTTTGAAAAGTCACCGGCTGAGTTTGCACCGACCAAACCTTTTCAGTCACAGGCTTTGACGGGGCCTGAGGTTTTGTCGATTTGAGCAAGTAAAAGCCCCCACCTGCGACGATTAAAAAGATTACGGGTAAAAGCCACTTGAGGTGTCGAGTTGCTGGAGAAGTTGAACTGCTTTTTTCTGTATCCGACATGACTGTTCTTTTCCTGAACAAAGACGTAAGTGCTACTTAACGGGTTAGTTCCATCGTGTTAGTGCTTGAAACTAAAAATAGTTTAACTGTTTTATGGGTGTACGTGGGTATTGTTTACGCAACTTTACAATTTTCGGATGCGTGTTAACTTAGACAAATCTATTGTGGCCTTCATCACAAGCGCCGGTCACGTTTCAACCTATCTTCAAAAGAGGATTCACTCTGTGCGAACAGAATCGGTCAAAGGGTTAAATGCTAAGGGCTTTCACAACATGGTTTATCATGAGTGGGGGAGTCAGGATAACGACCGAGTTATCGTCTGCGTTCATGGTCTTGCCCGTAATAGTCGAGACTTCGATGAAATTGCCAAAGCTTTATCCAGAGATTATCGGGTAATCTGCCCTGATGTGGTTGGACGTGGGGAAAGCGACTGGCTATCCGATCCCACAGGTTATGGGATGCCTCAATACTTATCGGATATGACGGCTTTGCTGGCGCGACTTAATGTTAAGCAGGTTGATTGGTTAGGTACATCCATGGGTGGCATTATCGGTATGCTATTGGCTGCTATGCCACAAACACCCATTCGCAAGCTGATACTCAACGATATTGGAGCTTTTGTTGCAAAAGAGTCGTTGCAGCGTATTGGTGATTACTTAGTACCCAAGCGTTTTGCAACGCTAGCGTCAGCCTGTCAGTTTATGCAAGCGACCTACCCGGGCCTAAAAAACCTGACAGAATCTCAGTGGGCACATGTTACCCAACATAGCTTTCGGCAAGATGGCAGTGAATGGACCCAGCATTATGATCCTGCTATTGGTGATATCACTCGCGCGGTTTCCGATCAAAATGTGGATCTTTGGCCTGTATGGCGAATGATATCTTGCCCGCAAATGTTGATTTGGGGGGATGCGTCTGATGTGCTCAATCAGGCAACCGTGGAGCAGATGCAAACCGAAAACCCAGATTTACATCTGTACCGTTTGCCCGGGGTTCCCCATGTGCCTTCTTTAATGGAGGATGTTCAGATTAAAGAAATAATTCAATGGTTAAGAAGTCACTAGGCGAAAAGGGTAGTTCATGAATCGGAATGTACTCTGGCCCAAAGACCAGTTGTGTATGAGTCATGCTGAGCGAAAAGAGGCTGTTAAGTCTGTCGAAAAAGCCTTTGCTACGGCGCTTGCGTCTCTCAAAGTGGATATAGGTTTGGTGGAGATGTTTGAGTCCATCTATGTACCTTTGGGCGCTTGGTTAATGTGCCGGAAAAAACAGCACAATGGACCATTGGTTGTTGGAATTAATGGTGCTCAAGGGGCTGGTAAATCAACACTCTTTAATTTGATTGAGGTGATTCTTAGTGAGGCCTTTGGTCTGAAGGTTGTCGGTTTTTCTCTGGATGACTTGTATAAAACGCGTTTCGAACGGGAGCGCTTGGCAGAAATTGTCCATCCTTTACTCATCACTCGTGGTGTGCCCGGTACACATGATGTTCAGCTAGGTATCGATATTATTCGCTCCTTAAAAAAGGGAGATCCTGATCAGCCCACTAAGATACCGGTTTTTGATAAGTCGATTGATGACCGCTGCCCACCGTCGGTGTGGCAAGAGTGGCAAGGCCCTGTGGATGTGATTGTGTTTGAAGGCTGGTGTGTTGGGGCTTTACCACAGAGCCAGCAACAGCTGAGTGAGCCTGTCAATATGCTTGAGAGGGTGGAAGATGCTAATGGTGATTGGCGCCGTTATGTGAACCGCCAAATCGAAGAGAAATATCAGGAACTCTTCAGCATGATAGATACGCTGGTGATGCTTAAGGTTCCTAGTATGGAGGCGGTATATGAGTGGCGCTCTCTCCAAGAGAAGAAACTTGCAGACAGAGTAAAGTATATTTTTGATACCCAGCAGCCTACCGACCATCTAAGAATCATGAACGAGGAAGAAATCAACCGCTTTATTCAGCATTACGAGCGTCTGACCCGCTCTATGTTGGGTGAAATGCCTGATAGGGCTGATGTTACCCTGATGCTCAATGAAAACCATAAAATTAGTCAGATTCAGATTAATCAGCCCTTGGCGCATTGCCGCGAGGCTTGAGGAGTTAATTCTATGTTGAAACGCATCGTGTTCATGGCGGCAGTTATTTTGTTGTCTGGGTGTCAAAGTGCATATTACTCGGCTATGGAAAAGGTCGGTGTACATAAGCGCGATATTTTGGTGGATCGGGTTGAAGAGGCGCGAGATGCTCAAGGTGAGGCTCAGGAGCAGTTTCGGGATGCTCTGGAACAATACCGGGCCGTTGTTCAGTTTAGCGGCGGAGAGCTTGATGTGCTCTACAACCGATTAAAAGAGGAATATGACCAAAGCGCTGAAGCTGCCGAGCAGGTGTCTGAGCGTATCGATAGTGTTGAAAGTGTCGCTGAAGCCCTTTTTAAAGAGTGGGAAGAGGAGCTTGGCCAATATCAAAGCGAGAATTTAAGGGCACAGAGTGCTAAACAACTCAAAGATACCAAGCGCAGATATGGTGAGCTGGTGTACGTGATGAAGCGCGCGGAAAAACGTATGAAGCCTGTCCTTACCGCGCTGAATGATAATGTTTTATACCTCAAACATAACCTCAATGCCCGAGCTGTTGGGGCGCTGAAAGGTGAGTTTGCGGGAATACGCCAAAACATTGACCGGTTGATTAATGATATGCAGCGCTCGATTCAAGAATCGGATGCTTTTATTCGCTCGATGGAAAGCAGTCGTTCATCCTAGGCTTTTAAATCGGCAGGAGTGTCGTTGAAGCCACGCCATGTAACACTTTGTTAATGGCTCGATTGTTCTGATCGGCGATCAGTCGGGCCATCATATCCTGCAAAGAGATCATTTTCCCAAATAAGCGCTCGAAGCTCAGGTTGCTAATACGGGTCTCCCCGTCAATGCTATTACTCAATAACAGTAAGTTCCCATGGCCATCACGACGATTATTTAGTAACCACGCGATAGACTCTAAATTCCTCGCGCAGTTATATATTTTCTGCTGGTCGAGTTTGTCCAGCATGAAGAACTCATCTTGGAAGTTGTAAGAAGTATGAATCATGCCTGCAACGCCTGCCATCAGAGCAAACACGCGATCACCTTGGAAGTCGGGGTTAAAAGTAAGAGGAATGGCACTGTTTCCGTAAGCGTTCCCTAATTCAGTGAAGCGAACGGTGCGAGGCATACCAAATAGCTGCTGAACTCGCTTCGCAATGGTCGTACCTTTAGGGGCTTTCTTGAGTTCTCTTGGGTTGAGCTTATAGAGCTTAATCATCAGGGCTTTTGCCAGTGTATTAAGTTCCTGCATATGCGCATCAGTCACCATATCAATATCGGATTTACCGAGGTTTTTGATATGAAATGGCCGAGTGCCTCCTTGTTGGCAGCCCGTTAGCAATAAAAGCGAAAGCAGTAGCGCTGCTACATGTGAATAAGTTAACGGCTGAAAAATGTTCAGGTCACATCTCATCAATGTTAAATAATGCTCCAGATTGTGCGGGAGGGCTATCCTCAGGGGAAGTAAAGCTTAATCCCCCTCCGATAATGGTTTCTAAGCTGTCAGCGCGTACGTTTAAGCCACCGAGTAGCGATAGGTCCACGTTTACGCCACTGGCATTAGTAAATACGCTATCTTGTTTGACCAGAGTGGCGTATTCGGGTTTCACATTGATAAAAATTTCCACGTATTTACCATTAGAGGTCAAGTCATAGCCCGTCACGCTGCCAACAGGCATCTTGCGGTATAAAATCGGACTGCCTTTGATAATAGAGCCTAAATCAGGGGCTTGGATCGTGATATTCAGGCCTGACAGATTTTGGAAAGACGGTGGCTTAGTTAAGCCGGTAAATTTAAACTGTGCCTTGCCCCCTCGTTGTCCGTTCATAGACTCAATATAGTTGCCTGTCAGCACGCCTGCGGGGTTTTCGATGGCGCTAAGCCTGATCACAGGCTCTACAACCCAAAAACTGCTGCCTTGCGCTGCTAAAAAGTGCCCATCTCTAAACAGATCAATCCCTGCTCTGATCTGTGTGCCGCTGTTGATTACGCGTGCATCGCTCACCTTGCCAATAATCTGACCTTTGTAGCGGACATCAGCGTGTCGCTTGATATTTCTTCCTGCAGGAAAGTCCACTTCTATTCGCAGGGGTTGCTCAATACTGCTGGTACGATCGGGGTACAGGGTAAATAGGTGGTTGGAGGACACTTTCTCTCCAACGAAGTCGTTCTCAAAAGCCACGCCGCCGCTGACGAGTGAAGCTAGGGACTCTGTGCGAATATCAATTTCCTTGAGCGTTCCTTTGACGGTTACACCACTGGTATCCCAAAAACGGCTGCCATCATTAATCAAGTGGCGATAAGGGGCCTCGATCAGACCGTAAATAGTTAAGCTTTTGCCATCCTTGTCTAAGACGGTTTCTACTAATTCACCCACCTTAAACCGTTTGTAAAGGATAGGATCGCCCGGGGATAAACCGCCAGCTGATTCAGTGTGTAATCGGATCCGTAACGCATTTTTGTATTGGCTGTCTGCGAGTTTTCCATGATCGGATGCTGCATGGTAGCTGGAAAATAAAGAGTAATGCGCGGGCTGTTTTGTCTTATTCCCAGTGACAGGGTTAAAAAAGGCGATGCCACCCCGAAACAAAGCAGAAGCCGACTCCGTGGTTAGCTGGACACCTTGCTCCAGAGAGGCATTGATACGTACGCCGCTGGCGTTCCAGAAGCGAGAGGTGGGCTTAATCAAATGTTGGTAACGCTGCTCTATAGCCGCCTTGATAATGATCTCTTTGCCGTTATCCGATAGTTGATAATCGATGACTTCACCCACCGGTAGTTGACGAAAGAGAATAGGCGAGCCTTTGTCTATAGAGCCTAATGAACTGGTGCGTAGTTCAATTGTGGTTCCATTTCGCAACTGGTGCTTAGCAGGGGCAAAGTCGAGTGCAGTAAAGTCACGCTTTTTCGAGCCTTGGCCCGGTTCCATTTCAATGAAGCTGCCTTTGAGTAGCGTGCTGACTGAACTTAACGTTTGTAAGGAAATCTCGGGCTTTTGCAGCCAAAACCGAGAGCCTTCTCTGAGCATGTCAGCTGCCCGAGGGTCGATCAGTAAGTGAGCATCTAAATGTTGAAAGTCATCGGTTAGCACAGCTTGAGTAACGCGCCCAATGGTGATGCCTTGGCTTTCCACTAATGTGCCTTCAGAAAGATTGGTCGCCCCAGGAAAGCGCAGAGTGACAGGAATGCCATCTTGAGCATCTTCATAGTCATCATAAAGGGAAAATGTCAGCCCATTGTCTGCCTGTTTAGCTGTTTCGTCGGGCGTAGAGAAGTGAATCCCCCCGGCGATAATCGAGGCCAATGATCCAATTTGTATATCCAGTTTAGGCAGGTCAGCTTTAACTTTAATGCCACTGGCATTCCAGAATCGGGTGTTCGTTTTGATTAAATAGGTAAAATGGGGCTCAATATAGGTCTCAATCTGTACCTGCTTTCCGTCAGGACTAAGGGCATGGCTTAAGACTTCGCCTACCTCGATATCTCGGTAATAAACTTTTGCACCTTGATAAACGGAACGGGCGCTATCAGCCACTAAGGTGAGATACAGTCCACTAGAGTTTTTAACCGGTGGCGGTGGTTGATCAAGTGCCTCAAATCGGGATTGCGTATCCCCTTCAAGACCCGGTTGAAAGCCAATATAGTGCCCGGACAGTAATGTTTCCAGCCCTCTTACGCCCGAGAGAGAGACTTGAGGCTTTACGAGCCAGAATTGTGCGTTATGGGTGAGTGTATCGGCAGTTTCAGGCACCATTTCAACGCGCGCTTTGACACGTCTAAGGTCTTGGTCAATTGTCAGCTCTTTGACAACACCCGCAGGCAAGCCTCGATAAAGCACTTTGGTTTTATTGGCTTCTAAGCCGGCGGCTGAATCGAAGATGATATCGATCTCCACGCCTTTATCGCTATAGTTTTTATAGACCAGCCAGCCTGCAATAATGGCCGCTAATAATGGTAAAAACCAAATAGCAGAAGGGAGATGGCGGCGTGTAATTACTGGGTCTTGGTCACTCATGTGTCAGCCTCAGAAAGCTCCAGATGTTTATCCCAAATGAGACGAGTATCAAAACTATTAGCAGCCAGCATCGTTAAAATAACGGCTGCAGCGAAAGCGGTAGCGCCTGTATTGCCAACGACACTGGCGAGGTTCCCTAGCTGAACAATCGCGGCTAAGATGGCGACAACAAATATATCCAGCATAGACCAGCGTCCAATCCACTCTACGAAGCGATACATGAGCATCTTTTGATGTACATTGGTGGTCCATCCCATTTGAACCGTCAACAGTAATATAACGAGTCCAACGATTTTAAGCAGCGGTATGATAATGGATGCCGTGAGCACGACCAAGGCTATCCAGAGCATATCGTGCTCTAGCAGTTGTATGACCCCCTGCATGATCGTAGCAGGATCTCCTTGACCGAGGGATTTGAATGTCATAATCGGTAATAGGTTAGCGGGCAACAGCATCGCAGCGGATGCCACCAATAGCGCCCATGTATAGGTGAGGGAGTTTGGGATTCTTGCATGAAGTCGCGTCCCACAGCGGTTGCATTTTTGACCCTCGTGGCGTAAGTGGGCGGGTTTATTGCAGCAATGGCAGGTAATAAGCCCACGGCTTAGCGCTGATTGTTGCATGTTCTGCGCTCCAGTTGTTCGATTCGTCTCCAAAAGCGATGTTTGTCCAGCTGTGTTGAGGTTAATAGCGTTGTAATGATTAACCCTGTGAGGCTGTATAAACCAATGCCGGGGGTCACTTCTGCGACATCAACCAGTTTTATAATAGATACGAGGATTCCCAACATATAAATCTCTAACATTCCCCAACTATCCATCTGTTGATAACTTTTCATTGCCCAACTCAGTAAGGGAGCAGGCTTGTGTAACAGTAAGCAGCTGCTGAGATAAATGAGCAGTAGGAGTTTGAACAACGGTACGACAATGGCGGATAGCAGCACTAGTCCAGAGACAGCATACAGATGGCTATCGTACAAAGCCTTAACTGATGTGAAAATAGTCTCTGATTGTGATAAACCGAGTGCATTGAGTGACAGTATGGGAAAGAGATTGGCAGGAAAAAAGAGTATTAAACCCGCGATGGCCAGCGCCAATGTTCTCTCAATGGAGCGATGCTTACTGGCAACCAGAGTCGATTGGCAGCGTGGGCAGTGTGCTTCAAATTGATCGGGTACAGCACACCGGTTCAATAAGAGGTCACATTCAGAACAGATCCAAAACTTTTCCGGTTGTATCAACTGATCGTCCTGCTTGGTCATAGAGTGTTTTCTGAACGAAATTGAGAAGGCAGTATGCCAGATTTTTGCCGATGATGGCTATCGTGACTCGGTTATTCAAGATGCCGTCTACAGGAGAATTCGTTATAGTAGAGCGATTCAAAAGGAGGGCAACTATGTCAGATTTTACGGCAGATATCAGTCAACTCAGACGAGAGTATCTTGCTCAGGGCGTCAGCCGAAGCGACTTAAGTCACGATCCCGTTATGCAATTTTCCAAGTGGTTTGATGTGGCTTGTCGAGCAAGGCCCGATGATGCGACATCAATGACGTTAGCGACGGCTGATAAGCAGGGGCGCCCTTCAGCGAGAATCGTGTTGCTGAAGCATTTTGATCGTGAAGGTTTTTGTTGGTACACCGATCAGGAAAGCCAGAAAGGGAAAGAGCTAGCCGAAAATCCTCAGGCAGAAATACTGTTTTACTGGTATGGGTTGGAGCGACAGATCCGTATTAAAGGGCGGGTAGAAACGCTAAGCGGCGAGCAGGCTGATACATACTTTCATGCCCGACCACTAGGTAGCCAGCTGAGCGCGCTGGCCTCCCATCAAAGCCAACCTGTTGAGTCTCGTGAGCTTTTAGAGCGTCGAGTGGCTGAGCTTGAAACACTACATAGCGAAAATGAAGTACCACGACCTGCAAGATGGGGCGGTTATCGTCTGATACCCGATGTATTTGAGTTTTGGCAGGGGCGTGAAAGCCGTTTGCATGATCGGTTTCGTTATGACCGTGAAGCTGATCAGTGGCATATCACGAGGTTGCAACCATGATCGATATGCTAACGGTTGAAACGGCTCCTGTGTGTGATGCCGTTGTTATCTGGATGCATGGATTAGGTGCAGATGGCGCTGATTTTCCTCCCACGATACCTTATTTGAGATTGCCGGAAGAGCTTAAAATACGCTTTCTTTTCCCTAATGCACCTGAACGCCCGGTGACGATCAATGGAGGCTGGGTGATGCGTTCGTGGTATGACATTCTTAGCATGGATAATAATGGCCGGGAGATTAGTCGTGATGAGCTGCGATCTTCTGTGGATAGCATTAGCGCTATTATTCAGGCTCAGACTGCAGCAGGGATTGCACCTGAACGGATTTTATTGGTGGGCTTTTCTCAAGGGGGCGCCGTAGCTTATGAAACCGGTCTGACTTACCCACAGAAAATTGGCGGAATTGCTGCTATGTCGACTTACTTACCTCGCCATTTAGATGAGGTCGCTCCAAGCGCAGTGAAAGATCTACCCATCATTGCGCTTCATGGCACTATGGATGATGTTGTGTCCTTGGCGATGGGAGAGTCTGCGGTGGAGCAACTCAGTAAAGTGGGTTATAAGCCACAGTGGAAAACGTTTCCTATGGGGCACGAAGTATCCATTGAATCACTTAACACATTAGGCCGATGGATGAGCGAACGGCTCCACCATTAAGGAAGCATTGCATGCAAATTACAGAAAACCATGTTGTCTCTTTTCACTATGCGTTGATCAATGATCAAGGCGAGGTCCTAGATGGCTCCCGTGCAGGTAACGCTATTCCATATCTTCATGGCCATCGGAATATTGTTCCAGGTTTGGAAGAGGCAATGGAAGGAAAAAGCGCTGGAGATACCTTTAAAATCACCTTAGCTCCTCAGCAAGCCTATGGCTCTCGTGATGAAGAGAAGGTCTATGATGTTGATCCTCAGCTCTTTGCTGGTATCGAAGGTGTTGAGCCAGGGTTCATGTGTCAGATGACAAATGAGTCAGGCGAGCAGGAGCTTGTCTCTGTTTTGGAAGTCGGCGACGATTACGTGACCGTTGACGCCAATCACCCTTATGCCGGCCAATCACTGACGTTTGATGTAGAAATTGTTGATGTCAGACTGGCCACCCCGCAAGAGTTAGAAGCCGGTCAGATTATCTGATTTCTCGATACTAAAGGCGTTTGTTAGTGCAAACGCCTTATACTTTTTCTCTCCATTCTAGCTCACCAATATGCACATTTAACCACTCAAACCCTATTCGTTTAGCGACGGCAGCAGCTCCGTCCAGACTTTTAAATTCCCTCTCTTTCTTACTTCTCTGAAGATCCAGCGTGATTACGCTCGCGTCTTTAACGATAAATTTCAGTGTCCATCCTCGTGACATAGCAACAGGTGTTGCTTGGCAAGATTCAAAAACACCCGCATTAAAAAGAAGTTTTATTTCTCTCTCTTGCATTGTCTTTCACCTTTTTTGATTAATCGTTAAATCTTAATGATTATTTTATATTATATATTGATTTTAAGTCAAGTTTTTAAAGGTTTTTTGTTCTATTTAAATTATTGATTTATAACGAATAAATAAAAATTTTCTGCGTTATAAATGCTTCTTAGTAAAATTTATAATTTGTTGTTATATATAGAAATTTAATTTTAAATTTTTGCATATATGAATAAACAAAAATAATTTTTAGTAAATCTTTACTTAATTTTGATAATTCATAAAGTTTATATTTATCGATAAGCCTTCCAGGCTGCTAACTGCGAGCTCGTGGGGTAGAGGGCGGGAGGGAAACTTTTGACTTAGATCAAGTGTTTGATCTGCTAAGTTAATGATGGGTGATATAAAATTCTTTTAAATCATGTGGTTACTTGTGGTTAAGAAATATCAGGTAGAAGTGTTGAGCCATATCAATTTTTTCTAATGTGTTGCCGTGTAATCTGTTACCAACGTTAAAAAGAATTCTCAATGAGGTGTGGTTATGTTTGGTATTGATCCTTATGCTTTTGAAACTCTCTGGCCTAGCCTTCTGGGTGTGGCAGGCATGACTGCGGTGATGGTGTGGGGGTTCTTCAAAGTTCGTCATCTGATGAACGAAGACCAAACCAAGAAGTAATCTTACAGTCTGTCCAACCCTTATATAGGTTCTAAGTAAACGCCCGATATTTTTCGGGCGTTTTGCTTTTCAGCGGTAGGTAAGTGATGGGATTGTTGTGTCTAGAAACCTAAATCATATCCACCGTCACAGGCAGGTGTGTAAAGTCAGCAAACTCTTGTGCGACTTGCTTTGCATAGGCTGGATAGCGAAGATTACTGATCGCCACCTGCTCACCATTTTTGCACATCATCACGACCTGGTAAGGCAGATTCTTTGCACCACGGCTAATCACTCTAAACCCAAGTACGTCGTTTAAATTATATTCACGGTAAAAAATGGGGTAGATACTAGAGGCTTTCAACACTATTTTACGGGTTTGTAGGTTTACCCTTACTCTGTAGTGAGTAAAGGTAGCGTGCCAGCCCAGTGTGGTGATCAGGCCAATCGCCCAAAACGGTAAATCGCCGGGGCCTGCAGCAAAATAGATATTTAATAGACCCACCAACAAAATAACAGCGCCCAGCCCACTTAATAGAATGCGTGAAAACAGATCTTGTCGATAGCTGGCGCGATTGGGTGAGTGTACTTTAAAAATCATAACAACACCCCAGACTCTATAAGCGCCGCTAGCACACTAAATACAGGAATAGGCAAAGCTAGCTTTAACAATGCTCCGCGTGACCAGATGGGTACCACTAAACTAGATTTATATAAAGGAGGTTCTACCTTGGCTGAAGTTTTCTCAGGGACCGGTTTAATAGCATGAGGGGCAGCTCCTTCAGCCCGCCACGGGTGCTTATTGGGCCAATCACTGATTTGCTCAAGCGCCACGACACGAAACTGTTGCTGAAGGTAGTCCATTAACGCATGCGCATCACTAGGCTGATCAAACACATACAATTGGTTTAAGAGGCTCACCTGTAGACGTTGGTTGCTTTCTCCGCGGGTTAGCAGTATTTCTACCGTTTCTGCGTGATGGGCGTCTATCATCTGCTCTGCTCGCCACCAAGCAGACCGCTGCAGAAACACCCGATTCGTCATCCTATCAAACACCAGTCGGTGTGACTGACCAAATAGATAGAAACCGGTAAAAGCGCTAATCAATGTAAGTACGCCGTAAAAAGCACCTTCATGCCCTTCCAGCACCACACTTAAGACCAGCGACTGAACACACAAAAACAACAGAAAGGCACCGCCTAGCTTAATCATTACCCCTTTTTTTGTATGCAGACTGAGGCCTGAACCATCCGCTTCAGGGCGCAGGAGTTTTTTTACTTTATCGGGTAAGGCTTGGTAATGTGCGTTCATATCTTTTTAAATTCATAGGGTTACCATAAACGGCCTATGGTACACACCAAACAGGCCGGACTAAAGTCAAGAGATTAGACGCAGGTAACCCGTTTGGACTGATGCACTCAGTACCCTGTACTGGTCTTAGCAAAATCAACGCACTTAACTGGCCATTAGGAGCCTAGGTGCGCCTGAATTCGTGGAATAGCTTATACATCATGGGTACTAAGATGAGGCTGACCAGCATGGAAAAGCTGAGGCCCCAAACAACTGTTATTGCCAAGGGTTGAAGCATTTCGGCACCTTCTCCCCACCCTAAAGCCAGAGGCAGCATCCCTACAACAGTACTGAGTGTGGTCATCAGAATGGGACGCAGGCGAAGGCGAGCGGCTTCCCGTACCGCATGATCGAGTGACTTCCCTTTGATTCGCGCAAGTTCTATATACTCCACTAATAAAATAGCATTGTTTACCACGATACCAATGAGCATAATCATGCCGAGCCATATAGGCATGGATAGGGGCAATTTTAAAAAGTAGATTGCCAATGAGACACCGCAGGCTGCAAAAGGCACACTAATAATAATGATCAATGGGTTCAGTAATGACTCGTATTGAATAGCCATGACGACAAATACAAGAAAGAGTGCCAGTAACAAGAGTACGTGGGTGAGCTGTTGCTGTGCTTGTAATGCCTGCTCTGAACCGCCGTCATATAACGTGTAACCTTCGGGTAAAGGGAAGTTTTGTCGAAGCTGACGCAATTCAGTTATAGCTTCTCCTAGCGTGGTTTCTTCACTTAGCGTAGCAGTGAGTTCGATAATCCTCATCTGGTTGTCGCGTTTGATAGAGGCGGGTGTCTCTATCAGCGTGATATCGGCTACATGACCTAAATAAACCGGTTGCTGAGATTTGTTCTCAGGAAAAAGCAGGATGGCGTCTAAATCCTGAGGTGTGGCTATCTCCTCTTGAGCTAAGCGTAAGCGAATATCGTAGCTGCGGTCGCCATCCAGAAAATCACTAATGACGCTGCCTTGCAAAGCGATCCGAGCCGCCTGAGTAAGTGACTGAATATCTAGGCCTAGTTGGACGGCACGTTGCCTATCTAATGTAATCGCAAGTTCAAACTGCTCCTCTTCTGCAGAGTGAGAGATGTTTTTAAGGCCGCGGATATCGCGCATTTTCTGAGTCAGGTCATCAGCTAATAACTTCATTGTTGAGAGATCATTTCCTTGCAGTCGTAGGCTGATGTCGTCGTCACCGCTGTTGGTTCGAATGCCGCGTATACCCCTTTGTGACATGCGCACGGTAAAACCTGCCAATTGCATCTGTGCAATCTGTCGCTTCATATTGGCAATCCACTCTTCACTTGTCAGGGTGCGTTGTGACAGAGGTTTGAGTTGAGCAATGATTGTGGAGCGGCTAGGGATCTCTCTTGCGGTGCGGCCAAATACGGAGCCTCCAACTAAGGTAAACAGCGTGTCGGTTTCAGGTTGGGCGGCAAAGAGGGATTCAATTTGTTGGGTGCGGCTATTCATCTCATCAAGCGATACGCCACTATCGGCTAATAGGGTAATACGAATACGCCCGTCATCTAGTTTGGGTAAGAATATTTGCTTGCCGGATAGAAAAACAGGAAGGCTAAGCGCTAGTCCGCTGCAAAAAAGCAAAACGATGAGCCAACGAAGCGGGAGTAGTCTGGTGATTAAACATGCGTAGCATGTTTGTAACGTGTCAATTTTATGGTCGAACCATACTCTAAAACGGTTTCGGCTTAGAGTTGTTACTTTAGCGGCAAAGGCGGGAACTAGCGTCAGCGCGATAACCATTGACGCAAAAATAGCGGCTGAAATGGTGAAAATCAGCTCTCGGAAAAGTAACCCTGTTAATCCGCCGATAAATAGAAAGGGCAAAACGGCTGACAGGTTGGTGGAGGTCGAGGCCACAATAGCACCGTTAACTTCGGTTGCCGCTGTGGTTGCGGCCTCTTTCGAGGGTTCATTATCGGCTTGGTGGCGGTAAATGTTTTCTAACATCACAATGGTGTTATCGACTAACATTCCAATGCCTAATGCCAAGCCGCCTAGGGTCATAACATTGAGTGTTAGACCGCCTAATCCCATTAAAATACAGGTAAACATGACGGCAATGGGGATCGCGCTGCCAATAATGACCGTGCGTCTTAAATTGCCTAAAAATATATAAACGACCGCCATTGCTAACAAAGCGCCGCTGATTGCCGCAAGCGTGGCATTTTTAAGGGATTGCACAATATAAACCGACTGATCAGCTACCGGTATAATCTCAACATCCTGCGGTATCACTCCTTGCTCTGTTAGCCATTCCAGTCGCTGTTGTACAATCTCGGCCACAGCGGTTGTGTTGGCGGTTGGCTGTTTTTGAATAGATAACTTGATACCGCTAATACCATTTGCTCGAATCAAAATCCGCTCATCTTCTTGATGATCAATAACGCGTGCTACATCACTGAGGTAGAAAATTTGTCCATTCTGTTGGCTAATAGGCAGTTGGCGTAATTGATCAAGTGAGTGAATACGCCCTTGGATGCGTCCGGTGATTTCATTGGATGGCATCTGAATGCGCCCAATCGGTTCGTCGCTATTGGCTTTTTGGATGGCATTGGTAAGGTCTTTGTAGGTGAGGCCTAAGCCGGCTAGTCGTTTTTGATCGGGAATGACTTGTATCTCTCTTTCAACGCCGCCTCCCACTTCCGCTGCAGCAACACCGGGCAGATTAATAAACCACTTACTCAGTTGGTGGTCTACCCAACGCCTCAGCTCTATGGTTTCTCTCAGTGGTGAACTAATGACAAACTCCATGACGGGAATTTGTGAAGGGTCAAGTTTGTAGATGACGGGTGGGTCAATTGAGTCAGGTAAAAAACGTTTGGCTCTATCCAAACGTGTGCTGGCATCCCGCAGTGCTATATCAATATCTTTGCCATACTCAAAGGCGAGATCGACGGTGCTTAAGCCCCGACTGGTATTCGATTGAATGCTGATGACATCTTCAGTAATGGCGAGTTGTTCCTCCAATTGTCGAGTTATTTTATCTTCCATGACAGTTGAAGGAACGCCTGAGTCGGTGATACGTACACGGATCTCTGGGTAAATGATATGGGGAAGCAGATCTATCGCCAGTTTACTTAGTGCAAACATACCCAAGACAATGACGGCAAGCGCTATCATACTGACGCCTACAGGGTGACGAATCGACCAGGCGGCTAATCCTCTTTGGGGGCTACTCACGGTAAAGTACCTTGTGCGGATTTGACGAGCGTGACATCAGTACCTGATTTTAGGTTAGTAAAACCTCTTGTGATAACTTGATCGCCTGCATTTAGCCCCTCCAGAACCTCAATGCTTTCTGCAATTCGTTCACCTGTTCTTATGTAGGATTTTTTCGCCTTCTGTTGGTTGTTCAAAATGAATAAATAATCTCCTTGCGCATCTCTACGTAACGAGGAGAAGGGGACGAGTAGTCGCTCAGCAGTTTGGGTATTGAGCGTTACTCTGGCTAATTGTCCGGGTCTTGCTCCTGAGGGAACCGGATTAATTGATATTTCTACAGTGCCTGTGCGTGTTATAGGGTTTAGATTAGGGTGTATGCGTGTGATTTCCCCTTTAAGGGTGTTTAAGTGCGTAAGCGCATCGATACGAATATCAACCTCATCACCGATAGATAGTTGATTCAGCAATAGCTCTGAAATCGGTACTTCAGTGACTAAAGCACTTTGGTCAGATAGGGTAAGTAGGTGGGTATAGCGCTCGGCAATATTGTTAGTTTCACTTAGCCGCTCACTGACAATCCCACTGATAGGGGCATATAAGCGGGTGTAGTCAAGTCGCGTTTGGAGAAGCTGCTCATCAGCTTTTGCAATTTCAAGCGCCGTCTCAGCATCATTTAAGTCAGTCACTGAAGTAAGTTTACGCTGATTGAGGCTACGAACACGCTGTAGATCTTTTTCGGCTTTGCGTCTTATTGCTTGTGTCCGTTGCAGTTGAGCTTTCAGTAAATGATCATCCAAGCGAACAATAAGATCTCCTTTGTTAATCGTATCTCCCTCGAAGAAAGGCATCTCAATAATGCGTCCCTCCTCCTGATTGAAGACCTGTATTTCGCGGATGGCTTTTAGCGTGCCAGCTCTTTCTCGTATGATTGAGTTAATAGAAGGTTGGGCGTGAATTGCCTCGACTAAGTGTTGGCGAGTGGGCTTCTGAGCACGAGTAGGAGGTGGTGCTTCAGAGCATCCGGTGCCAAATACCCCAAGAATACAAATGAATGAGAGCGGTCGAAACAAAGCTGAAAGCATATGGCCTCACAAACGCTGCTCCTCGGAGGGGCCGAGGCAGACCAACCGATTCTAGGGGCATTTATATTAAAGATCTATAGCCTTTGAAACCCGCCTTGCCAGAGTATTGCTTGGCGAATATCCGATACGTTTGAGGTTCCGGCTAAAGCCATAGTGACTTCCAGTTCTTCTCTAATGATGCGCAACATATGCGCTACGCCTAAGGATCCTGCAACTGCTAATGCATAGATTTGGGGTCGCCCGACCATTACGGCATCTGCACCGAGAGCGATCGCTTTAAATACGTCCGTACCTCGCTCGATAGCACCATCCATTAGGAGTAAAAAATCATCCCCAGCATGAGATCTGATAACAGGCAGCATCTCAATGGCGGTTGGGACGCAATCCAGCACCCGCCCGCCATGGTTAGATACAACGATACCAGAGACTCCCATATCTTTAGCGCGTAGCGCATCGGCAGGATGTAAAACACCCTTGAGAATGATAGGCAGTTGAGTGTTTTTGATAAGCCACTCAATTTCATTCCAGGTGGGAGCTTCGGTCATCATCCCTTGGAAAACAATACTCTCATTAGGATCCAGTATCGCTTCAGGTAAGGGAGGGCGATCTCTTAAATTGACGGCTTCGATGCCTTTAGGTAGCTGGAACCCTGCTCGTTGAGCGCGATTACGAATGCCATGTAGTGGCGCGTCGACAGTTACGATTAAGGCGGTATAGCCAGCCGCTTCTGCGCGTTTAATCAGCTCTAATGTAAACGCTTTACTTTGCTGAAAGTATAGCTGAAACCACTTTGGCGACTTAAGTGTTTGGGCAATATTTTCAATCGACTCAGAGGCCAATGTGCTTACCACCATCCCTGCCTCGAGTAAGCTTGCGGCAGCAGCTGTGGCCAGTTCTCCGTCTGGGTGAGCGATTTTTTGAAATGCTACCGGTGCAAGCAAAATGGGGTGGCGAAACGATTCACCTAAAAGGCGGGTTGCGGTTGTTCCTTTGGTTACATCCTGCAAAACTCTCGGCTGTATGAAATATTGATCCAAAATTTTGCGGTTGCGCTTGAGGGTAACTTCGTCAGCACCGCCGCCTGAAATATAGTCGTAAATTGCACCGGATAGGTGGCGTTTAGCGTACCGCTCATAGTCGCTTAGACTAACAAGATCGCGGGGGATTTGTGTTAGTGTGGATGGGTAGTGCATGGCTGCTCCAGTATCAAGTATCGCACCATTGGCGAATGAGTCGGTGATAAGTGGTGGTAAGACGCATCACATCAGGGTGTTCATGGCCATGAATGGGCGTTAGCGATTGAATACTTTGATCAAGATCGAATAGTATTTCACGCTGTTCATGGCTACGCACCATGCTTTGTAACCAAAGAAAAGCACTGGTGCGGCAACCTTGGGTGACAGGTGTCACTTGGTGCAAACGGGTGGAGGGGTAGAGGATCATATCACCAGCTGCAAGCTTTACATTGTGAGTGCCGTAGTTATCTTCTATCTGCAATTCACCGCCTTGATATTCATCAGGCTCGCTCAGAAATAGGGTGGCAGAGAGATCGGTTCTTACTCGAACCGGTGTTCCAGGCACGATACGAATCGCATTATCGACATGCAGCCCATAAGTTTCCCCCTGTTCATATCGATTTAGCATCGGTGGGTAAATTTTTAACGGTAAGGCGGCCGCAATAAACGTGGGGTGCTGAGATAACGCCGTTAGAATAAAATCGCCTATTTGCTGAGCTATTTCACTTTGCTGAGGGATTTGTTGATTACGTTTTTGATCCTTTGCTTGGGTGCCTGCTGTGGCACGACCATCTTCCCATTGTGCTTGGTCAAGGTGAATACGAAGCTGGTCAACAGCGCTCTTTGTGAGCAGCTTTTGAATTCGAATTATCATGTGTGGGTTATATCCAACGAGGAAAGGGGGCTAATGCCCCCAACGGGTTAGAATTTATAGATGAGATTGACGTTGGCTGAGCGGCCATCACCGATATATACAATACTCCCACCTCGGTAAACCGCGGTGTAGTAGTCTTCATCGGTCAGGTTTTGGATGTTCGCCCTTAGGCTGAGTTGGTCGTTAAATTGGTAGCTCGCAAAAAGATCGTAGACCGTATAACCATCCAGCTCAATGGACGTTCGAGCCGCAGTGTCCGGTTGGCCTCCAAAAATCTCGCTGGAGTATGTCATCGTACCACCGAAGGCAAAGCGAGGTGTGGCTTGATACTTCAGCTGTAGGTTGGCACTTTGCTCAGCAAAGTTGGCTTTAGGCTTACCGATATTTTCTTCGTTATAGGATTTCAATGTTTCTGAATCCATTATGGCAATACCCGCTTGTGCACTTAGCTTGGGGGTCAGGTTGCCGGACAGCCCCAATTCAATACCTTCGACGCGATTTTTACCGGTATTTAATGATCCGCCGCTTTCGTAAGAGTTGCTTCCACCTTCTATGACCTTATCCTTGGTCGTACGGAAAACTGCTGCAGTGAGTAGCAGTTTTTCATTCATTAGGTTCCACTTTGTGCCTAATTCAACGTTGGTCGATTGCTCTGGGTCAGCATTTTTGTAGTTACCATCACTATCTGAACAGAGTCCCCCATAGCCACAGTTAGTACCTGCGTCAGCTTCTCCGCCATTGATATTGGATGAAGTGCTCCAGCTGGCGTAGATGTTACCATTGTCCCAAGGTGAATAGACCACGCCCAGATGTCCGTTTAGAAAACCATCGCTAAAGCTATACTCTTTTTCTGGCGTGATGGAGCCGTCCCTGTTGGTACGAGCTGCTGCCCACATGTCGTAGTCAAAGTAATCATAACGAACACCGCCGAATAGTTCCCACTGAGGACTGAATGTCACCGTGTCCATTAAGTAGGCTGAAACGGTTTTCAGCTCAAGCTCTGTGCGAGATGGATCACGATTGGTGGTTCCTTTCCAGCTACTATTGTCTGGGTTATAAGGATCAATGGTTACACTGTCAGTAGTGACGGTATAGCGTCCAGCTTTGGTTTTTTCATTGGCATACTCAATTCCAGCGATGATGGTATGGCGGCTATCACCTAGTTTCTTGTCAATGATCAGGTTGGTTTGATTGCCGATATAATCATTTTCTTGCCACCCCGTGAATGAGCGTAGGCTGCCGCGGCGCTTGCTGTAAGCCGAGATGATATAATTGTTTTCTGTTTGGCCAATACGGCTCTTATTCTCGAGTCGAATGTCGTCAGTTAAATCAGCATCAAACTTTAGCGTGAAAATGTCGGCAGCGGTGTCCTGGAAATCCAGACCATCTTGTCCTACATATTTGACCTGGTTGTCTGGCTTACCGTCTACCAAGAAGGTTCCTGCATCGCTGAGATCATCTCCGCGAAAGTGATAATAATCCGCTGAGATTTTTAGGGTATCGGTGGCTTGTAAAACGCCCGATAACAAGGCCCCTTGGCGTTGTTCTGCTGCAGGAGCTCGGTCGGGTATATCTGCATCGCTGAACAATGCGTTGAATCGTATGGCTAGGTCTTCGTTGACGGCTTGGTTAGTATCCAGTGTAAATCGTTTGTACTTATCTGTGCCTAAGCCTCCTTGCAGTGTCGTGAAACTTTCAGCTTGACTCGCTTTCTTTGTAACACTGTTTACGGAGCCACCAGTGGAGCCACGGCCAGCGAATGTGGAATTAGGGCCTTTTGAAATTTCAACTTGTTCGAGTGCAAAGGTTTCTCGTGTAATCAGCCCCGGGTCGCGCAGGCCGTCTGTGTAAACATCATTGCGAGCTTCGTAACCACGGATAATATAACGATCACCAAAGGAGTTCCCGCCTTCGCCTGTTCCCAGCGTAATACCGGGTTGAGCACTTAAGAGGTCTTTTAATTCTGTTTTTCCTGATTCTTCAATCACCTCTTTGGTGATAACCGTCATCGTGTGGGGGGTGTCAGCAATATCACGAACCTGGCGGCTATCAGATAGGCGTTTGGCTTTATAAGGCGCATCGGGCTCTGCGTAAGGGTTGCGGCCTGCGGCTATGCCTCTGTCTTCAATCAGTAGCGGCGTCAGATTGACTTCTTCTGCTGCCATTACTTGCGGAGTAATCGCAGCTGAGATAGCCAGTGCTAAGCTGCTTATGACGCAACTTGGTAGGCATGGTATGTTGGTTTGTTGGGATCCCAAAACCTGAGATGGCATGTTTTTTCTCCGAGAGTTTATTGTGTTGTAGGTATAGCTCGCAGGTTCTTTGGGGTTCTTTGTCGGTTTGTTGTTTGATTTGTATTATGAGCCCCTGTTAGTTAGTGCCATCGGTTAACTGTTCAGCTTAAAAGAAACAGGTATCTTCACGGTTAGCTGAGGCTGTAGCATATCTTTGGGGAATGCCGGTAAAGGCGCGGCTTTATGCAACATTTTGATGACAGCATTATCCAGCTTAGGAAAGCCTGAGCTGGTGTGAATACGGGATTCTAAGACGCGACCTGAACGATCAAGTACAAAGAAAAGTGTCACTTCACCTTCTTCGCCCCGTCGTCTAGAAGACTTAGGATACCGCTTATGTTGGGCTAACTTTGCTGCCAATAACGCATAGTAAGAGCGTTCAGCAGCCGGTTGCCCACCATGGGTTAAAGCTTGTCCACGGCCTGTGGATTGTTTTTGCATCGATACCGGCTGAGTTGCTGGCTGATCTGAAGGGGGGAGATCAGATGGCAACTTATCCGGCTGCGGTGTATCTGGTGCTTTAACCACATGATTTTTCGTCTTTATCTGTGTTTTGGGTTTTGGTTTTTGCTTAACGTGTAGCGGTGCCACTACTGGCTCTGGTTCAGGGTCCGGTATAACTTCAGCAATATCTGGTTCTACAACAGTCTCTGATGGCGTTGTCACAGGTTCCACAGGCTGTGTTTCAGCAGGTGGCTCGTCAACTGTTTCTTGAGATGTTCCAAGGTCACCTAGCATGCCTAAATCGATCTCGATTCCCATTTCGCCTTCGTTTTTTGCTCCTGTCTCTGCTTGGGCGCTTAACGTGAACAGGAGCAGCAAGTGTAAAGCGACCGCAAAAAATAAGGCGATAGCTACCTGATAGGTTCGTATAAGAGGAGAGGTGCCTATCATGATGCCTCCACTCGTAAGCGGGTGGCCAGACTGATCTTTTGAAACCCAGCCGCACGCACATACTTTAAAATTTCATACAACTTCTCTGCAGGAAGCGTTGCATCAGTTTTTATCAGTAAGCTTGATGTTGGTTGATGGCTTATCTGGAGTGCTAAAAGGTTTGCGAGTTGATCAAGTTCGACGGCTGTGTCTTCTAAGTGGATTGAGCCATCATGCTCAATGATAAGCGAGACTTTTTCATCCTCTGGTGATAGAGAACTTACTGATTGGGGTGGTTCTATTTTGATGCTATCTGTACGTTGTATTTGCCCGGCAACCATAAAGAAGATCAACATAAGAAAGACAATATTGATCAGTGGTATTAGGTTGTCATCACTGCTGTTTGATTTGCCGCTATCAGGCAGATTTATCATCAAAGGTTTCATGGTACGACCGCCGTTAATGAAACATGTTGAGCTCCCGCTTGTTTAAAGTGCTCGAGTAAATCTATTAGTGCTTGTGTCGAGATATGCGGGTTGGCAGCTATTGCAAAGACACTGTCTGGCTGTTGCTGAATGATCCGATTAACACTTCCCAAGTCATCACTTTCATATTTTGTGCCGTTAACAAGAAAGCGGCCACTTTCAGAAATCAGCTCCACTTTAACGATGCTTCTTGTGCTTTCAGTAGAGCCTTGTGCGCTTGAAATTGTGATCTCTTTCCATCTTATAAAACTGGTCGATAACATAAAAAAAAGCAGCAAGATGAACACGACATCGATTAGTGGTGTAAGGCTGATAGCCTTTCGTTTCTGGGCCGGTAAAATATCAAGCAGCACGCTGTGTAACCTCAGTTAAGACAGGTGTTCTTGGTAAGGCTTGGTGGGTAAATACTTGCGTAACGGCATCATTCATTAACAGTGCGATTCGTTCTGTTTTTCTATCTAACCAGCTGTGTATAGCCACGACAGGTATGGCAACACAAAGGCCAACCGCAGTTGTTAAGAGCGCCTGCCAGATACCACCAGATAACATCGATGGGTCTACCTGGCTTCCTGCATCGGCCATTTGTTGAAAAGCTACGATCATACCTAAAACCGTCCCCAGCAACCCTAGTAACGGACTCAAATTTGCGATGACTTCTAAGGGTCGCAGATAGGTACGTAGTTGGTTGATGTAAGCACTTGCTAAGCGTTGTATCTCCTCCTGTAAAAGCAGCTTGTTTTGTGAAGCGTCGTGTAGTCCTGTCATGGCAAAAGACACGACAGCAGAAACCGGTCGTTTTTTCTTCAGTTGCAATTGGGCTGCCTCATACTCTCCTTGCTTCCAAAGTGCCAAGCTTTTTTGAACATCGCTATAGCTCTCGGGGCGTAGCTTAATAAATTGCCAGACTTTCAGGAGAATGAGAGCAGTGGCTATCATGGAAAAAATGGCAAGTATCCACACTACAGGGCCGCCTAACTGAAGCCATTCAGTTAACGTTTGAATTTCGGGATGTTGAGTCAGTATATCTGGAAGCTCTGTTGTACTGTCGATGCCTACTGCTTTATTAACGGCTACGCTTGTAGAGCTTACATCAGAGTCCGGGGATAAAAAGTCCATAGAGTCAATAAATGGAGCTTCCTGTTCATGCTTGCTGGGATGTATGAATAGGGGAGATGAACTGTCCAATGCGACACCTGATTATTAGTGTTAATGATAATGATTGTTATTTATATTATTATATATGTAAGTGGGTTTGCAATATTTAAATGGTTAAAAGTATGGAGAAGGTGAGGCAGTGGTTACATTCTGTGGCAGATATAGGTGATCGTAGGTAAGACGAGAGAGTAGAGAGGGGGGGATTATGTTATTGAGCGTATTTGGCTTCAATGGCGGAGATGTTTCCGTTCTTTCTATTTTCAAGAATCCGTTCGTTAATCTGACTTAATAGAGCCTTGCATGGAGATTCCCGAGACATAGAAAGGTGTACATTGTTCTTGCTGACGGGAGTATCGAGAGGTATTACCTTCCCTTGGTAGCCTAAAAGATTAACTCTTTTCAAACCACTAAATCGTGGAAGTACAATATAGTCGGCTCGTTGTGATACTAACATCGAGACCATTTGTTCATGCAGTTCGACTTCAGTAATGTTGAGTTTATGTTTGTAATCATCAAACTCTCTGCCGAAGCTGACACCTGAGGGGATTAAGCCTGCGTAGTTTTCTAGATCTTTTAGCTTATCAAACCTAATCGAACTCTCTGGTTTTACAAAAACACGAACATCGTCTTCAGAAAATGGCTGCGTTAGTAGCCAGGCTTTTTCCCTTTCACTATTGGCATAGTTTCCGGCCAAAAGGTCTACGCTGCCATCTAGCATGGCTTGCTCTATTCTGCGCCAAGGCAGGTCGTCAATATACTGTATGGGTATGTTAATATCTGAGGCTATCAGACGCACGACATCAAACGCGATACCCTGAGGTATGTTGGGTACAAGGGGATCGTGATATGCAAAAGGAAACCACTGACTTGCGCCAGCAACGCGCAGGCTTGTGCATTGGGTTGCAGCCACATTTAGAGATAAAGCTGCACCAAGAACGCAGAGAGCAGTATGAAAAAAGAAGCGCATATTAACCTGTGATTACATTGTGTATATCTAATGTAGGCTAGCAGTGTGAATATTTCAAGATCAATCAAGGAGTTAGGAATCTCTGTGCTAAACGATTTTCTATCTGTGTTTAAGAAAAATAAGAATGCTTTACCCAACTAGCATAGAGTTAGGTAAAGCGGTTTTGGTTATTGTAGATTTAGAGAGGGCTTATTAACGTGGCTTTAGGTGTCTTTACCCGTAAAAAGCACACCAACAACTTCGCTAAAACTGGCTGCTCGTTTAGATACATCCACTGGGATTTTCAGCCTACGGGCTATATCGCTTGAGGCTATGACGCCTCGAATTTCGTGCTTCAGCGTATCTACGACGAGTATATGAGGTGTGCCAACATGTTGTAGTGTCTGTAGAAGGTCGCCAATTTTCGCATGGCTGATTTCATGAAGAGGGACGGCATGAAGTTTCTCTCGTGGTGTCATCACTTCTTTGATGGATATATCTTCTCTTTTTAGCCCTGCTGAGGTTGCAATACTCATCGCCAAGCGGCTTTCTAAATCGGCCAGCGTTAGAAGGCCACGAAAGTTTTCATCTTTATCGATGACTAATATTGAGCGCACATGCATCCGCTTCATCATACTTCGCGCATCATCGATGGATACATTCTTCTCCATGAGTAAAGGTTGAACCCTCTCAAAGTCGGTCATGATATTGATTGCAGGGGTATCCAGTGTGTATTCGCTAGGAGTACCGGGCCGAGCAATATGGTCAGACGCATCTAAGAGAATCGTTTTAAGTTCGCGATAGTTATTCATCATTGAATCCTGCTTTTAAGCTGTAATTTACTATTTGAGAAAAGTAAGAGTTAGCTGGTGGCAGGTGACGCTCGGCTGGGGGGAATGACCCAGCGCGTTTCAAAAAGTGGTGGTTGTCTGAGCGTGAATCTTTGAGAGCTTTGGCGCTGCAGGTGGGAGTCGAGAAGTCGTTGTGTCGCTAAGTCGTTGGTATCCGACTCCGCATTGTCTAACGAAGGAAGTAGTTCAATGACGATAGCATCACTGGCGAGAGATAGTCGCTCAGTGCAAGAATCCAATGCTAGTAAGGATTGGTATTGAAGTGAAATCAGAAGAAACAAGCTACAACACAACACCTGACGAAACGTCCGAAGGGGGTTGGTGTTTGAGATAGTAGTCACTTCTGCGTGTTTCATGCTTTGAGTGTAGGCCAAAATTATCGGAGTTGGAATCGTGAGATCAAAGTAGGAGAAAGAAATGAGGGAGGCCGGGTTGGTGGTGGGTAGAAAATATAAAGCCTTGAGAAAATTCAAGGCTTTATGGGGTAAGTAAAGAAGCGACTACATACTTGTTTTACAACGCTTCTATTTTTCCATACTGCTCTTTCAGTTTAGCGAAGGCTATCTGCGCGCTTTCAAGCTTTTCGCGCTCCTTCGTAATCACTTCTGCTGGGGCATTCGCAACGAATTTCTCGTTATTGAGTTTCCCTTCTACACGGCCAACCTCTTTATCGAGTTTGTCCATCTCTTTTTTGAGTCGAGCCAACTCGGCGTTTTTGTCGATCAAGCCTGCCATAGGCACCAGTACTTCCATGCTGCCGACAAGCTGGGTGGCTGACATTGGTGCTTCGTCGCCTTCGTTGAGCCAAGTGATTGAGTCAAGCTTTGCCAGTTTGGTTAAGAAAGTACGGTTAGCGTCAAGGCGACGTTGGTCTTCTGTGCTGCCGTTCTTGATTAGAATCGGCAGGTCTTTTGCGGGGGATATATTCATCTCACCGCGAATGTTACGCACGCCGATAATAACCCCTTTTAGCCATTCGATATCGGCTTCTGCTTGTAAGTCCACTTTTGCAGGGTTAGCCATAGGGTAGGCGCTTTGCATGATGGTATCGCCAGATTGCCCTGCTAAGGTTTTTACCTGCTGCCAGATCTCTTCGGTGATATAAGGCATGATTGGGTGGGCGAGACGCATGATTGCTTCTAAAACCCGCACTAGGGTACGGCGGGTACCACGTTTCGCTTCTACAGAGGCGTTATCATCCCAAAGCACAGGCTTAGAGAGTTCTAGATACCAATCGCAGTATTCATTCCATATAAAGTCATACAGTGCCGAAGAGGCTAGATCGAATCGGTACTCTTCGAAGTGGCGGTTTACATCAGATTCTAGCTGTTGCAGACGACTTGAGATCCAGCGGTCTGCCAGTGATAGTTCAACAACTTCGTCATTGACGCCACAATCTTCGCCTTGGGTGTTCATTAACACATAACGGGCGGCATTCCAGATCTTGTTGCAGAAGTTACGGTAGCCTTCTAAGCGCTTCATATCCCAATTGATATCACGGCCGGTGGTCGCCAGCGCGGCTAGCGTGAACCGCAGTGCATCAGTACCGTGGGCAGAGATCCCTTCTGGGAACTCTTTCTGAGTTCGTTTGCCGATCTTTTCAGCCAATTGTGGCTGCATCATATTGCCTGTGCGTTTTTCGAGTAAATCGGCCAGTTCAATACCGTCGATCATATCCAGAGGGTCGAGTACGTTACCTTTGGATTTAGACATTTTATCGCCGCTTTCATCACGGATCAGACCGGTTACATAGACGGTCTTGAAGGGAATCTGTGGTGTGCCATCTTCATTTTTCATGAAATGCATTGTCATCATCATCATGCGGGCAACCCAGAAGAAGATAATGTCAAAACCCGTTACCAGTACATCCGTTGGGTGGAATGTTTGTAAGCGCTCGGTGTTTTCTGGCCAGCCGAGTGTCCCGAATGTCCACAGACCAGAGCTGAACCAGGTGTCTAGTACGTCATCATCTTGACGCAGTTCCAACTCTGGGTCCAAGTTGTATTTTTGGCGGGCTGTGTCTTTGTCTTGTGCGACGTAAACATTGCCTTCGTTATCGTAGAAGGCAGGGATGCGATGGCCCCACCACAATTGGCGAGAGATGCACCAGTCTTGAATGTCACGCATCCAAGCAAAGAACATATTTTCATACTGCTTAGGTACGAATTTGATATCGCCGCTCTCGACAGCCTCAATAGCGGGTTTAGCCAGTGTTTTTGCATCGGCAAACCATTGGTCAGTCAGCATTGGTTCAATCACGACACCACCGCGGTCGCCATAAGGGACTGTCATGTCGTTTTCTTCGACTTTTACCAATAATCCCGCTTCTTCGAAGTCAGCAATGATGGCGCGACGTGCAGCGAAGCGTTCCATGCCGCGGTATTTTTCTGGGATAAAGCCAGAAATATCGGTGTTTACACTGCCATCGCTGTTGAAAGTTTGCGCTTCATCGAGGATGTCTGCATTCAACGTTAAGACGTTGATCATAGGGAGTTTGCAGCGTTTGCCGACTTCATTATCGTTGAAGTCGTGGGCTGGTGTGATTTTTACACAGCCGGTGCCTTTTTCCATGTTGGCATATTCGTCAGCCACGATGGGTATGCGACGACCCACGAGCGGTAATTCAACAAATTTTCCAACTAGGCTTTTGTAACGATCATCTTCTGGGTTGACGGCAACACCCGTATCACCCAGCATGGTTTCAGGACGTGTTGTACCGACAACGATATAGTCCAGACCTTCGTCCGTCTTTACACCATCTGCTAGGGGGTAGCGCAAGTACCACATCTTGCCTTTTACTTCACGGTTCTCTACTTCAAGGTCTGAGATGGCGGTATGTAATTTTGGATCCCAGTTAACTAAACGCTTACCACGATATATGAGGCCGTCATCATAGAGGCGGATAAAGACTTCCTGTACCGCGTGGTAAAAGCCTGAGTCCATTGTAAAGCGTTCGCTTGGCCAGTCGACGGAGTTACCTAGACGGCGCATCTGACTAGTGATGGTACCGCCAGATTCTTCTTTCCACTCCCAGATTTTCTCGATGAATGCCTCACGTCCTAAGTCGTGGCGAGTTTGCTGCGTTTCAGCGGCTAGCTTACGCTCTACGACCATTTGAGTAGCGATACCTGCGTGGTCTGTACCTACCTGCCATAATGTGTTTTTCCCCTGCATACGTTTGTAGCGGGTCAGGGCGTCCATAATGGTGTGCTGGAAAGCATGGCCCATGTGCAAACTGCCGGTGACATTTGGCGGCGGAATCATAATGCAGTAAGCATCGCCTTCACCGGAGGGGGCAAAGTAGTTATTCTCTTCCCAGGTTTTGTACCAGGATTTCTCAATGTCATGGGGCTGGTAGGTAGTTTCCATCGTATTCTGTATCTCTTGGCACGGTTAGATGAAGCGCAAAATCGTCTTTAGTGTGACGGCCAGTAAAAACTGTTAATTATACCCATTCAGGACGAGTCAAAGAAAGCTATCGGGCGGGTCTATTGCGCATATCGTGCATGTTTGTGTGGTATCCAGCTGCTTGATAGGTTTTGAAGCGCTCGCGGGTAGTACGCAAGACCTCGGGATCTTGAGTAATGATCTCTGCGATTCGGTTAAACTCTTCAAGGGATGCGGGGGTGTTGAGCGATAAATTGATCAATAAGTCGGGCTGTTTAGGCGCGTGTGATGCTTGCCAACCTATCTGGATAGGCGCTTTGGATTCGGATGTTGTATTGGCTAAGTTATTTGGCAAAAAACTTTCTGACCCTGCTTGCCATAAGCGTTCGCTGATGGTTTCTGCGTTGTGCTCGTCAGTTGCAAGAATATAGAGGCGATGTCCCGCGCTAAGAGCGCGGGTTGCCAGTTTGCCGAGGAAACGGTAGCGGCTGTCTTCATCTGCACTGGGCAGAATATAAAAGTCGGCTTGGATCATTCTTCGTCGTCAACAATCTCATCAGCGGCTTGATTGAGCAGGTATTGGGTTAGCAAAGGTACGCAACGGCCTGTTGCTCCTTTCTCTTTACCGCCACTGATCCATGCCGTTCCTGCGATATCCAAGTGAGCCCAACGGTAGGATTTTGTGAAACGTGATAGGAAGCAAGCGGCAGTGATTGTGCCAGCCGCAGGGCCGCCGATGTTCGCCATATCTGCAAAGTTGCTATCCAGCAACTCTTGATAGTCATCCCATAGTGGTAAACGCCAAGCACGATCGTTAGCGTAATCGCCTGCCAGTGTCAGTTCGCTGGCAAGCTCATCATCATTGGAGAGCATACCCGAAACCACACGTCCTAGCGCAACGATGCAAGCACCCGTTAAGGTGGCGATATCCACTACTGTTTTTGGCTTGAAGCGCTCAACGTAGGTAAGGGCGTCACAGAGCACTAGTCGGCCTTCGGCATCCGTGTTGAGTATTTCGACCGTTTGCCCAGATAGTGTGGTGACAATGTCCCCAGGTTTGGTTGCATTACCGCCAGGCATATTCTCAGCCGCGGCAATCACACCGATAACATTGATGGGTAGGTCCATTTCAGCAACAGCATTCATAGTGCCCACAACTGAGGCAGCGCCACACATGTCGTATTTCATTTCATCCATGTTGGCACCAGGTTTCAAAGAGATGCCACCGGTATCGAAGGTGATTCCTTTTCCTACTAATACATGAGGCTGAGCATCCGCTTCGCCACCGTTGTATTTGATAACGATTAATTGCGATGGTTGATCACTTCCTCGCCCGACCGACAGCAGGGAGCCCATACCTAGGTGCTCCATTGCATCTTCGTCCAGAATCTCGCAAGTGACTGAGTCATACTCGTTGGCTAATTCGCGAGCTTGCTGAGAAAGGTAGCTTGGCGTGCAGATATTACCTGGCAGGTTACCGAGGTCGCGGGCTACATTGACACCATTGGCGATGGCTGTGCCATCAACCAGTGCGCCTTCACCTTCTTCGGTAACGTCATCCGCTAAGTGGATCGCTAAGTTACTGATAGCATAAGGATCGGCTTTTTTGCTTTTAGTTTGGTCGTATTGGTAAAGCTCAGCGGTTGCGATCTCCACCATTTGTCGAACCTGTCGGTAAGTGTCAGCATGGTCTGATGCTAAGCCATCAAGAGCAATCGTGATATTTTTAAGGCCAAGGGCTTTGGTCGTACTCAGAATCGCTTTGATGATCTTGCTGTGGTTACGGTCATGGCGCTCATCTGATTTTCCAAGGCCCACAAGAAGAATGCGCTTAGCCGTAATACCATCGATGCGTTGCAGTAAAAGCGTTTCTGCGGTTTTGCCTTTAATGTCACCGGTCGCTACCAAATCATTGATATAACCTTGGCTTGCTTGATCCAGTGCTTGTGCAGAAGGGCTTAAAATAGCATCTGCTTCGATACCGACGACGAGACACTCTGTTTCCAGCGATGCAACTGCACCATTAACAATTTCAAAATCCATGATGGCTCCGAACAAGACATTAGAACTGGTTTAATAGATAATGCCGTGCGAAGTTATCGGCATCAATCGTTGTTGGCACTATAAACTATTTACACCTTTGATGCCTAAATCCTTATTGAATTTACAGGTTGGTCTGTTTTGATTATTTTTCGCTACCTGTCTCGCCAGATTTTGGCCAGTACTTTGGCAGTCAGCGCGGTATTGACCCTGATTATCGTCAGTGGGCGCTTTATCAAATTTTTATCCTATGCGGCCGCAGGCGAGCTGTCGCCAGAGTTTGTATTCCAGTCGGTTGCATACCGTATACCGGGTATGTTGGTCTTGATACTTCCCTTAGGTTTGTTTCTTGGGGTGTTGCTGGCTTATGGGCGTATGTACCTTGAAAGTGAAATGGCGGTATTAAAGGCCAGTGGTGTGAGTACCCGAAAGTTGGGCATGTTTGCACTAGGGCCTGCTGTGTTCATTGGTTTAATCATTGCTTTGCTGAGTTTTTATATCTCTCCGTTGTGTTGGAAGCAGGTGGAAGTGATCTATGCAAAGCAGGCTGAAAAGAGTGAATTCGATTCTCTAGCAGCTGGGCGTTTCCAAACGTTAGGTGGTCAGAGAACGACGTATACCAGTGGTGTTAAGCAAGGACAGGGAGAGTTGGATTTTATCTTTGTGTCTGAGCGGGATAAAAAAACTGGACAGCTTAGAGTCGTGATAGCTGAGTCTGGAAAGCAAGTGATTACTAACCCGCAAAGCGGCGAACGCTTTGTGGTACTTAAAGATGGATTTCGCTATGAGGGTATCCCTGGAGAAGCGAAATATCGAGAAGTTGCGTTTCGGGAGTATGGCTTTTTGATGCCTCATGCGTCAGCAAATCAGAGGCCGCCTGAAATTGAGGCTATGACGATCAAAGAGCTGTTAGCAGGAAACAAAGTGTGGCATCAAACCGAGTTACATTGGCGCCTATCCATGCCCTTGTTAGCGATTATTATGGTACTTATCGCAGTACCTATGAGTAAAACAAACCCTCGGCAAGGGCGTTACGCTAAGCTAATACCTTCGATTCTGCTTTACATGCTATATCTTATGCTGCTGACCGCTGCAAAGAGTGCCATTGATGATGGAAAGTTGAGTTTGGTCTTTTTATGGCTTATTCATGCAGCGTTTTTTATGTTGGCTATGAGCCTGATGTTTGCTGATCGGTTCTGGGACAAGTTATCTGACCTACTCCCTGCAATCTCTTGGAGGAAAAAGGCCTCGTGAATCGTATAGATCGTTACATTGCCGCACAGGTATTAAGCGCGGTGTTCGTTATTATGGTGATTGTCATTGGCTTAGATTTGATCTTTGAGTTTGTCTCAGAGACTGAAGACATGAGTGATAGTTATGGGCTAGGGAGTGTCATCTATTACTTACTGTTACGTGCTCCCAGTCGTGTATATGAGTTTTTACCGTTGGCTAGTTTAGTTGGCAGCTTAGTTGGTCTGGGTGTGTTGGCGAGTAATAGTGAACTAACGGTGATGCGAGCAGCGGGTATCTCGGTGCAACGCATTGTCGTGGCTGTGTTGAAGCCCGCTTTAATATTAGCGTTTGCTGCGCTACTGCTGGGAGAGTTTGTTGTGCCTGTGACAGAGCGTCTGGCTCAAAGCTCAAGGGCATTGGCGCAGTCTGATGGTGAGGCGCTGCGTTCGCGTCATGGTGTATGGCATCGAGAGGATGATCTGTTTATTCATATTAATGCGGTGGAGCCTAATGGAAAAATTCACGGCATTACCCGTTATCAATTTGATGAAAACCGTCAGATGATCGCCGCAAGTTTTGCGCAAAGTGGCAGTTATAATGGTGAAGGTTGGATTCTTGAGAATGTGCGTCGAACGCAATTTCTTGATGATCGAACCGAAGCCGTGCAGAAGGCCCAAGAGTTATGGGTTTCAGGGCTAACACCGACACTACTCTCTGTCATTGTGATTGAGCCGGTCAACCTCTCAATTAGTGGTCTTTGGTCCTATTCAACGTATCTTCATGAGCAAGGGTTGAATACTGCACAATACTTGTTGGCTTTCTGGAGTAAGCTGCTTCAGCCTGTCGCTATTTTAGCTTTGGTGCTTGTGGCTATTTCTTTTGTATTCGGCCCGCTACGTAGCGTAACCGTCGGGCAGCGTATTATTGCCGGTGTAATCGTTGGTTTAGTGTTTAAGTTTTCCCAAGACCTGTTGGGGCCTGCTAGTACAGTGATTGGCTTTACGCCGTTATTGGCAACGGCGATACCGATTATTATCTGTTTGGTGTTAGGGGGGTGGCTTTTACGGCGAGCAGGTTAATCTTTTTTTCGCTTTGGGAGCTGAACCACGCGAGTTGAAGAAACCATGTCATGCCAAGTCATTCTTTGGTCACTAAACAGCATCCACCAATAACCCAGCCCGCCTACAGCGATAGAGATAATCGCCATGAGAAAGCGTTTAAGTGCGTGCCCCCAGCTTAAGCTATAGCCCTCGATGGTCTGGACTCTTAGGCGCCAGGCCATCATTCCAATGGTTTGCCCAGAGCGGGTCCAGAAATATCCGTTAAAAAGGAAGACGGCAAGAAATAAGGCCGATTTATAAAGTGGGCCGTCCACTGCCTCGCCATCATTGATCGCAACACCGACAGCGCTGACAGCAAACAGCACGGCGATGACGACCATTAAGTCATATACGAATGCTGCTAGGCGCTTAAAAAGGCTAGCTTGCATCACATCTGTTTGATCATATATTTTTGGCATGGTAAATCCTTGCGACTGTCACAGTTTGGTCAGCCGGTCTAGCAACTGCTTCGAGCAGAAGTCTCATTGTTTAACTTGAACAGGGGGCGGATTCGAGTGCCGAGAATACTACCTGTGAAAGCAGCAATTAGCCATAACCAGCCATGTAGACTCCCAGATACGATACCGCCAAAGTATGCCCCTATGTTGCATCCAAAAGCGATGGTTGCTCCGTAGCCTAGCATCAGACCTCCAATGCTGGCCGCTAGCCAATGTTGCCAAGGCATTCTCCATTGTATAGAGAGTTTTCCTGCTAAAGCGGCGGCCAATATAGCCCCAATAATGATGCCGATGTTCATCAGGGAGGCGGCATCTGTCATAAGAGGTTCTGTTAATGCGCTCTCGCGACCAGGTTGCATCCAATAAGTCCAGAAATCCAGTTCCAGATCTACCCCTAGCCACTCTGCCCCTTTAGCTCCCCACAAGGGGTAAGCAACAGCAACTGCCCAAGGGCGGCCAATCATAGCTAATGTGATGAAATTAAGCAGAGCCAGTGCAACGGCACCCCAAATAAAAGGCCAAGGGCCTGTTAAAAAGTACCTATAAAGAGGAGCAGAGCGTGGGATAACATCTTTATCGATATTGCCATGTCGGCGCTTTTCTACCCAAAGTGTCGCTAGGGCAATCAAAGAAAATACTCCCAGATTTAACCCGATAGCCAAGAAGGTTCCAAATTCATCGATCATGGAGATCGGTGCAAACTGGGGTAAGTTGGTCCACCACTCATAATCTTTAGTGGCCCATAGTGCACCCATGGTGAAACCTACCATACTGGGTAAGGCGCGAAGTTGACCGCCACCGATATGGTACAGGTTGCCTGAAGCACAACCATTACCTAATTGCATACCAATACCGAAAATAAAGGCTCCAACGACAACAGACCACCCCAACGGACGTACAAAGCCAGCAACTTCATTGCCAAATAGTTCCCCAGCTGACAGCATAGGAAAGAACAAGCAGACAGCGACAGCGAGCATGACCATTTGGGCTCTCAGACCTTTCCCTCTGCCGTTGATAATAAAGTTGCGCCAGGCGGTCGTGAAGCCAAAAGCCGCATGATAAAGCGCTAAACCCAGAGCCGCACCTAAAATCAGTAAGTTGGCTTCATGCCAAGAGTATTTTTGGGATAGCCAGAGTATGAGAGAAATCATCCCTGCTAACACAGCCAATATGGGCAAAAGATAGCTTTTGTTAGAGAGCGACTTGTTAGGTGGTGAAACTGATAGCGTGGTCATCAAGTTAACTTCGGCAGCGTACCAAGAAAAGGCTGGCTAATATATCACCAGTTGCCAACAAGGTTAAGTCGTCAGAAGTAACCGGAATTAAAAAAGCCCCTCTCTGATAAGTGGGGCTTTATAGGGTGATCATGCTGATAAATATACTTATTACTGGTAAGGAGCGACGTAGATTTTTTTGTACTCAGAAGCCAGTGACTTAGCCTCTGCTATCTCTGAATCCTGTAATTTCATTAACAGCCGGCTTTCGATAGATGCTGCGGTGCCATTCCCGAGTGCTGCTGAGTTGTGCATCCACGCATAAGCGATGATATCCGATGTGTGGCTGGTATCTTGACCATAGCCGTTTGAATAAAGCGTGCCTAAATAGAACATTGCTTCAGTGTGGCCCTGCTTTGCGGCTATACGATACCAACGCTCAGCTTCTACGAAGTTTTGGTCTACACCTGTACCAAAATTGTAACAACGTCCTAAATTATGCTGAGCCGAAACTAAGCTCTGATCAGCTGCCTTTTGATAGAGCTCAAAAGCTTTTGCATAATTGCGCTCTGTGCCGTAACCAAACTCATACATTTGGGCCGCACGGTTTTGAGCTTGGGCGTCACCGGCTTCCACTTTGGGTAGCAGTGTGTCCAGCTCAATTTTGTATTCTTGGTTCTTAAGGTTACGCAGGCTATTTACACTGGCAATATGGCCTTGGCGAGCGCCTCGATCATAGAGTGACTTAGCTTTTTCAATATCTTTTTCGACACCCCAACCGTTTTCATAGAGCTGGCCCATTAAGTTGGTGGCATCTAAATTGCCATCTTTGGTTAGCTCTTTCAGGTCTTTCAAAGCGGTATCGTAGTCCTGCTTTTGGATTGCACTTTGTACAGCGCTGATGCTCGCGGCCATAACATTAAACGATTGCAGTCCAAAGAGAAGGCCTGCAGCGGCCAGTAATGTTTTCTTGCTCATCTTTGATCGTGCCCCAACGGGTTTATGGGATGAATAGTGATGCCATTATACAGGTGCGCTATCAGTATATGAAATCACTAAACGGGCGCATATTTGTTATAAGGATGCTTTATTAGTTGAATCTAATGTTTTGGCATTCTACTTCATGTGACATCGCACTGCAGCATGAAAGCGTCAGAAACTTGATATCGGTTAAGTGTTAGCACAATTTTTTTAACTAATCGGCTCTTTTGGGGCTTAATAGCTCAATTAAATAGCCGTCCGGGTCTTTAACGAATGCCAGAATGGTGCCGCTAGTGCTGTTTTTCATAGGACCCGCTGGGCGAACAACGTCCCCACCTTTTTGCTGAATATGCTCGCAAGCCTTGTAGATGTCATCTACTTCAATCGCAATATGCCCATAGGCAGTGCCTAAATCATATTGATTAGTATCCCAGTTATGGGTTAATTCCAGGGCAGTATGCTCTGATTCATCACCATATCCTAGAAACGCCAGCGTAAAGCGACCCTCCGGATAGTCCCGCTTACGCAACAACGTCATGCCTAAAACATCAGTATAGAAAGCAAGTGATTGATCCAAGTTGGTTACACGGAGCATGGTATGTAGCAAGCGCATTGATAGGTACCTACGTCATTTATATTGAAACTTGGTCTAGCTAAGGTTGCTGAAAGTTCAAGAGAATGCTTTATTATATCCCATGCACGGTATTTGTCTGTGCCGTATATGAAAGGATAAGCCTATGTTTCAAGATATGACGAAAAAAATGAGTGAGTCCATGGAGCCTTTTAAAGATTTGGTAAATATTCAGACGCGAATGTTGGAGGAGCTGACTCGCCAGCAGATGGAATGTACTAAATCATGTATTGAGGCAACGATCCAGCAGACCAAAGAGTTGCAGAAATGCCAAACACCGAATGACCTGCTGACTCTGCAACAAGCTTATGCAAAAGAGTTGGAGGAGACTCTTAAAGCAGCGAGTAATGAAAACTTGAAAGCATTGCATGACGCGCGGGATGAGATCGAAAAAATAACGAAAGGCGCATTTGATGCTTTCGCATCGAAGTAATAAGCGATAAGGACATAAAGAGCAGCTGAGTGCTGCTTTTTTTGTACCTGTTTTCCTAGTAGTTGGCCCTCTATAATGGTGTCAGATTTTTAGGGAGATGCTATGAAGCGAGTAGGCATTATTTTTGGTTCTACAACAGGTAATACGGCAAAGGTCGCTTCGATGATCGCGGAGCGCTTGGGCTCTCAGGCAATTGTTCACGATATTATCGATAAAGAGCTCGATGGTTTAGATGACTATGACATCTGCCTATTTGGTATTCCAACATGGGATTTTGGGGAACTTCAAGAAGATTGGGCAGACATATGGGACAGCGTCAAAGTGTTAGCGTTGCCCGGCAAGCCTTGTGCACTCTTTGGGTTGGGTGATCAGATTGGTTATGGCGAATGGTTTTTGGATGCAATGGGCTTATTGCATGCCGAGCTGAGCAGAGCTGGTGCCGATCTTGCCGGTTATTGGCCAATTGATGGGTATGACTTTGAGGCGTCCAAAGCGCTGACGCAAGATGGTAGCCATTTTGTCGGTTTGGCCTTAGATGAAGATAGTCAGTCTTCAGAAACTGAGGCCCGAATAGATCAGTGGCTGGATCAGCTGAAAAGAGACTTTGAGATGTCATAAACCAATGTTAGCATGTATTAGTATTACCTAATGTTTAGTAATGGTTCAAAGGATGACTGAAATGAAAAAACGTGTCGTATTGAGTGTAGCTGCTGCACTTCTCATGGGAAGTACTATCGTAGGTGCAGCTGATGCAGAAGAGTCTATTGAATATCGTCAAAATGTTTTCAGTGTCATGAAATGGCACTTTGGCCCCATGGGAGGCATGGTTAAAGGGAAAATCGACTTTGATGCTGAAGATTTTTCGCGCCGCGCTGCCTTAATTGCCGCTTTAGCTAAAATGCCTAAAGAGGGTTTTGCTGAAGGTACGGACATGGGTGAAACCCGCGCCAAGTCAGAAATCTGGGAAAACAAAGAAAAATTTGATGGTGGTATGGACGCGATGGTCGAGAAGGCTGATGCGTTGGCAGAAGTTGCTAAGTCGGGCGACTTAGATCAGATCAAACCCGCATTTGGCGCATTGGCTAAAACCTGCAAAGGGTGCCACGATAACTTCCGCGAAGAGAGCAAGTAATCATTATTTTTAGTGAAAAAAGCGGGGTAAAAGCCCCGCTTTTTTATGTCATATTAACTAAACCGTAAATTGATGCACCCACTAACCCGGCTGTTAACAGCATTTTATACCAGCTAAACTTCAGTCCAGCCGAAGGAGTTAGAGCTACATTTTTCTTCCCAGTGATCATGCTTTTTACTAGATCCTCTCCTTTAACAAAACGGTGATATAACACTGCAGCAATATGAAGACCGGCGCACAGTAATAAGAGATTGAAGTTGATTTCGTGTATTTCGGTGAGCAGGTAAGCGGTTGATTCATCTACTAAAGAAAAAAGGGGGCCTTCAGTGATGATGTCATCGGTTGCGAATAAACCCGTTGCTGCTTGGATGAACACAAGTGACATGAGTACAATCGCCATCCAGCCGCCCAAAGGATTGTGACTTAGATAGTGGGGCGACTCTCCTTTAAGAAAGTCTTTCGCATAGTTAAATGTTTTACCGGGGCTCTTTATAAAGTAGCTAAAACGAGCATAGGTGCTACCATAGATTCCCCATAGCAATCGATAGAGTATCAAGCCTAGCATTGTGTAACCAACGTACATATGCCATGTCATGATATTGCCGCCTTCTTCTCCTGAATACCAAAGAAAGCCGATCCCTGCGACCAAGGACCAGTGAAATATGCGCACGGAAATATCCCACACGGTCACAGCCTGTAGAGCTGAATTTGTTGGCTTATCAGACATGATTAAACTCCATTCATCCATAAGTGTGTCAAAATGCTAAGCGCATATCCCAGAGCGATAGCCCAGCTCCATTTGAGATGACTTAAGAAAGTGTAAGTTCCTTGCGCTTGCCCCATGAGAGCAATACCCGCAGCAGAGCCTATCGATAACAATGACCCACCGACACCGGTTGTTAATGTTACCAATAGCCACTCATTTGTGTTCATAGGCGGGTTCATCGTTAATACCGCAAACATCACAGGAATGTTATCGATAATGGCCGAGAGCGCACCGATAAATGTGTTTGCCCAGACAGTGCCTAACGTGCCATATAGCGTATCCGAGAGCATAGTTAAGTAGCCCAATGTAGATAAACCACCTACACATAACACAACACCGTAAAAGAACATCAAGGTGTCCCATGAGGCTCGTTCAACGACATTAAAAATATCAAAACGGCGCACGATATCGGTGTGATCCCCCCTGACTTCTCGCATATCCTGTAAATTATCTTTGTGATGGTGGTGAATATGTCCTTTGTCTATAACCCCTTGCTCATATCGGCAGAGATAGAAACCATATAACTTTAAAATGCCAAGCCCGGTCATCATGCCCAATACCGGTGGGAGGTGAAGTGTGCTGTGAACAATCACTGAAATTGCAATCGTGATAATGAACATCAGAATTATAACGACACCACCCCGCTTGAGAGATTTTTGATGCTCCTTGTGGTACGCAGGTGGGCCTTTTTCAATCACGTAAGACATTAACAGTGCTGGTACTAGCCAATTCACGAGTGCTGGGACGAAAAGGCGGAAAAATTCCTCAAATTGCACCACGCCTTTTTGCCATACCATCAGCGTTGTAATATCTCCAAAAGGGCTAAAGGCCCCGCCAGCATTGGCGGCTACAACGATATTGATACAACCTACCGTAATGAACTTTAGGTAATTATTACCAACAGCAATGACAACGGCACCCATTAAGAGTGCTGTGGACAGGTTGTCGGCGATAGGCGAGAGAATGAAAGCGAGTGCCCCTGTAATCCAGTAAATCTGCAGAATAGAGAAGGATTTACGAACCAGCCAACTACGCAGAGCTGCAAAGACGTTCCGCTCTTCCATCATATTGATAAAGGTCATTGCCGCTAGCAGGAACAAAAATAGCTCGGCGTACTCGAGAATGTTGTGTCTTACCGCAACACCTGCTGTTTCGGTATCCCCATGCATCGCATAGCCTATACCAACTAGCAGCCAAATAAGTCCTGCGGCCACAATAATAGGTTTTGACTTGCGTAAGTGAGTGAATTCCTCTGTTAAAACAAAAAGATAGCCGATGAAGAATACGAGTAGAGATAGATAGCCAAAAACAGTACGGGTTAAATTGATCCCTTCTTGTGGCTGGTTTCCGGTAAAAGCCCAAGCAGGTGTATAAGTGATGAGCGCAATAGCAATCACAATAAAGGATAGAAGAAGCACGGACACGGAGGTGAAGTGGCGAGTAAGTTTTTTCATAAGGTTATTCTGATATATCTCATCGCTGCTGTCGATATTGTGCAGTGCAATATCGAACATTTAAACAGTTTAATGTTTCAGTGATTTAAAGCCTTGCCCGGATCGGTTAAAATATGTCCCCTTTTGAATTTGTGAGTGTTGAGCATAAACGATGGAAGTCAATCCTATCATCAATGATCTTAAAGATATTGGTCAGCGAACCGAGGCTCTTTACGGATATTTGGATTATCCCGGTAAAAAAGAGCGCCTCGAAGAGGTTGAAAGAGAGCTGGAAGATCCTGCCGTATGGAATGATCCAGAGTACGCTCAAAAGCTAGGTAAAGAACGCTCAACACTTGAAGCGGTAGTTAAAACGTTAGAGACCTTAAAGCAAGGCTCAGCAGATACCCGTGAACTCTTGGATATGGCCGTCGAAGAAGACGACGAGGATACCGTTGCGGAAGTGGTCAGCGAAGTAGAAGGGCTGATGGCGCAATTAACGCAATTGGAATTCCGTCGAATGTTTTCAGGCGAAGCGGATGAAAACAATGCTTTCCTAGACATTCAATCAGGCTCTGGTGGTACTGAGGCTCAGGATTGGGCCAATATGGTTTTGCGCATGTTCCTGCGCTGGGGCGAAGACAAAGGCTTTAAGACAGAACTGATCGAAGTTTCTGATGGGGAAGTGGCCGGTATTAAATCGGCTACGATTCGCTTTGAGGGGGAGTATGCATTTGGCTGGTTGCGTACCGAAACTGGGGTTCACCGCTTAGTACGAAAATCACCGTTTGATTCTGGTGGTCGTCGCCACACCTCCTTTTGTTCCGTGTTTGTATCACCAGAAATTGATGACAACGTAGAGATAGAGATTAACCCTGCTGACCTGCGAGTAGACGTGTATCGCGCATCAGGAGCTGGTGGACAGCACGTTAACCGAACCGAATCGGCCGTGCGTATCACCCATGCACCCTCTGGTATCGTCGTACAGAGTCAGAGCCAGCGCTCTCAGCATCAGAACAAAGATACCTGTATGAAGCAGCTGCGCGCTAAGCTCTATGAAATGGAGATGCTCAAACGTAGTGCCGCGGCCCAAGAGCTTGAAGACTCCAAAGCGGACATCGGCTGGGGAAGCCAGATTCGCTCGTACGTACTGGATGATCAGCGGATTAAAGACTTACGTACGGGTGTGCAGACCTCCAACTGCGATAAAGTACTAGATGGCGATTTGGATATGTTTATCGAAGCGAGCCTTAAAGCAGGCCTGTAAATCCGTATCTTTCTAAGAACTCATGATTTAACCATTAAAGGTTTAAAAGAAAATGTCTGATAACACTCAGCAGCAAGATGAAAACCGCTTGATTGCGGATCGCCGTGAAAAGCTTTCCGCTTTGCGTGAAGCGGGCAATGCCTTCCCTAACCAATTTCGCCGTGATGCGTATGCACAAGATCTGCAACAGCAATATGGTGATAAATCGAAGGAAGAGCTGGCTGAGGCGGAGATTAAGGTCAGCATTGCAGGTCGCGTCATGTTAAACCGAGGTGCTTTCGGGGTGCTTCAGGATATGAGTGGTCGTATCCAGTTTTATGTTAACAAAGAAGCAAGGGCGTTTGCTAAAAGCCTCGATCTAGGCGATATCATTGGTGTTACCGGTGTATTACATAAATCCGGTAAAGGCGACCTGTATGTCGACTTGGGTGAGTACCAGTTACTGACTAAAAACTTGCGCCCTTTACCCGAAAAGCATAAGGGCTTGCAGGATACAGAAACTCGCTACCGCCAGCGTTATGTTGATCTGATCACCAATGAGCAATCGCGTAAAGTATTTGAAGCGCGTTCAAAAATTGTCTCTGGGATTCGTAACTATTTAACCGAGCGACGCTTCCTTGAGGTTGAGACACCGATGCTTCAAGTGATACCAGGCGGAGCAAGCGCGCGACCCTTTATCACCCATCACAATGCACTAGACCGTGATATGTATCTACGTATTGCACCTGAGTTGTATTTGAAGCGTTTGGTTGTGGGAGGCTTTGAGCGTGTCTTTGAGATTAATCGTAACTTCCGTAACGAAGGTTTATCTACTCGTCACAACCCAGAATTCACCATGATTGAATTCTATCAGGCTTATGCTGATTACCGAGATCTGATGGACTTGACGGAAGATATGCTGCGCACGGTGGCGCAGGAAGTCATGGGCACCACGACCATAGTGAATACTGTTCGCAATGAAGAGGGTGAGATCCTTGAAACGTTTGAGTATGACTTATCGAAGCCTTTTCTGAGAATCAGTGTGTTTGATTCTATTCTCCAGTATAACCCAGATATCACCGCTGAAGCGTTAGCGGATGACCATGCTGCCCGTCAAATTGCTGAGCGTATGGATATTGACGTTAAAGATAGCTGGGGGCTCGGAAAAGTTCAGATCGAAATCTTCGAGAAAACAGTTGAGCACCGCTTAAGTCAACCGACGTTTATCACTGAGTATCCAGCAGAAGTTTCACCGCTAGCGCGTCGTAATGACGACAACCCCTTTGTGACCGATCGTTTTGAGTTCTTTGTGGCTGGCCGTGAACTGGCAAATGGTTTCTCGGAGTTAAATGACTCAGAAGATCAAGCTGAACGTTTCCAGCAGCAAGTTGCTGAGAAAGACGCCGGTGATGATGAGGCTATGCACTATGATGCGGATTATATTAATGCATTAGAATATGGCTTGCCGCCTACTGCCGGTGAGGGTATTGGTATTGACCGTCTGGTGATGTTATTTACCGACTCGCCTTCTATTCGTGATGTGATTCTGTTCCCCGCAATGCGACCGCGCGCTTAAGATAGCTGTCGATTGCTACAGAAAAGGCTGCGTTTGCAGCCTTTTTTACTTTGGTTGTGCTGTTCGGTCGCTAGCGTGTGCTCTTATGTGAAGTATGTTCTTCGGGCTTATCATCAATGTCTGATGACAACTCATCATCTATTTGATCAGCGTCATGAAGGATATCTACGATATCTGATGCAACTTCCGGAACCGCTTCGATAACGGCAGCTGCAATATCCATTGCTTGATCAGGTTGGTGTTCAGCAAAGTGGCTGACCAGTTCAGCGGCGGATTCTTGCATAGCCTCCCTATCGGCAGGGCGCATGGTTTCTTCGGACGCATTATCAAATGCTGGCTGTGGCAAATGTTTAGCGAGTTCAGCAACGATATCGGCAAGTTTTTCGGGATGGGATTCTGCTAGCCATGTGACAAGTTCACTGGCTTGCTCGGGGGCGCTGCTGGTGAGTGCTTCTGCAATCTCTAGGCTCAGATCGGGCGCTATCTTAGTGATAGAGCGGTAAAGACGGGAAATATCTACATCCTCAACCTGAGCCAGCGCAGCACATAACTCAGCGGCTTTCTCCGGTGAGCTAGAGGCGAGTTCTTTTACCATATTGACGGCAGCAGCAGGGCTACTCTCAGCAATCGTGACGGCAACTTGTGCTTCTAAGCTTAGATGCTCATCTGGGTCGTCCTCATAGATACGTGGGTCTAATTCAAAGTGGGCAGTAACAACAGAGGGCTGCTGCATAACAAAGCTTTCTTGTTCTTCGACAGGTAGTGCAGGGCGAGATTTCATTCTGTAGATCACGAAGACAAGGAGCAGAACTTCCGCGATTGCCAGAAAGCTAAATAGCGCATCATTGCCTAGATGTTTCATAGCGATTGAAGAACTCAAAGGTCCTATGATGCTACCGAGTGCGTAAATGCTAAGTAGGCCACCCATAGCGGCTGCCATTTCAGATTTTTGTACCTTATCGAAAGTCTCTGAGATACTCATTGGGTAAAGGCAAGAGAAAATACCGGTAGCAATACCGGTTGTGACCATCATCAAATAAAACCAGTTGTTGTGGGCACCAAAAGGGACGGCTAAGGTAGCAATGATGTTGCAAATCAGTAAGCCAAAAAGCACGCTCCGTCGATCAAAGCGATCGGAAAGCATACCAACAGGAAACTGCAAAAGAAAAGCACCCAATACTGCTGATGCCATGTAGAGGGATAATTTAAATCCTTCAATGCCGTAGTGGCCTGCAAAGACAGGTAACATATTGAGCATAGCGCCATAGAGCAGGCCTCCGAAGAAGCAGCTAACTACGCCAAGTGGAGAGGCAATCAGTAGTCGAGCGAATGACATCCCTTTTGTATCGTGCACGACGGGCCCTGCGCGTTTACTCATGATCAGGGGCATCAGCGCAAAACACAGCAAAATACCTGCGATAATAAAGAGATCTTGGCTAGATGGCGGGGCGAGGTTGAGTAAGAACTGACCTATAAACAAAGCGCCCATGACGACCACTTGGCTGGTGGCGAGGATGCGGCCACGTGTGTTGTCGCTGGCGGCATCGCTTAGCCAGCCATCAATCACGGCGAATGCACAAGCGATACAGAACCCCATAAGCATTCGCATTGCTCCCCATACCCACTCATTCATGGTTAAACTGCAAGCCAAAATGGCAATGGCGCTTAGGGCTGCGCTTGCGGAAAAAATGCGAATGTGACCTACACGAACAATCAATTTGCGGCTGTAAAGGCCACCGAGTAGCATCCCGACTGCATACATGGATAGAATCAAACCAATCAGGTCGGTACTCATCCCTTCTAGGCCCATGCGAACCGGTAGTAAAATACCGATCAGACCAAAACCTGCCATTAGAACAAAGCAGCTGATAAATAAGGCAATTAAGGGTAAAAGGGTGATGATCAAAATCTAATTTCCAAGTTGGATGAATCAATGCGCCACACTAAGATGCCCATCAATAGAAGTCAAATAATGTAGACCTTTGTCTAGGTTATTTGTGTCTTTCATACAGCGCCAGTCTATTATGTTAACCTCCCTTTTTTGAGGATGATGCAGCGATTATGTTAAGCGAAATTTTATGCAGGCAACGATCCTTTCCGGCAAAGCGTTGGGTCAGTATCGGTCTGCGTTGTTTTCACTTGGTGGGGATATGCGGTTTGGCTGGCGGGTACTTATTTGGTTTACCGGAGTCAAAGTGGTTTATCTATCTGCTCATTACACTAGGCAGTGGTTTTTTAATGATACTGAAAGAGGTTTATACTGATGGTATCTGGTTGCTTCAGTTACGTGGGCAGGCGATTTTCTTCAAGCTTTTGTTATTAGGTATCGGCGTTGTCTTTTTGCCGGAGCCTGATATACGCATTTTTTTGGTGGTCGTGTTTATTTCCGGCGTTGTTGCTCATGCACCTGGCAAGCTGCGCTATTATTCTATTTGGCACGGGCAAGTGCTAACCCGTGAGATGCTAACTAACCCTGAATCCGAAGTGAAAGACTGTGGAGAATCATAACGCATGAGTGCTCTAGCGCATGCGCCTACTTGGGCGCCTTATCTATCAGCTGAATTTGATGCACCTTATATGCAAGCGTTGAAGTCCTTTTTAAGACAAGAGAAGGATCAGCATAAAATTATCTATCCCCACTCAGATCATTGGTTTCATGCACTGGAGGTGACCCCTTTAGATCAGGTTAAAGTCGTTATTATTGGTCAGGATCCTTATCATCAGCCAGGGCAGGCACATGGCTTGTGCTTTTCTGTTAAGCCCGGAGTTAAAACGCCTCCGTCTTTGGTTAATATTTATAAAGAGTTAGAAACCGATTTAGGGATACCACGAGCCAATCATGGCTACCTGGAAAACTGGGCACAGCAAGGTGTTCTTTTATTGAACGCTGTATTAACCGTACAAGACTCTAATGCGGCTTCTCATCAAGGCAAAGGGTGGGAGCAATTTACAGATAAAGTGATCGAAGTGGTCAATCAAGAGTGTGAGCATGTGGTCTTTTTGCTGTGGGGAAGTTATGCACAAAAGAAAGGCGCGGTAATCGATCAGAGCCGTCACTTTGTCTTGAAGGCCCCGCATCCTTCCCCGTTAGCGGCTCACCGTGGTTTTTTTGGTTGCAAGCATTTCAGTCAAGCGAATGCTTATCTACAAAAGAAGGGCAGAGAGGCTATCAATTGGTCCTTACCTGATTTGAAGTAGATAAGAGACAGATGAAAGGGCGATAAGTTACCCCTTCATCTATCTAGGTTGAGCGCTACCGCTTTGCTTCAAATAACTCAGGGTCAAGTACGTAAGGAAGCGGCTGCATCTCCAGAGTAGGCCCTTGAGGGGTATTAAGGTGAATGGTGTGTTCATCCGCCTGCGCTTTGTTAATGACAGCCAATAATGTGATCTGTTGCTCGCCGCTCGGGGCAGCTAACAATACTGTACCTACATTCTCTTTTTCCGAGCTATGCAGGTTGCTGCCTACCTCGGGAGTGGTGTCCGTTGCTACCTTGGCAAGATACATGGGTTTTGTAAGTTTACCGCGATGTTGCAGTCGCGTGACTATTTCCTGTCCCGTGTAACAGCCTTTATTAAAGCTGACGCCTTTCAGTGCCTGAAGGTTGGTCATTTGTGGAATAAACGCTTCTTGAGTAGCTAAGCGTAGATCCGGTATGCCGGCTTGGATTTCACTAAGTAGCCAGTCTTGTGTTGTGCCAAAAGGGGCTAGCTCATGGAGCTGTTTAAGTATGGCTTCAGTCTGATCGGCTGGCAGCCAAACCTCATAGCGCTCCCCTGGGACTTTAACGACTCGAATCTGACCTGCCGAAACGACTTTGTCTGTCTCAGTGGGCACTAAATCACAAATTTTTTCGACTAAGGAGGCTGCACCGGGGCCAATCAAGCCTAAGCCGAGAATGTTATTGCTTTCATCAAGTGCTTCAGCTTTGGAAAAGACAATATATTTCCTGAGGTTCTTTAAAGCGGCTTCTGCCGATTCATGGTGTAGTCGTAACCAAAAACCACCCTCTACGCTAATAGCGCGATACAGAGCGATCATGCTACCTTTTATATTACAATGTGCACCCAAGCGGCTACCTAGCTGAACTGTTTCCGCCATGTTGCAGGTCAGCTGTCCTTGTAAGAACTTTTCTGCATCAGGCCCTATAACTGAGATGACGCGCTGTTGTACCAAAGGGACAATGCGTGTTTGACTCTCCGCTGCAGAGGTGTGCGTAATAGCATTGGATTCAGGATCAAATGTAAAACCAAAGGTTTCAGACAATGTGTTCCATGCGCTCATGGTATGGGCTTCCTGTACTATCGGGCCTAGGTCACGTTAAGGTTGCAATCTTTTCGCCGAGTTTTACAGGCGAGGTCGCTTTGATTGTATCAACCCATTCAATCGCTTCAGGTCCGAAAACGAGTATTACGGTAGAGCCGAGTTTAAAACGACCCATCTCTTGTCCTTTTTCAAGCACAATAGGTGCTTGCTCCTGCGGCAGGTAGGTTTGTCGGGTCGCTTGCTTAAGTACAGGGGCAACCTGTCCGGCCCAAACGGTTTCAATTCCCGCCACAATCATTGCGCCAACCAAAACCATAGCCATAGGGCCTGCTTCTGTATCGAAAATGGCAACCAAGCGCTCATTTCGCGCAAATAACTGGTCTACATTTTCTGCGGTGGTTTGGTTAACAGAAAATAGATCCCCAGGAACATAGATAGTTTCGCGCAATGTGCCTGTTATGGGCATATGCACTCTATGATAGTCACGGGGTGATAGGTATATGGTGGCAAAATAACCATTTTTAAAGGGGGCTGCGGTTTTCTCATCTCCACCTAAAAGGGTGGTTAGGCCGTAGCTTTGTCCCTTTGCTTGGAAGATGCGTCCATATTCGATATCGCCTAATTGACTAAACGCGCCATCGGCAGGGCTAACTACCGCTCTTTCTGTCTCATCTATTGGCCGGACGCCCGGTTTCAGTTCGCGAGTGAAAAATGCGTTGAATGAGGCATATGCCGTTGGGATTTCTTCCAGCGCTTCGCTCATATTGATTTGGTATTTTTTGGCAAACCAGCTAATAAAGCGATTTTTAACCCACGGAGCTTCACAGTCTGCAAGCTTGCCGACTATACGGGATAGCCAATGTTGAGGGACGAGATGTTGAAACAAGATAAATAGTGAAGACTTCACCAGTAACTCCTAAAAAAGTAAAAAATTATCGCTCGACGGGGGTATCAGTTAGGTTGCCCCATTCAAACCAAGAGCCATCGTAGCAACGGATATCTTTAATGCCAGCATGTAGCGCGGCTATATACGTAAGCCCTGAGCGGCGATGGGTTTGGCAGTGGGTGATAACCGTTTTCTCCATTTCGATGCCTGCTGCTTTAATCATCTGTTGAAGCTGGTGAGACGAGGCAAGTCGTGGTGGATCTTGAGAAACAAGCGTATCTGTCCACTCCAGCCAATGAGCCCCTGGAATATGCCCCCCTTTGATCGCATTGATCACTTTCTCGCCACTAAATTCGGGCGCTGAGCGTGCATCCCAGATGGATATTTGTTCGCTGTTTAGCTGATCCACTATGGCGTCTTTATCGGCAATCAGGTGGGCGTTTAGAACCAAAGGGAGCTCAACAACAGGGATGCTTAGGTTGGCTTGTTGCTCTGTAGGGTAGCCAGCGATATTCCATGCCGCTAGTTGCCCATTCAAAAATGATGCTTGATAAAGCCCAACACAATGCATACTCCAAATGAATCTTCCTGCCCATGGTCCTAATTGATCATCATAGACCACTACATGGCTACTTTCTGAGATGCCCGCTTCTGCCAGTAGTTGTTTCAACTGTAGGAGGCTCGGAAGTTTGTTAGGAATTGGAGGGCTACCACTGAGTAGTCGGTTAGGGTTTATGTTTATGGCGCCGGGTATATGCCCTAGGCGGTAATTCTCTTCTGACGAGAGGTCGATCAGGATCAAGTCTGGGTGGTTCAGCTTCTCAAATAACTGAACAGGATCAATCACCAGAGGCAACAGCATACAAATCTCTCAGATAATGGCCGGAGAGAGATCATAACGATTTGTAGGATTTACCTCAATTGCTATTCATTTTGCCATGCGTTTCAGGGCAAGCGTGGCGGCCGAACATAGGTACTTAAAGCGCTCAAAATGGAACTTGGTAAAGGGCAAGCCCTCTTCTCCAGCATCAGCATAGATGATAGCAACCGCGCCGTCTTCTCTGAAAACTGACATCAGTAAACAATCATTTTGAGGCAGGAAATTGCTGTAGGCATCCGGCATAAGCTTTTTGTACTGCGCTTTATTTTCGTTGGTCACCCAGATACAACCGGGTTTGTCACACAGTTTTTTGAAAATGCTAGGAATCTGTAAGTCAATCTCGTAGCTGGCGAAGGGATGATCGGGCTCTATTCCGACCACTTGAGCCGCTTTCATGATGTGTTTTTTCTGATTGACAACATTTAATGCTAGACGTGGAAATCCGACGCCTTGTACAAGACCTTGTGTTAGCCCCTGCAAAATATGTACGGGTTTTGTATATAAGTGATAGCCTTTTAGCATTCTTTCAGCTGTTTGGGTGAACACTAAAGAATTTTCCAGAATATCTTCCTGATGGGTTTTCAGTGGCGCTTCTTTGCTAGGCTTTACCACGGTTTTTGGTTTGGGCTTTGGTTTCTCTGGCTTAGGATATTGGCGACTTAATAGCTCCAGCTCACGATTTCCCAATTTGTAATGCCCTGTGACATCGGAGGCAATCATGAGCATTTCTGCTGCAGGAGCGAGGGTGCCGGGTACATGGTATTCTCTAGAAGCCTCAGCACATAAACGGTGGAGAAGGGCTAGCGTGGCATCATTATCCAGCCCCAAGTAGTCACTGATGATATCAGTTGTTTTTACATTACGCGTGCTACGCCAACCCCGGCTGACAATTAAGGAGAGCCAGTTTGCGAGCTTAATGGGAAAGCTGCGTTCTAGTGTCAGGTGGTTAAGTTCTCTTAACTCTTGGTCACTCAGACGAGGATCACCCAAAGCGCGTTGATGTAGTTTTGCCAGCATTCCTTTAGAAGGGGAGGTCTCAGGATTTTGAGCTTGCAAGGTCAAATCCGAAAGTCCCCAGGCTTGCGATAACCCCATCGATATTTGTTGCATGGTGCAGCCGAGAACATCATGCTCGGCTAAGGTTGGGTCGATGTTCTCTTCCCAGATTTTAATATTCACTTGGTGCATGTGAAGAGGAGCGTTAAGCCAAAGAGCCCACAAGCCAATGGAGTAAAAGAGTGATGCAAGATAAACCTCTTCTCCAAAGGGTTGGTTTTTCATGCGGTTCCATGTGAGTGCCTGATAAGCAGCATGGTGGCTGTTAGCTACAGTTCTTAAATATTGCTTTTGCTGAACGCTGGACGGGTTTAGCTTAACCGCTTGTAAGGTGTGGGCAAGTTCGATTAGTGGGTCAATCCCTAAAGAGGAAACAGCATGGTCTATGCTGGTAACGTGGGAGTTTTTTTCTGCGTGACGTACCTCTGCTGCTCTCACAACATGAAGACAAAGAACGGGATCAGACTTTACCAGTGCGGTTAAGTGGCTGATCATGGTGGAGTCTTTACCAAGTAAGGCTTTCAGCTTTTTGAGGCTGCTTGCGCGTATAGGGAAAGGTTTATCTTTGAGATAACCTACCCACGCATCTCTCCCGAAAAGTATCGAGCTTTCTTTCGATGTTTGTATTTCATCGTTTTGTTTTGCAAGGTCTTGGCGTGATTCCTGCTCTTCCATTCCTGCTCTCTGCCTCTGTTCTTATTTAACCTTGTTCTAGTAACGAGGTCAGAATTCGTTGGTAGCTCTCCATTCGGGATGCGCTGATTTTGCCTTGCTCTATGGCTTCCAGTATAGCGCAACCTGGCTCCTGTTCATGTTTGCAGTCCCGAAACTTGCAGTGTCCAAGAAAAGGGCGGAACTCTACGAAGCCTTCTAGGAGTTTTTCCGGTTGAATATGCCAAAGCGCAAACTCGCGTATACCCGGAGAATCAATCAGATCACCCCCGTTGGGGAAATGAAACAATCGAGCAGTCGTCGTTGTGTGTTTGCCTTTTCGGGTTTGCTCCGAGAGTGCTCCTACCTTTATGTCGACACCGGGAAGCAATACATTAATTAAAGATGACTTGCCCACACCCGATTGGCCTACAAAAACACTAATCTTGCCATCTAGCTCTTTCAGGAGCGCTTCCAACCCCTGAGCTTCAGTTGTTGAAGCCGTTAAAACCCGATAACCAATCGCTTCATATCTGGCGAGTAAGTCATCGATAAAAGATCGGTTCTCTTCTGTGATTAAGTCGGCCTTGTTTAAAAGCAAGACGGGTTCAATATCACTCAGTTCTGCAGCGACAAGATAACGATCAATCAAGTTGGCAAAAGGAGTAGGCTCGACTGCAAAAGTAATAATGATGCGATCAATATTGGCGGCAACCGGTTTGAGTTCACCATGGTTGGTGGGTCTGACGAGTTCACTGATGCGAGGTAGCGCAGCTACAACGACACCGTGCTCAAGACCTGCTCTCCAAACTACCCGATCCCCGGTAACCAGCTGCCCTAAATTTGTACGTAGGTGGCAGCGAATGATTTCGCCTGTTTTGTCCCCTTGCTGGGCTTCCACATCGACCTGTTTACCAAAGTGGGAGATGATCAACCCTTCCTGTTCTGGCCCCAGATCCCCGCCTTCTAATTGTTGTTCAACACGGTCATCTTTACGCGCAGCGCGTTCGGCACGTTCCTGCTGAATTTTATCAATACGCCATGCTTGGCGGCGCGTCAGTTTACGTTTTGCCATTAAAAATTACTGCCTGCTCATCTTACTGAAAGCTCACTTCGTGGTAAGGTATTCTATATGTTTGTGACAGTATAGTGCGCAACCTATTCAAATAAGAGGAATATCTATGTCGCGAAAGGATAATCTCATCTGGATTGATCTGGAAATGACCGGACTCGACCCAGAACATGATTATATTATTGAGATCGCTACGATAGTAACGGATGCTGATCTGAACGTGTTGGCGGAGGGCCCATCGCTTGTTATTCATCAGCCTGATTCTGTGCTGGATAGCATGAATGAGTGGTGTGTGAAGCAACACGGTCAATCAGGGTTGACTCAGAGGGTGAGAGAAAGTGATATATCCGAGCGCGAAGCGGAGCAGCAAACTATCGCTTTTTTGATGGAGTACGTGGATAAAGGGAGTTCGCCCATGTGCGGTAATAGTATTGGGCAGGATCGTCGCTTCTTATATCGTTATATGCCTGAATTAGAGGCGTTCTTCCATTATCGTAATTTGGACGTCAGCTCTGTAAAGGAGCTGGCTCGTCGTTGGCGGCCTGATGTATTGAGTAGTTTACGCAAGAAAGGCTCCCACCTGGCATTGGATGATATTCGGGACTCCATTGCGGAGTTACAGCACTACCGAGAGCATTTTTTTAAGTGATGCTAGTTGTGATTTGAGGCCTATTTTGGCCTCAATGATTAGTGAGAAAGGCCAACCAAGAGGTCAGAGCTTCTTTAAAGTCTTCTAAGCCACAACCGGCTTGTAGCTCTGCATCATAGGGATTCGTACCCTCAGGCAGCTCGTCTGAAAATTCGTCCTCTAGGTTTAACGCCGAAACTTCCGCACCTTGCTGGTTAATAGATAATTTGTATTCTGTCCCGATGAGGGTAAATGCTTGGCGCTGCTTTTGCTCTAATTGAGTGATGACTTCAAGCAGCTGCTTGGCCTTTAAGGGCGTATTGCATTCATCCGTAAACCATGGGGAAAAAGCTTCTGAGCCCATATCAAAACGGGCTAAAGGTTGTTCGTATTGATCAAAGGTAAATTCGTATTCCACACCAATCTCTTTTGGACTTAGGTTAGTTGAGCTATGCCTTCTGTTTCAAGATGCGTTAAATAGAGCCTCATCTCAAATTCCAGTTGATGGTATTCAGGCAACATGTGCTCGCATAGTTGATAGAAACCTTTATTGTGCGCTTTTTCTTTGAGATGAGCGAGCTCGTGAACCACTATCATGTTGAGGAAGGCGGCGGGAGCATTTTTGAAAATACTGCTGATCCTGATCTCATTTTTGCTTTTTAGTTTGCTGCCTTGAATACGTGTGACATAGCTGTGGGTCCCCAGCGCATTGTGGATGACATGAATCTTGCCGTCATACATGATTTTACTCAGTGGTGGCGAACTCTTCATATAGCGATTTTTGAGTGCCATAACATATTCCCGTAATGCTCTATCATTGCTGATGGAGTGGGTATCAGCGTGGCGTTGTTTTAAAAAATCGCCTAACTTTTTGTTTTCAATGAGCGCTAATACTTGGTGCTGTACAGTGTCGGGATAAGCTGTGAGGTATTTCAGATGTGGTGCCATAGTAAATTACTTAAACAACTTACCGCGGTTGGTAATGGTTACGCCTACAACGACAATTGCTCCGCCTATAATCATCGAAGGCAAGATAGCTTCCTTGAGTAAAAAGCTGGCAAGTAATACCCCAAAGACCGGTACAAGGTTATTGAAGATCGCTGTGCTTGATGGGCCAATAGCTTTTACACCCTGATAATACCAGACAAAACCGATGACCGTCCCAAAAGCACCTAGATATATAATGGCCACCAGATGATGCCAGTGGAAAATATAGCCCGATAGCTCTGGAGGGTTTAAAACCATCATACCAATCAGCATGATTAAACCAGATATGGCGGCGTAAGTCGTAGCGGCAAGGGGGCTGAGGCCCTTTAGGGTATATCGTCCAATAATTGTATAGGCTGCCCAGCTGAAAACTCCACCCATCATATACAGTTCGCCCAGGCCAAAGGCGCTGGATAAATCTTCAAACGCACCAAGCAAGTCCCCTCGGCTAACAATGATTGCGGCTCCGATAAAAGCTAACCCAATACCGATCCAACGAATTAAGCCTAATCGTTCCCCCATGATTGTCCCTAAAAGCAAGGCAGTAACAATAGGATTTAAAGAAACTAATAGCGCTGTCCGACTTGCAGGCAGTTCTGATAAGGCCGCGAAGAAGCATAGGTTGTATAAAAAAATACCGGTTGCCCCCAATGCGATGATGGATAAAAACTGACGCTGATTCAAAGAGGGGAAGCATCCTTCTTGCTTTCTTAGCCAAATAGATAGCAGTAGTGCAGCGATACTAAAGCGGGCGATGGCTGAAAGTATCGGTGGGAGGCTTTCTGAAAGTTGATGCCCCGCAATAAAGGTTCCTCCCCAAAGCATAGAGACGCCAGTTAGTTTCAGATAGATCGGCCAAAGGTGTGTGGATTCTGATGTAGAGGATGTTGATGTGCTCATAAGATTGTTTCTGTACCGAAAACCGATATGCTATTGGTTGTGCATAGTTATAGTAAAATGAGTAAATACTTATGACTGAAACTCAATTGGCTATTTTTGTCGAGGTGGCTGACCAGCGAAGCTTTACGGTAGCAGCGTTACGATTAGGTATTAGCCAGTCAGCGGTATCACATGCTATCGGGATGCTGGAGAAAGAGTTGGGTGTTCGGCTGTTTAGACGCTCAAAAATGGAGATATCGCTGACTGATATTGGTTCGCGATTATTGTTGCGAGCCCGCGAAGTTGGCGGGATTTTTGAATCTATTCGTCAAGAAGCTGCAGATGCGCGTGGTATGAGAACTGGCACCTTGCGCATTGGGTCTTTTGGGCCAACGGCTTCACTCAGGCTGTTACCTCCTCTACTAGATAAGTTCAAACAGCGTTACCCAGGTGTTGAGGTGCATATTGATGAGGGAGAGGATTCCGAAGTCATACAGTGGCTTCGGGATCGTCGCGTGGATCTAGGGTTTGTTGTGTTACCTGAAGAGCAGTTTGAAACACTGCATTTAGTGACTGATCAGATGGTGGCCTTGTTACCCCGCAATCATCCCCATGCTTTACAATCTTCCATCGCATTATCTGATTTATGCTCAGACCCGTTTGTATTAACGGAGGCTGGGTCGGCGAAAATCGTGATGGATCTGTTTGATAGACATCATCTGTCGCCGAGGATTCGTTATAAAAGTTCACAAATCGTTAGTACGCTTGCATATATACAGCGTGGAGAAGCGGTGACTATTCTTGCCCAGATGGCCTTGCCTGCTCAATTGGGAGAGGGGGTAGTGGCGCTGCCCCTGAACCCTCCGTTGCCTCGCCTGGTTGGACTGGCCTATCACAATCAACGTCAAATATCTCCAGTGACGCAGGCGTTTATAAAGCTTGCTGGTAAGATGGACTTTCCGTTATCTCAGTTGAATGGGTGAGATAGAGGCTATCCCGCTCCTGAGCCGCTCAATTGCCCAGTCAATATGCTCGATCACCATATCTGAGCATAAGGGGCGTTTTGCTTCTAGCTCTTCAATGGCTGCCTGGCCACCGCTGCTGTTTCCTATTGCCACCGCTAAGTTACGTAACCAGCCTTCATAACCGGTACGGCGAATGGCGGAGCCTTCGGTATTCTTTAAAAACGTCGCTTCATCCCATTTGAAAAGTGTTAATAGTGAGGCGCTATCTAGTTCATGACGAGGGTAGAAATCTGCTTCTTTGGTAAGTTTGGCAAAGCGGTTCCAGGGGCATATCAATTGGCAGTCGTCGCAACCAAAGATTCGATTGCCGATGAGAGGGCGAAGTTCTTCGGGGATGGAGCCCTTTTTTTCAATCGTCAGGTAAGAGATACAGCGTGTTGCATCTAGTACATAAGGTTTTGGAAAAGCATTGGTGGGACAAATATCAAGGCATGCGGTGCATTTCCCGCAATGTGAACGCTCAACAGGTGGATCGGTAGGCAACGGGAGATTAATAAATAGCTCACCAAGGAAAAACCAAGACCCGGCTTGGCGATTTAAAATCAGGGTGTGTTTGCCTGTCCAGCCGATACCGGCTTGTTGGGCAATAGGACGCTCCATGACAGGGGCGCTATCTACAAAAGCTCGATAGCCTAAATCCTCCACATGTTCATGAATTTTTTTTCCCAGCTCTGTTAGGCGTTTGCGTAGTGTCTTGTGGTAATCTCGTCCCAAAGTGTAGCGAGCGATATAGGCTTTATCAGGCTGTTTGAGTAGTTGTAATGCTGAAAACGCAGGTGGTGTATAGTCCATACGAACGCTGATAATGCGGCAACTCCCTGGCACCAGCTCATATGGGTACTTACGCTTACCCTCATGAGCTGCCAGATAACTCATCTCTCCATGGTAGTCCTTCTTCAGCCATGACTGCAGATCTTCGTAGGCTTGTTCTAGATTAGGATCAACAATACCGCATTGTTGAAAGCCTAGTTCGCTTGCCCAAAGGTGTATTTGTTGGGCCAGTGCTTGAAGCTGATCGGGGGATAAATCGTTTCTGTTCACGTATGGACTTGCCTGTAATGCCACTGCTTCCACTATAATGAAAGTTATCATGGCGTAATGGAAGTGTAGGTTATGAAAGTTTTACCCGGCACATTATACACGGCTGAGCAAACGCGATTACTGGATAAAACAGCAATCGATGTTGCGGGTATCCCCGGCTTTACTTTGATGAAACGGGCAGGGAGGGCTGTTTTTGCCGAAATATTAAGACGTTGGCCGGATATTAAATGTATTTCGATACTGTGTGGTGGGGGTAATAATGGCGGTGACGGCTTTGTTGTTGCTTGCTTAGCTCGCCAAAAAGGTTTGAGTGTGCAAGCACGCTATGTCGGTGATGAGCAATTTGCTGCTAACTTACGTGGCGAGGCTAGGGATGCTTGGTTGTGGGCCAGTGGTGAAGGTGTTTGTTTTTTGCCCTTTGATGAAACGGAGCCTTTGGAGGGTGCGGTTGTTGTTGATGCCTTGCTTGGTACGGGGCTAAAGGGCACTGTAAGGGGTGACTATAGTCTGGCTATTCGGAAAATTAATCGCCAATCAAACCCTGTTGTGTCGGTTGATATTCCATCAGGGCTGTGTGCAGACAGCGGTCGTATTTTAGGGTCGTCTGTTAACGCTGATGTGACGCTGACTTTTATTGGATTGAAACAAGGCCTTTTCATGCATCAGGCGGTAGAGATGGTGGGTGACTTGGTGTTTGATGGATTGCATATTCCTGAATCGGTTTATGAACAGGTGTCCGTCAACGCATTTAGGTTGGGTGTGGATGATGTGGCTGAATGTTTACCGCCTAGAAAAAGAAATAGTCATAAAGGCACTTATGGGCACCTCCTTATTGTAGGAGGGGATCACGGCATGGGCGGTGCTGCGATTATGGCAGCAGAAGCAGCCTTATCCTCAGGTGCTGGTAAAGTAACCTTGGCTACACGATCAGAACATGTGTCAGCAGCGCTTTCTCGTTGCCCAGAGGTGATGGTTAAAGCGGTGGATTCTGGGGCCGAACTTCACCCCTTATTAGAACAAGCGGATGTCGTGGTTTTTGGCCCAGGGTTGGGGCAGCGAGCTTGGGCAGACCAAATGCTGCAAGCTGTCTGGGAGAGTAAATTACCGGTAGTGGTGGATGCGGATGGCCTCAACATATTGTTGAGCAAAGGCCGAATTCATCAGTTGAAACGCAAGCATTGGGTGCTCACTCCCCATCCTGGTGAGGCGGCTCGCTTGCTTGGGATTACAACGGAACATTTACAACAAGATAGAATCGAAAGCCTCCAGCAATTACAACAATTGTGTGATGGAACCGTGGTGCTAAAGGGGGCTGGCACGTTAATCACTGATGGTGATGTATTACATCTATGTAGTGCAGGAAATCCAGGTATGGCCACAGGAGGCATGGGAGATGTGCTTTCGGGGGTGATTGGTGCATTAATGGCGCAGCAGCTCAGCCCAGTTGATGCTGCACGCGTTGGCGTATATGCTCACTCAGCAGCTGCGGATATTTGCGCCTCGGAGCACGGAGAGCGTGGGCTTCGAGCAACAGAGTTGATCCCTATAATTAGATGTGTTTTAAATGGTAAAGAGTGGCTTGTTTAATGAGTTTTTTTGCGCAAGATGAAGTGGCGATGGAGCAGTTTGGTGCAGCCTTGTTTGGTGCTCTTCCTCAGGGGGTTGTTTTCCTGCAGGGGGATTTGGGGATGGGCAAAACCACATTAAGTCGTGGTGTGCTAAGAGCCGCTGGGCATTTAGGTTCTGTCAAAAGTCCTACGTACACCTTAGTAGAGCCATACGAGCTATCATCGGGTATTATCTATCACTTTGATCTTTATCGGCTTTTAGACCCAGAAGAGCTGGAGTTTTTAGGCATTCGAGACTATTTTACAGAAGAAACCCTGTGTCTAGTTGAATGGCCGGACAAAGGAGAGGGGTTGCTTCCAAGTGCGGATTTGGTCGTAACGATTGGCCTAGCGGGCGCAGGTCGAGAGATTCAGTGGCAAGCGAATACTGCAAAAGGAAGCGCGGCGGCCGAACGTTTAGCGAGAGAATTAAGAGTCGTTTGATATTACTATGATGACCAATGTGAAAAAACGAGTAGTCCTTTTTCTCCTGTTGTGTGCAGGACTTTTTACAAGTAGTGCATGGTCGTCTGAAATTCGTAATGTTCGTATGTGGTTAGCGCCTGATAACACACGCTTGGTGTTTGATCTAACCGGCCCTGTCAGTCATAAAATCTTTACTTTAGACAACCCTGATCGCTTGGTTTTGGACATAGAGGGTGTTGCACTGTCGACAGATTTTAGCAAGTTGCGTCTCGATGGTAGTCCTATTAAGAGGTTTCGTACAGGTGCGACCGGTAACGAGCTAAGGGTGGTGCTAGAGCTGAATGAAAAAGTGCGTCCGCGCAGCTTTGAATTAAAGCCCAACGATCAATTTGGCCATCGTTTGGTGGTCGACCTCTTTAATATTGAGAAAGAGACTCCGGTAAAAACGGTAGCGCCTCCTGAAGGGCAAAATAAGCTTCGTGATATTGTGATCGCCATTGATGCTGGCCATGGTGGAGAAGACCCCGGTGCAATTGGGCCTAGAGGTGTGCGTGAAAAAGATGTTGTACTGGAGATTGCCAAAGAGGTTAAGCGTCTGATTGATAAAGAGGCGGGCTTTAAGGCGGAGCTTGTCAGAACGGGGGATTACTACGTAAGTTTGCGTGGAAGGACAGTCAAGGCGCGTAAGAAAAAAGCCGATCTATTTATCTCAATCCATGCGGATGCATTTAAAGATGCCCGCGCTAAAGGCGCTTCCGTCTGGGTACTGTCCAACCGTGGAGCCACCAGTGAAATGGGGCGCTGGTTGGCACAAAAAGAGAACAGCGCTGACTTCGCTGGTGGCGTCAGTTTAGAAGATAAAGACGAAGTGTTGGCTGGAGTGTTGCTTGATATGACAATGACAGCCAGTCGGGTTGATAGCTTACAAGTTGGCAGCCTTATACATAAAAATATTGATAAGTTTGCCAAGATGCACAAGTCGCATGTGGAGAGGGCGGGCTTTATGGTGCTTAAATCACCGGATATTCCGTCAATTCTGGTAGAAACCGGCTTTATTTCAAACCCTGAAGAAGCGCGCTTGCTGAGCACTCGTAACTACCGTCAAAAAATGGCTAAAGCGATCTATGATGGTGTGCGGGCGCACTTTTGGAATAAACCACCTGCTTACACCTACGTAGCCTATAAAAAAAGTGGCGGATTTAATCTGGCAGGGCAGCGTACTTACAAAGTGGAGAGAGGTGATACACTGTCGGTTATCGCCTCGCGCCATAAGGTGTCTTTGGCCGGTTTGCGCAAGGTTAATTCCATCCAAGGTGATAAAATTCGCGTTGGTCAAGTTTTACGTATTCCTGCTAGTTAGCACCTGATTACGCACATAAAAGAGATTTCATGTCCCGCATACAGTTACTGTCCCCTCGTCTTGCTAACCAAATCGCCGCTGGTGAGGTTGTTGAACGTCCCGCATCTGTGGTTAAAGAGTTGCTGGAAAATGCCTTAGATGCCGGTTCTCAGCGTCTTGAGTTAGATGTCGAGCAAGGGGGTATTAAACTGATTCGTATACGAGATGATGGTGACGGTATTGAAAAAGAGGATCTACCTCTTGCGTTGAGCCGACATGCTACCTCCAAAATTTATGAGTTGGAGGACTTGGAGTCTGTTGTTAGTTTAGGATTTCGAGGGGAAGCGCTTGCCAGTATTAGCTCGGTGTCTCGTTTAACATTAACCTCTCGAAGAGTGGGCTCAGAGCACGCGTGGCAAGTTCAGACTGAAGGGCGTGATATGGAAGCGCAATTATCTCCTGCAGCGCATCCGCAAGGTTCTACGGTCGAAGTGCGAGATCTTTTTTTTAATACACCTGCCAGACGAAAGTTTCTCAAAACTGAAAATACAGAATTTAAGCACTTGGAAGAGATCGTAAAACGGTTAGCTTTAAGTCGTTTTGATGTGGCTTTTCAGTTAAAACATAACGGGCGTGTTATTCATCAACTTAAGCCTGCTACGCAGCAGGCTGAACAGGAGCGGCGCGTTGCCTCTGTATGCGGACCTGCGTTTATTGAGCAATCTCTGCGGGTTGATGTTCACGCTGAAGCATCTGGTTTGTCGTTGAAAGGTTGGATTGGTTTGCCTACTTTCTCGCGAAGTCAGGCGGATCTTCAGTACTTTTTTGTTAACGGTCGTATGATTCGCGATAAAGTTGTCACCCATGCGGTAAGGCAAGCCTATGCCGATGTACTTTTTCATGGGCGTCATCCGGCTTATGTGTTGTATTTGGATCTCGATCCCGCGCTGGTAGATGTCAATGTGCACCCGACTAAACATGAAGTGCGCTTTCGTGAAAGTCGTCTGGTCCATGATTTCATCTATCGCTCTATTCATCGTGTAATCGGTGAGGTTAGGCCTGAGGCTAACAGTGTTCCGGCCTTGCAAAGTTTGGCATCTGAGCCTGCACCGTCGGTGTCGTCTCATTTTCAGCAACAGCCGATGATGTTGCAAAATTATCCTACCCGCCCGGCTGTTACGGGTGTTAGAGAACAGTTATCCAGTTATGGGGCTTTGCACCCGTCCAGCGAATCTTCATCAAACGTAGATATCTTTGCAGGGCAAGGGGGGGGGCAGGAGGAGCTGCCGCCTCTGGGGTACGCAATTGCACAATTACATGGTGTCTATGTACTGGCGCAAAATGCAGCAGGTTTGGTTCTGGTTGATATGCATGCTGCTCACGAGCGCATTGTTTATGAACGGCTTAAGCAATCCCGTGCCGAAGAAAGTGTGCGAAGCCAGCCCCTGTTGGTGCCTGTTAGCGTCTCATTGAGTGCTCGAGAGGCAGACGCTGCCGATGAATATGATGCGGTGTTTAAGCAGTTAGGGTTTGAATTGGCCAGAATGGGTGAGGAGACACTGGTGATTCGCCAAGTGCCAGTGACGCTTGCGAAAGCGAATGTTGAGCAGCTTTTGCGGGATGTGCTGTCCGATATGCTTATGTTTGGCTCAAGCCGTCGAATTGAAGAGCATATGAATGAGCTGTTAGCGACTATGGCCTGTCACGGTGCTGTTCGTGCTAACCGGCAACTTACGCTGCCAGAGATGAACGCCTTGCTCCGGGATATGGAGGCTACAGAGCGTAGTGGCCAGTGTAATCATGGGCGTCCAACGTGGACTCAGTTAAGTATGAATGAGTTAGATAAGCTTTTTATGAGGGGCCAGTAAATGACCCACTCAACATTGCCTCCTGCTATTTTCTTAATGGGCCCAACCGCAGCGGGTAAGACCGATTTAGCGATGCGCCTTACTGAAGAGTTACCCTGTGACATCATTAGTGTGGATTCTGCACTTATTTACAAAGGCATGGATATCGGGACCGCCAAACCGGATCGTAGTACTTTGGAGAAGTATCCTCATCGGTTAGTGGATATTTTAGATCCGGCAGAAAGTTATTCGGCTGCTCAGTTTCGCCAAGATGCATTGAGCGAAATGGAAGCGATCAGCCGTACTGGACGGATCCCATTATTGGTGGGCGGAACGATGATGTACTACAACGCACTGATTAAAGGGTTAGCTCCCTTGCCAGAAGCGGATGCTGACGTGAGAGCTCGATTATTAGCATGGGCCGAACAGGAAGGATGGCCTGCGTTACATAAGCGTCTGTCTGAAGTTGATCCCGTATCCGCCGAGCGTCTGGCTCCGAATGACTCCCAAAGGCTACAAAGAGCGTTAGAGGTATATGAACTAACTGGGCGTTCGTTAACGGAGCTTTGGGCTGAGCAGAAAAGTCACTCATTGCCGTATAACGTGATCAACTTGGCAGTCATGCCAGAAGAGCGGCGAACACTGCATGAACGCATTGCGTTACGCTACCAAATGATGCTCGATGCAGGCTTTGTGGAAGAGGTTAAATGCCTTTATGATCGGGGTGATTTACATACAGGCTTGCCTTCTGTTCGTTGTGTGGGCTATCGACAAGTGTGGTCTTATTTGGAAGGAGAATGGGACTACGAAACCATGATTGAAAAAGGCATTGTTGCAACTCGACAGTTAGCTAAGCGTCAAATTACATGGTTACGCAGTTGGGAAAATCTCAACTGGTTAGTGCCCGAAGACACAGATATTCTTAAACATAGCTTGAAATTGATCGATGCAGCCATTATATAATGCATCTACTTATATTTTTTGGTGCTATGCACAAAAATAGGTCATGGCTGTTAGTATTACCGGACCAAACATAATAATGAATAATTATCAGGAAGGAGTTTCCAATGTCAAAAGGGCAATCATTACAAGACCCTTATTTAAACGTTCTGCGTAAAGAACGTGTTCCCGTGTCCATTTTCTTGGTTAATGGTATTAAATTGCAGGGTCAGATCGAATCTTTCGATCAATTTGTTATCCTGCTAAAAAATACGGTCAGCCAAATGGTCTACAAACACGCCATTTCAACGGTTGTGCCAGCGCGCCCGGTAAAATTACCGCAGCCTGATGAGACTCAACCTGACTGAGGTATTTACTGATTGTTTTTTGAACGTCCAGAGTCTGGTGAAAAGGCCATACTCGTTCATATGGATATGCGCGACGAGGCTATCCAAGAATCACCACGCGAGCTCGAAGAGCTCGCTTTAACCGCCGGAGCTGATCCTGTAGAGTTTTTAACAGGCAGTTGTCAAAAGATCACCTCTAAGTTTTTTATTGGGACAGGCAAATTAGATGAGTTGAAGCAGTTGGTTCAGATGCATCAAGCTGAATTGGTTATTTTTAATCATGCTTTATCACCTGCCCAAGAACGTAATATCGAACGAGAAATCCAGTGTCGAGTACTTGATAGAACAGGCTTGATATTAGATATTTTTGCGCAGCGTGCTCGTACTCATGAGGGTAAGTTGCAGGTGGAGCTTGCTCAGCTTGAGCATATGTCTACTCGATTAGTGCGAGGCTGGACGCATTTAGAGCGCCAAAAAGGTGGTATTGGTCTGCGAGGACCAGGCGAAAGCCAGCTTGAAACCGACCGTCGCCTGCTACGTGCGCGCATTAAAATGATTCATTCGCGCCTTGAAAAGGTACGTAAGCAGCGTGAGCAAGGCCGTCGTTCTCGACAACGCGCTGAGGTTCCTACGATTTCCCTTGTTGGTTATACCAATGCAGGTAAATCTACCCTTTTTAATAAACTGACTTCAGCTGAGGTCTATGTAGCGAACCAGCTGTTTGCAACATTGGACCCTACGCTACGACGTGTTGATTTGGAGGATGTAGGGCCAGCTATCTTTGCTGACACGGTTGGGTTTATTCGTCATCTGCCGCATAAATTGGTCGAATCGTTTCGAGCAACGCTGCAAGAGACGACGGACGCTACCTTGTTGTTGCATGTGATCGACGCCCATGATGAAGAGCGTCAAGGGCATATCGATGAAGTAGAAAATGTACTGAAAGAGATTGGTGCAGAAGATGTTCCCTTGCTACAGGTGTACAATAAGATAGATATGATGCCGGGGCAGCTGGCAAGGATAGATCGCAATAACGATGGAGAGCCGGTTAAGGTTTGGCTTTCAGCTGCAACGGGCGAAGGCTCAGCACTGCTTTTGCAAGCGATAAGTGAGCGTTTGTCGGATGATATCTTCCATGAGACGCTATCCTTGAAGCCTAAGGAAGGTCAGTTAAGGGCTCATCTGTATGCGCAAGGCGCTGTACTAAGTGAGCGAGTCGATGAACACGGCGATATGCATCTGGAAGTAAGATTACAGCGTAAAGACTTACTACAGATGCTAAGCCGGTTGGGTATGCCGACTGAACAATATAGGATTGCTGAGGTCTATTAAGACCTTATCCTCAAACGAATTTTAATTTTAACGGAGATGGGTATGGCTTGGAATGAGCCTGGCGGTAATGGCGATAACCAGGATCCTTGGGGTGGTGGTGATAACAACCGAAGCCGCAAGGGCAACCGTGGTAACGATCAGGGGCCGCCGGATCTTGATGAGGCGCTACGTAAGCTTCAGGATAAACTAAACGATATCTTTGGCGGCACTGGCCAAAAACGTGGTGGCGGTGATGGAAGCGGTGGTTCATCCAGCTCAGGCGGTGGAGCCTTTGTCTGGGTAGCGGTCGTTGTTGCACTGCTTGTTTGGGCGGGTATGGGTGTTTACACGGTCGACCAACAAGAGCGTGGTGTCGTACTCAGGTTGGGTAAATTCTATGAAACGGTCAATCCGGGTCTGCAATGGAACCCTCCTTTAATTGACGAAGTTATGATTGTGAATACGACGCGAGTGCGTACGCATGATCACCAAGCGTTAATGTTGACTGAGGATGAAAACATCGTCGACGTTGCAATGAGTACGCAGTATGTGGTTTCTGACCCGAAAGCGTATCAGTTAAATGTGCGTGATCCAGACGGCAGTTTGTCTCATGCGGCAGAGTCTGCTTTGAGGCATGTGGTCGGCTCTTCAGAGATGCACTCCATCTTAACGGAAGGTCGTGAAAGCTTGGCAGTGGATGTTCAGGCACGTTTGCAAAGCTACATGGTCGATTACAAAACCGGTATATCTATCACGCAGGTCAATATTAAGAATGCTCAGGCACCTAGTCAGGTACAGGACGCATTTGATGATGTTATCAAGGCGCGAGAAGATGAACAGCGTGTGAAAAACCAAGCGCAATCCTATGCTAATGGTATCGTTCCTGAGGCGCGTGGTACCGCCCAGCGTATGCTTGAAGAAGCGAGTGCTTATCGTGAGCAGGTCGTATCAAAAGCAGAAGGTGAATCTAAGCGATTCTTGGCTTTATTAGCTGAGTATGAAAAAGCACCGGATGTAACCCGCGAACGTCTTTATTTGGATACCATGCAAGATGTGTTGGCTAAGAACCCTAAAGTGCTCATGGACGTTGAAGGTGGCAATAATATGATGTATTTGCCAATTGACAAGCTAATACAGGGTGGTAATGAGCGCCAAAGTACTTCTTCAGTTGCGCCACGTAACTTGCGATTGGATGACCAGTCCTTGAGGAATGTGACTAATCAGGTGATCGATCAAATTCGTCAGCAACAAACCAGTTCAACCCGCAGGGAGGGTAGACAATGAGTGGTAAGTCGTTATTTACCGTCATTCTGGCGGGATTCATTGTGCTAGTTGCCTCTAAATCGGTTTATATCGTTAAAGAGACCGAGCGAGCGGTGAAACTGCAGTTTGGTGAGATTGTTGAGCCTGATATCAAGCCAGGCTGGCATGTGAAGATCCCATTCGTTAACACGATCCGTAAGTTTGATGGACGTGTGTTGACGTTAGATGGGCGTCCGCAGGCTTTTTTAACCATAGAAAAGAAACGATTGATTGTTGATGCGTTCATTAAATGGAAGATCAATAGCGTAGAAACCTACTACACGGCAACATCGGGTGACGAATTCCGTGCAGCAGACCTACTTTCTACACGTGTTGAGAATGAGTTACGTAACCAGTTTGGTGCACGTACTTTGAACGAGGTAGTATCGGGTGAGCGAGAGCAGGTTATGACGGACGCTATTAAGCGTTTGAATCAAGTTGCAGAAAGCGAGCTAGGTATCAGGATCGTTGATGTCCGGGTTAAACGTGTCGAGCTGCCACCAGAGGTGTCTAACTCAGTGTATGAGCGTATGCGCACAGAGCGTGAGCGTGAAGCACGTGAACTGCGTTCTCGCGGTTTTGAGCTTGCCGAAGGTATTCGCGCAGATGCTGATCGCCAGAAAACAGTTATTGTGGCGGAAGCTTATCGTGAAGCTGAAGGTCTTCGTGGTGAGGGTGATGCACAAGCAGCGGCTATCTATGCAGATGCGTACAGTCGAGATTCGGAGTTCTACTCTTTTACGCGTAGCTTAAGGGCTTACACTGAGTCTTTCGGTAATGGTGGCGATGTAATGTTACTTAAGCCAGACAGTGAGTTCTTTAGGTATCTGAGTAACTCCAAAGGTGATCAATAGCATAAAGTTGTAGCAAAAAGCGCTATTGAGCTGCACTTTGTTACAGTTTCCATGTTAAAATCTCTCAAACCGGGTTCGTCCCGGTTTTTTTGTGTTTTTGTGGTTGTCGTTTATGTCTCCTGAGTTCTGGTATGAGTTAGCGATCGCTTTTTGTTTAGTGTTGGTACTAGAAGGTATTTTGCCCTTTTTGTATCCCCAGCGCTGGCGAAGAATGGTCGAGCAGTTGGCGAGAACCGACGATCACGTTTTAAGAATAATCGGATTGATGAGTATGTTGGCTGGTGTGATTGGGCTTTACATCATTCATTAATGGTTGATACGAATAGTACGGAGTTAGATATGGCATTGGCTGATCGCTGGTTACTTCCTGATGGCGTTAAAGAGATGTTGCCACCACATGCTCATCAGGTAGAAGCGCTACGTCGTAAATTGCTGGATCTATATGACAGCTGGGGCTACGAATTAGTGATGCCACCCTTGATGGAGCATCTCGAATCGTTAATGACCGGCGTTGGTAAAGACCTGGATCTCACAACATTTAAACTGGTAGATCAGCTGACAGGACATACGCTGGGCATCAGGGCTGATATCACCCCTCAAGTAGCGCGGATTGATGCGCATCGTATGCATGTGCAGGGGGCTAACCGTCTATGCTATTGCGGTTCGGTGCTACATACTTATCCGGCTAATATGCTGGCATCAAGAAATCCTTTGCAGGTGGGTGCTGAGTTATATGGCCACGCGGGTATCGAAAGTGATATCGAAGTCATCTCTCTGATGATTGAAACTCTCTATGTGTCAGGTTTGAAAGATGAGTTAAGTTTAGATCTTGGGCATGTAGGTATATTTCAAGGCTTGATCGAAGAGGCTAGATTAGATCCGGCAGTGACTGCTCAATATATGGAGCTGCTGCAGCGTAAAGCGCTTCCAGAGTTAGATCAGTTTCTTAATGAGTTAGAGGCTGATGCTAGGCTTATCGATAAGCTGGCTGAGCTGCCTAAACTGAATGGGGGCATGGAAGTTTTAGTACGTGCCCGCAGGTTATTCGGTGAGTCTCACTCAATGATCACTGATGCTGTTACGTATTTGGAACGCTTGGCTGAAATGCTTCAGCGTCGCTACCCAAGTATTGATCTTTATTTTGATTTGGGCGAGTTGCGCGGCTACAACTACCATACGGGCGTTGTTTTTTCCGCGCTAACGCCGGTCTTTGGTCAGGCCGTCGCTAAAGGTGGTCGCTATGATGCGATCGGTAAAGATTTTGGTCGAGCGCGCCCTGCGACAGGGTTTAGTGCAGATTTGAAAACGTTGGCAAGCCTTGCATCAGGCGATCAGAAGTTGCGTTCAGCGATTCTGGCTCCGGCTGACGATGATATGGCCTTAATGGCTATGATGCAGAATCTACGCTCTCAAGGTGAGAGAGTGGTTCAACAGTTACCAGGTGATGCTGCGCAAAACGCAGTGGCTTTCAATCGGAAACTGGTCAAACAGGGTGAAGAGTGGGTCGTTGCGGCTCTGTAATCACATACGATTAACGTTAATAAACTAGAGACAACAATGGGCAAGAACGTAGTTGTTTTAGGCACTCAATGGGGCGATGAAGGCAAGGGTAAAATTGTCGATTTGCTTACTGAGCGAGTATCCGCTGTAGCGCGCTTTCAAGGCGGGCATAATGCTGGGCATACACTAGTAATTGATGGGCAAAAAACAGTCCTTCATTTGATTCCTTCAGGTATTTTGCGTGATAACGTACTCTGCCTAATCGGTAATGGTGTGGTTTTATCACCTGAAGCCTTATTGAAAGAGATGAGAGGTTTGGAGGAGGCTGGTGTTCCAGTGCGTGAGCGCTTGCGTCTAAGCCCAGCTTGTCCTTTGATTCTTCCCTACCATGTCGCTTTGGATCAGGCGCGTGAACTGGCAAGAGGTAATGCCAAGATAGGTACAACAGGTCGAGGTATTGGGCCGGCCTATGAAGATAAAGTGGCGCGTCGAGGTCTGCGTTTGGCGGATCTGATGAATGCGGAGCGCTTTGAATCCAAACTTCGTGAAGTCATGGCCTATCACAACTTTACCCTGAAAAATTACTATCAGGTTGAAGAGGTTGATGTGGAAGCTGTTTTGGCAGAAGCTCTGGAAATGGCGGAAGAGTTGCGTCCTCTGGTTGCAGATGTAACTGCGATATTGCATGAGAAGCGCAAGCAGGGTGATAGTATCATGTTTGAGGGGGCTCAAGGCTCTTTGTTGGATATTGACCATGGTACGTACCCTTATGTAACCTCTTCTAACACTACTGCAGGTGGTACTTCCACTGGATCTGGGTTTGGCCCTCTTTATCTGGATTATATCTTGGGTATTACTAAGGCTTATACAACGCGTGTAGGCGGAGGTCCTTTCCCAACAGAGTTAGGTTGTGAAGTGGGGCAGCGCTTGGCTGAGAGAGGGCATGAGTTCGGAGCTACCACGGGGCGTGCTCGTCGTTGTGGTTGGTTTGATGCTGTTGCCCTTAAGCATGCGATTCAGATTAACTCCGTTTCCGGTATCTGTTTAACAAAGCTTGATGTATTAGATGGGCTTGAGACAATCCGGATTTGTGTAGGTTATCGTGATCCTGAAGGGAATCTGGTTGAAACATTAACAGGTAGCGAAGACTATGAAATGGTCGAACCTATTTATGTTGATGTGCCGGGTTGGAGTGACTCAACGGTGGGTGCGAAGACTCTTGAAGAGTTACCTCAGGCAGCGCGTGACTATATCACTCGTCTTGAAGAATTGATTGAGGCGCCAATCGATATTATATCTACAGGTCCTGATCGTGTTGAAACAATAGTGTTGCGGGACCCATTTGAAGCTTAATGCTTCATTGGGTTGGCACTGCATAAAAAAAACCGGCTAATGCCGGTTTTTTTATGCAGATTAAATTAACCTTCTACAGCGGGTCTGATGGATTGAAGCAGTGCCTTAAAGATTTTAGGGTTACCTGCGACGGTATTACCTGAGGTTCGAAAATTGTTACCGCCACTAAAGTCGCCGATTAATCCGCCAGCTTCTTGAATCAGTAATGCGCCTGCCTCTAGGGTGTCAGTACTTAGGTTGATTTGTAAAAAGCCGTCCATTCGCCCAGCAGCAGTGTAGGCCATATTCAATGCAGCAGAACCGCCGTTGTGAAGCATGCCGTCTGCGGCTTGGATATTACAAAGAAACTTTTTGAAAGTATCGAAGTGAGCTTTTTCTTTTTTGGTGTTTAAGAAGCTGGTGCCGACAATAGCCTGTTCCAGCGTGCGCTTATTGCTGACGCGTATGCGCCTACCGTTGAGTTGGGCCCCTTGCCCACGGCTTGCTGTAAACTCCTCGCCCGTGAGTGGGTTGAGAATCAGTGCGTGTTCAACCCGTCCCTTCTGAATGGCAGATAGGCAGACAGCAAAAGCGGGTAAGCCATTGCTAAAGTTTGACACGCTGTCAATTGGGTTGATGTGCCAAGTGATGTCGCCTTTCTCTTCCAGGGCTGGAAAGTCGCCTGAATACTCACCGCGCAATGCGTGGGCGGGATAGGCTTTTTGAATAGTGTAAGCAATCGTTTGTTCTGCTTTAATTGCTGTCTCTTTCAAAAAGTCGGTCACGCTGGACTGTTCTGATTTGATCAGATCAAGGCGCTCGGCGGCGCGTGCGATCTGTTCTCCTGAGAGTCGCGCGGCCCTCAAAGCGATATTTAGCATGGGTTGCATTGGATAATGTGCTCAGTAGTCAACCAAAACGGTAATTATACAAAAGGTGGGGCTCTGACAGAATACCTGAAGGGCAATCTGTTAAACTATTAGTCTGTTTTTATGTGAAGAATGTTATGAATCTTGAAAATATTCGTATTGTTTTGGTAAATACGACCCATCCGGGCAATATTGGCGCTGTAGCGCGTGCGATGAAAAACATGGGTTTGAGTCAGCTTTACTTGGTCGAGCCTAAGCTCTTTCCTTCCAGTGAGGCTGATGCTAGGGCGTCCGGTGCGACAGATATTTTGGCTTCTGCAACGGTAACCTTGACGCTTGAAGAGGCTGTGGCAGATGCCAGTCTGGTAGTTGGCACAAGCGCGAGAGGCAGGCATATACCTTGGCCAATTATGGATCCTCATCAGCTGGCGGGTGTGGTTGCAAGTGCTGGGCAGCAGCAGGTGGCAATTGTTTTTGGTCGTGAGGATCGTGGGCTTACGAATGAGGAGCTGCAAATTTGTCATCATCATGTGCACATTCCTTCAGTGGAGTCCTTTAGTTCATTGAATGTGGCAGCAGCAGTTCAGGTGGTGGCTTATGAATTGAGAATGGCTTTTTTGCGTCAATCTGATGCGGCAAAGCAGGCGCCACAGTGGGGGACTCCATGGGATATAGAACTGGCTGAGCACCGTGAATTGGAGTTGATGTTTGAGCACTTGGAATCTGTTTTGGTTGAAGTGGAGTTTCTTGATCCTGAGAACCCGCGTCAATTAATGCCGCGTCTGAGGCGTCTTCTGCAAAGAGCTATGCCTGATAAGGTTGAGGTCAATGTGCTTCGCGGTATTCTAACAAGTGTCCAGAAAAAATCCCGTTCTCGCTAAAGTTGTGTGTCTGTTTGGGACGCATTCTATTTTAAATGCTAGAATAAGGGCCTTGGAAATTAATATCCGACAAAATTGCTTGGTTATATACTTGACTGATTTTGTAGGTTAATGCATACTCTGTCTATAAATGATTAACAGTGGCAGAGAGTTTATGAGGCTAACAACAAAAGGGCGTTATGCTGTTACGGCAATGCTTGATTTAGCTCTTCATGAAGGGCGGGGTCCTATCAGTCTGGCGGATATATCGGAGCGGCAAGGGATCTCTTTGTCCTACCTTGAGCAGTTGTTTGCTAAGTTGCGCAGGAATGATCTTGTTAAGAGTGTACGAGGCCCGGGCGGTGGTTACCAGCTTAACCATGAGCAGTGCGCGATTAGTGTGGCTCAGGTTATCGATGCGGTAAATGAGTCTGTTGAAGCAACGGGTTGTGATCGGCAAGGGGACTGCCAAAGTGGCGAAACTTGTTTGACGCACCATTTGTGGTGTGACCTTAGTAACCAAATACACGCATTTTTGAATGGTATCTCGCTGGCTGATTTGGTGGCGAGAAATGATGTTCGTGAAGTAGCAGCAAGGCAGGATAGACGTCAGACCGGTAAGGTTTTTCTGACCTCTGTAGACTCTCTTTTGAATGATAAAGCTGCTGTATAAACACGCTGGAGCGAAGTAATGAAATTACCGATCTATTTTGATTATTCTGCGACTACCCCGGTTGATCCGCGCGTGGCCGAAAAAATGGTTGAGTGTCTAACGTTGGAAGGGAACTTTGGTAACCCGGCGTCTCGCTCCCATCTGTTTGGTTGGAAAGCTGAAGAAGCAGTTGAAACGGCGCGCAGACAGGTCGCTGATTTAGTGAATGCAGACCCTCGTGAGATCGTTTGGACATCGGGCGCTACTGAGTCTGATAATTTAGCGGTTAAAGGTGTAGCTCACTTTTATCAGAAAAAAGGCAAGCATATTATTACTTCGAAAATCGAGCATAAGGCGGTGTTAGACCCTTGTCGCCAGTTGGAGCGAGAAGGCTTTGAAGTGACCTATCTTGATCCTGATTCTGATGGTTTGATTAGTCCTGAAAAAGTGGCTGAGGCTTTCCGTGACGATACAATTCTTGTTTCGCTTATGCATGTGAATAACGAGATTGGCACTATTACTGATATTGAAGCTATTGGTGAAATGACGCGTGAAAGAGGCATCATTTTCCATGTTGATGCGGCTCAAAGTGCCGGAAAGGTTGATATTGACTTGTCTCGTTTAAAAGTGGATTTGATGTCTTTTAGCGCGCACAAAGCCTATGGGCCTAAAGGTATTGGTGCGTTGTATGTGCGCCGTAAACCACGTATTCGTTTAGAGGCAATGATGCATGGCGGTGGTCATGAAAGAGGTATGCGTTCGGGTACGCTGCCGACTCATCAGATTGTTGGAATGGGTGAAGCTTTTCATTTAGCTAAAATGGAGCTGGCGGCTGATAACCAGAAAATGTTGGCTTTGCGGGATCGCTTGTGGGCTGGTCTCAAAGATATGGAAGAAGTTCATGTCAATGGCTCCTTTGATCAGCGTGTGCCAGCTAACTTAAATGTTAGTTTTGCCTTTGTTGAAGGTGAATCTTTGTTGATGTCGCTTAAAGATTTAGCAGTTTCTTCGGGGTCTGCTTGTACATCCGCAAGCCTTGAGCCTTCTTATGTACTGCGCGCATTGGGTTTGAGTGATGAGTTGGCGCATAGTTCTATTCGTTTCTCTTTTGGGCGCTTTACCACTAATGAAGAGATCGATTTTGCGATCGAGCAGATTAAAGTAGCAGTGCATAAGCTGCGAGAGTTGTCGCCTTTGTGGGATATGTACAAAGACGGTGTGGATTTAAGCAAGGTGGAATGGGTTCATCATTAATTACCTAGCTCAGAATGGTTGGAGGTTAGCATGGCTTATAGTGAAGAAGTAATCGATCATTACGAAAATCCGCGTAACGTCGGTAAAATGGATGATTCAGACTCGCATGTGGGTACGGGCATGGTTGGTGCGCCAGCATGTGGTGATGTTATGCGCTTGCAGATTAAAGTAAGCGATGACGGTATTATTGAGGATGCAAAGTTTAAGACCTACGGGTGTGGCTCAGCTATCGCTTCCAGCTCACTGGTAACTGAGTGGGTAAAAGGGATGACACTGGAGCAGGCTGCTGGCTTAAAGAATACGCAGATTGCTGATCAGCTCGCTTTGCCTCCTGTAAAAATTCACTGCTCTGTACTTGCAGAAGATGCAATTAAAGCAGCGATTGATGACTACAAGAAAAAGCAGTCATAACTGGCTGCAAGTTACGCTGGTCAGGCTATAGCATGACCAGCAAGGTGATGATATGGCTATTACAATGACCCCGGCTGCAGCAGAGCATGTCGCTCGATTCATTGAGAAACGAGGTTCAGGATTTGGCATTCGCATTGGTGTAAGGACATCAGGTTGTTCTGGTATGGCGTATGTGCTGGAATTTGTTGATCAAAAGGATGAGGATGATCAAGTTTTTAGTGCAGATAAAGGCGTCAATATTGTTATTGATCCTAAAAGCTTGGCTTACCTGGATGGTACTGAGTTGGACTTCGTAAAAGAAGGTCTTAATGAAGGCTTTAAGTTCAACAATCCTAACGTGCGTAGTGAGTGCGGTTGCGGCGAAAGTTTTAATGTTTAAACAAGAAGTGATGTCTTGCTAAATGGATATCCAACTAAACTATTTTGCTTTTCTAGGCTTGCCCGAGTCTTATGATATCGACATGGGTAAGCTTTCTCAGTGCTATTTAGACCTTCAAAAAACGCTGCACCCTGATCGCTTTGCTCATAAGTCTGAACGTGAAAAGCGAATGTCTGTCCAATATACAGCCTACCTGAATGAAGCGGTTTCTACCTTGAAATCTCCCTTGGGACGCGCTCAGTATCTCCTTCATTTAAAGGGGGTTGATACTATTAGTGAGTCGTCTGTTCAGTTAGATCCTGCGTTTTTGTTTGAGCAGATGTCACTTCGTGAAAGGCTTGAGGATATTAAGCAGCTTGAAGACCCCTTTGATGCCTTGGATACGTTATCCGATGAGGTAAAAGGGCTCTTTAATAGTTACCAGTCTGGTTTTAAGGAAGCTTATGAACAAGGCGGTTCGGCTTTGGAGGAGGCGGCAAGCTGGGTGCGTAAGATGCAGTTTGCAGCAAAGCTTCAGGCTGAAGTTGAGCGTGTTGAGAGTGAACTTGATTAATAGGTATATGATTTAATTATGGCTTTACTGCAAATTGCTGAACCCGGTCAAAGTTCTGTCCCTCATCAGCATCGCCTAGCGGTTGGTATTGATTTGGGCACTACAAACTCTCTGGTCGCAACAGTTAGAAGTGGAGAGGCGTCTGTCTTGCCAGATAAGGCGGGTGAGTATCTGTTGCCATCTGTTGTGAGATATCTTCAGGAAGGTGGCGTTGCTGTTGGTAATGACGCACGCGCTCATGCGGCTTCAGATCCTTACAACACTATTGTTTCGGTTAAACGTCTGATGGGGCGTGGCATTGGTGATGTGACTGCCTTTAGGGATACGCTACCTTATGAGTTTGAGTCTGCTGAAGCAGGTATGCCTTTTATTCGTACGGTGTCGGGTGCAAAGAGCCCTGTTGAGGTTTCAGCTGAGATATTAAAAGTGTTGTTAGAGCGGGCTGAAGAAACCCTTCAGGGGGAATTGGTGGGGGCCGTTATTACTGTGCCTGCCTATTTTGATGAAGCTCAGCGCCAAGCGACAAAAGATGCAGCTACGTTGGCCAATATTAACGTACTTCGTCTGCTCAGTGAGCCAACGGCGGCGGCTGTTGCCTACGGTTTGGATCAAAAGGACGATGGTATCATCCTAGTGTTTGATCTGGGTGGGGGCACATTTGATGTTTCTGTCCTGAGGTTGAATAAAGGTGTATTTGAAGTGCTCGCTACCGGCGGGGATAGTGCGCTGGGTGGCGACGACTTTGATGGCGTTGTAGCGGAGTGGCTTGCTGAGCAGGTAGATATTCGCGCGCAAATGACAGCGGGGCTGTCGCGTCAGTTTATGGAGCAGGCTAGAGCAGTTAAAGAGGCGCTAACCACGGCAAACGAAGCGTGGGCAACGTTTGAAATTGCAGGTCAAGAGAGATCTGTCTCGGTTTCGAGAACGCGCTTTGATGAATTGATCGGGCCTTTGGTCAACAAAACCGTTCGTGCATGTAAGAAGGTTGTTAAAGATGCTGGGCTTGCGTTAACAGATATTCAGGACGTGGTGCTTGTTGGCGGTTCAACTCGTGTTCCGAAGGTGCGTGAGCAGGTTGAGGTGTTGTTTGGTAAAAAACCGCATGTGGATATTGATCCTGATCGTGTTGTGGCGATAGGAGCGGCTATTCAAGCGGATGTACTCGCCGGAAATAAGCCTGACTCAGAAATGCTGCTCCTTGATGTAATCCCTTTGTCCTTGGGCTTGGAGACGATGGGTGGGTTGGTAGAAAAAGTTATTCATCGTAATTCACCTATCCCGGTGGCTAGAGCACAAGAATTTACGACCTATCAAGATGGGCAGACAGCAATGGCTATTCATATCTTGCAAGGGGAGCGTGAGTTGGTTGAAGACTGTCGCTCCTTGTCGCGCTTTGTGTTGCATGGTATACCGCCGATGGCTGCAGGCGCTGCGAAGATTCGTGTTACTTTTCAGGTGGATGCGGATGGTTTGTTAGGGGTTGAGGCGAAAGAGTTATCGACTGGTGTGGAGAGTAGTATTCAAGTTAAGCCGTCATATGGCTTAAACGATACGCAGATTGCAGACATGTTACGTGCATCTTATACCTCTGCTGATGAAGATAAAGAAAAGCGAGCGCTGCGCGAACAGCAGGTAGAGGCTGAGCGTTTATTGATTGCCTTAGATCAGGCGTTGTCCGTAGATAAAGCGTTGCTAACAAAAGATGAATATACGCAGCTCAATGCTGAAATGGATATTCTGCGTCAACTTAAGGGCTCTGGCTCGTCTCGTGATATAGAGCAAGGTGTAGAGCGTTTAGCTAAAGTTAGTGATGAATTCGCATCTCGCAGAATGGATGCCAGCATTCGTAAAGCACTCACTGGACATAGTATTCAAGAAATTGAGGAGGGCTCGTAAGTGCCGCAAATAATTTTTCTACCCCATGATGAACTTTGTCCCGAAGGGAAAGTCATTGATGTGGAGGCGGGTGTAACTATCTGTGATGCAGCCTTAGAACATGGTATTGAAATTGAGCATGCCTGTGAAAAATCCTGTGCTTGTACTACTTGTCATGTCATTGTGAGAGAGGGGTTTAGCTCTCTAGAAGACTCCGATGAGCTTGAGGATGATATGTTGGATAAGGCTTGGGGATTAGAGCCTGAATCTCGTTTGAGCTGTCAGGCCTGTGTTGCTGATGCTGATTTAGTTGTGGAAATTCCGCGTTATACGATCAACCAGGTTTCAGAACGTCACTAAGCATTGTTTTTGTGGAGGCTGTTGTGAGTTTGAAGTGGACAGATGTGTATGACATTGCCATTGGGCTGGCAGAGAAATATCCTCAGCAGGACCCCATAAAAATTAGTTTCCCTGATCTCTATCAGCAGGTAATGGAACTGGATGAGTTTGATGATGATCCAAACCGATGCGGAGAAAAGATTTTGGAAGCGATCCAAATGGCGTGGATCGAAGAAGTTGAATAATAACAGCCCGGTTTTCCCGGGCTGTTTTTTTGGCGTGTTGTGACGGGAGGCTCCCTTCGCGTATAATGGCGCGTTTTTCGAAAATGACCTTCTTAGGGGATCTATAAAGATGGCGATTGAACGCACACTATCTATTATCAAGCCAGATGCTGTGGCTAAAAACGTAATTGGCGAAATCGAGTCTCGCTTTGAAAAAGCTGGCCTTAAAATCGTTGAAATGCAAATGAAGCAGTTGTCTCAGGCGGATGCTGAAGGCTTCTATGCTGAGCATAAAGAGCGTCCTTTCTTTGCTGATCTTGTTGCTTTTATGACATCTGGTCCTGTGGTTGTTCAGGTGCTGGAAGGTGAAGGCGCTATCTTGAAAAACCGTGATTTAATGGGGGCTACTAACCCTAAAGAAGCAGCTGAAGGTACGATCCGTCGTGACTTCGCTGAGTCTATTGACGCGAATGCTGTTCACGGTTCTGACTCGGCAGCTTCTGCTGAGCGCGAAATTGCTTACTTCTTCGGTAAGTAATCTTTGCTGGTGCACAAGAGACTCTTTTGTGCACCAAACAATTCTTGTAGGTAATCACTAATGACTGACTCCATTACTAAAACCAATTTACTAGGTATGTCGCCTGAGCAGCTACAGACCTTTTTTGCTGAACTGGGCGAAAAAAGTTTTCGTGCGACCCAGGTATTGAAATGGATTCATCAGCTTGGCGCTGAAAGCTTTGATGATATGACCAATATCAGTAAAGCTTTACGTGAAAAACTGAATCAGGTGGCGGAAATTCGTGAACCTGAAGTTGTGATGCAAGATATCTCAAAAGATGGAACACGAAAGTGGGTTATTCGTGTAGATGGAGGTTCCTGTGTAGAGAGTGTTCTGATCCCAGAGGGGGATCGGGCTACTTTGTGCATCTCATCCCAAGTAGGTTGTTCGTTGGACTGCAGTTTTTGTTCTACAGGCAAGCAGGGATTTAATCGGAATCTTTCAGCTGCTGAAGTGATCGGTCAGGTGCGCATAGCGATCAAGTCCTTCGGTCCAATGGATCCTGCAGGCCCTCGTCGAGTGACTAATGTTGTACTGATGGGTATGGGCGAGCCGCTCATGAATTTTGATAATGTGGTTAGCGCTGTCCGCCTTATGATGGAAGATAACGCATACGGCTTGTCAAAACGAAGAGTTACTTTGAGTACAGCAGGTGTTGTGCCCGCCATTGATAAATTAAAAGAAGTAACAGATGTTTCGCTGGCGATCTCTCTCCATGCACCTAATGATGAGCTAAGAGATCAGCTGGTTCCAATTAATAAGCGTTACCCGATTAAGGAATTAATTGCAGCTTGTAATCGATATCTGGATAACCTCAATGATAGACGTGTTATAACTATAGAATATACCTTGATTGATGGTGTGAATGATTTGCCTGCACATGCGAGGGAACTCGGAAAGTTGCTTAAACAGGTGCCCTGTAAACTAAACCTGATACCGTTTAATCCTTTTCCTAATTCAGGGTATCAGCGTCCATCGGAAGAGAGTATTCAGCGTTTCAAGCAGTTGATGTTAAAGGCGGGTGTGTTGACCACAGTACGTCGCACCCGGGGTGATGAAATTGATGCGGCTTGTGGGCAGTTGGTGGGGCAAGTGGAAGATCGCACCAGACGTAGTCAAAAATATATACCGTTGGCAGAAGAGAGTGTTGTGCAAGTAATAAAACCTGTATGACGCTCATAAAGGAGGCCATGTGAAATATCATCATAGGATTATCAGTGTTTTAATGTTTGCGGCTGTCGGCGTATTATCAGGCTGTAGTGGGATGCAAACAGAGTCTGTTGCTATCAACAAAAATACGGTCTCTTCTGAGTCTGCTTTGCAGGCCTATACGACGTTAGGGCTTCAATACCTGCAAGGTCGAGATACAGTAAGCGCAAAGGCTGCGGTGCAGAAGGCGCTGGATATTAACGAAGATTACGCACCGGCATATAATGCGCTGGCGCTTATATTTCAAGTGGAGTCGGAACTGGAACTAGCGGAGCAGTACTATAAGAAAGCAATAGCTTTAGACGGCTCGTCGGCAATGTTTCATAATAACTATGGTGCTTTTTTGTTCTCTCAAGAACGCTACAAAGAAGCGTGTGAACAGTTAGCAACAGCTACGCAAGACCCGTTTTATAGCAATCGTGCCCAAACGTTTGAGAATTTAGGACGCTGCTACTTGGAGATTCAACAGGTAGAACCGGCGATGCACGCATTTGAACGCTCCTTGAAGAGTGGAGGGGCACGCCCAGTACCCTTAGTGGCGTTAGCTGATTTACACCTTGCTAAAGGTGATCTACCAATGGCTGATCGTTACTTTACCCAGTTCACAGAGATGATTAATGCCAAGCGTGTTAATCACTCTGCAAAAAGTTTGTGGGTGGGTATTAAGTTAGCACGAGAGAAAGGTAAGTCTAGCTCTGCTGCAACGTATGCTTTGTTGCTTAAAAATTTATTTCCTGAATCTGATGAGTACAAACAGTATAAGGAGTCAGCCCGGTGAGTAGTATGCCAGATGAGAGTATTGAACAAGACTCCAACAGGTTTCCCGGAGAACGTTTGGTTATAGCGCGAGAGGCCCAAGGTTACAGCCAGCAAGCTATTGCAGAAGAGCTGCACCTGCCTGTCCGCTATATACAATGGATTGAAGAAGGTGCGTTTGAAAAGTTACCAAGCTTGGTATTTGCAAGAGGCTATGTGCGAAGCTATGCGAAGGTAGTGCACACGGATGCCGAGCCTATTATCAGTGCTTTTGATTGTATTTATGGCGGCTCCTGCCAAAAAAACAATATAAAGTCGGTTTCCAAAGTACAGCAGCAAGTAAAACTGGGTGATCCGGTGATGCGCTGGTCTGGTTGGTTTTTTTTAGTGCTGGTGATTGCGGCTGTTGTGTGGTGGTGGAAAACACAATATGGTCTAGCGCCCCCTGCCGAGCCTGTTGCCGCAATGACCCCAGCGCTCTCCGTTGAGACTGCAGATGGAAATACGCTAATCTTGCCTCAATTGGTAGATGAGCCTGAAGTGACTGATGCTCAGCCGGCCGATGCTTTGCTAGAGGAAGAAGAGCCTAAATATTTAAGCGATGAAGAGGCTGCACAACTTCAGAGTCAGTTGGCTGCTGAGGATGCTGAAATTTCTAGTGAAGTGCAGGATGAGGGTTCCGAAGTGCTTCCCATAGAGGAGGAGAACGAGGTCGCTGATACGAGTTCAGCTGAAGTAGCCAAGTTAGAGGGATTGAATATCCTATTCTCCGGTGAGTGTTGGGTTACCGTCAAAAACGCTAATGGCCGGACCTTGTTTAATAACGCAAAACGAAAAGGTCAAACGCTTGAGCTTAAAGGCCAAGAACCATTAAGTATATTGATTGGGCGAGTGTCGAGTGTTGAAAGTATTAGTTATAACAGCAAAGTGATCGATTTGGCGCCATTTACTAATAAGAATGTAGCTAAATTGACTTTGCCGTAAGTTAGAAGAGAGAGTTGTAAGTTTGGCTAAAGTAAAAGCAATCCGAGGAATGAATGATATTCTTCCTGAAGCAACACCTGCATGGCAATATTTAGAACGCCAAGTAACAGCTGTATTGTCCTCTTATGGCTACAGTGAAATTCGTATGCCGATTGTAGAACAAACAGAACTGTTCAAACGCTCTATTGGTGAAGTTACGGATATTGTAGAAAAAGAGATGTACACCTTTGAGGATCGTAACGGGGAGAGCTTAACTTTACGACCTGAAGGTACAGCTGGTTGCGTACGCGCGGGTGAAGAGCACGGGTTGCTTTTTAATCAAACGCAACGGTTATGGTATCAAGGGCCGATGTTTCGATATGAAAAGCCCCAAAAAGGGCGTTATCGTCAATTTCACCAAATTGGCGTTGAAACATTTGGTATGTCGTCTGCCGATATTGATGCCGAAGTTATTATGCTTAGTGCGCGTTTATGGAAGCGCCTTGGTATTTTAGATGCAGTAACCTTGCAGTTGAATTCGCTTGGTAGTAACGAAAGCCGTCAGCGTTTCAAAGAGGATCTAGTTACCTATTTAAACGAATTTAGTGATCAACTTGATGAAGATAGTCAGCGTCGTTTAGGAACGAACCCGCTTCGTATTTTGGATAGCAAAAGTGAAACGACGCAGGCAATCTTGCAAAATGCGCCTGTACTGTCTGACTATCTAGATGATGATTCAAAAGAGCACTTTGCGCGTTTAACGGCACTGTTGGATCAAGCCGGCATCCGCTACACCCTTAATCCACGATTGGTCAGAGGGCTAGACTACTACTGTAAGACTGTATTTGAATGGGTTACAGATAAACTTGGCGCACAAGGTACGGTTTGTGCGGGTGGGCGCTATGATGGGCTTGTTCAGCAGTTAGGCGGTAAGGCTACACCAGCGGTCGGTTTTGCCATGGGTGTGGAGCGCTTGGTGCTACTGCTGGAAACGCTGGATGCGATCCCTTCTTCAGAGAAGGGGCATTTTGATCTCTACTTGGCGGCAGAACACAAAGATGTCCAAAATGAGGCCCTGTGCTTTGCCGAGCACCTACGTGATGAGTTACCTAATTTGAGGGTGAGGACTCACTGCGCAGGTTTGAAAAATATAAACAATAAGGCGCGCCAAACCGGGGCTCCTTTAGTGGTAATGCTAAAATTATCAGACTCTGTGGTAAGTGCTACGTTATGGGCTGATGATGAAGTGTATACTAACGTTAATTTATCTGAGTTAGTGCAGTTGATTGCTAAGAAGCAACCGCACGCCTAATACATTGTGATAGCTGGAGATTGACTGTGTCTGAAATGCGTACTGAAGAAGAGCAGGTTGAAGCGCTAAAAAACTGGTGGAAAGAAAATGGCAAGTCACTGGTAATTGCAATAGCTATTGCATTGAGTGGTGTGTTTGGTTGGAAAACTTGGCAACAAAAGCAACACAATGATGCTGAGGCCGCTTCAGTGGCCTATCAGAATCTCATCGATGCGGTGGAGATAGGTGTTAGTCAAAGTTCGGCTGATGAGTTAAGTACAAGTCAGCACCTTGCTGATCAGTTGAAGACAGAGCATGAGTCGACAGAGTATGCCCGTTTTGCGGCATTGTTGATGGCAAAAGTGGCTGTTCAGCAGGAAAAGTATGATGTTGCTCTAGCTGAACTGGACTGGATATTAAATCATAACCCTACCGAAGAGATGCGCCAAATTGCTTATATGCGCAAAGCGCGTATATACCAGGCAACGGATGAATTTGAAAAAGGTTTGGAGGCGTTAGGTAATGTTACTGCTGGCGAGTTTCAAAGCTCCGCCAATGAGTTGAAAGGTGACCTGCTACGCTCTGCAGGGCGTATGACAGAAGCAAGAGCTGCTTACCAGAAAGCACTATCAGAGTCTTCGCAAGTGCGTCCTCTGTTGACTATTAAACTTGAAGATTTGGCTGTTTCAAACGAGGGATAAGGTTATGTTACGCCGCTTTACTTTTGTTGCTTTTATGGGAATGGCGCTTGCTGGGTGTGGGTTCTGGGGAGGTTCGGATGAGGTTAAACCCAATGAACTTGTCGATTTCACTTCAGAAAAACAAGTGGTCGTTCGCTGGTCTGCTGATGTGGGTAATGGCCCAGGTGATAAATTTCACCAAGTGGTTCCATCTATAATTGATGGCCGAGTTTTTGCTATGTCGGCAGATGGAAAGGTAGCGGCATTTGATGAAGAAACCGGCAGTAAATTGTGGTCTGTAGAGTTGGAGCAGTCCTTGCTCGCAGGTGTTGGCGCTGGCAGCGGTAAGGCTGTGGTTGTAACAGAAGCTGGCGTTGTGATTAGTTTGGATGCGACGACGGGCGAGGAGTTGTGGCGATCACAATTAACCTCAGAAGTAGCCTCAGAACCTCAATTAAATAACGAATTGGTCGTTGTTCAGCTGATTAATGGCAAAATTATCGCTTTAGAAGGCGACAGTGGAGAAGTGCGTTGGTCTTATGATACGACATTGCCACGGCTGACGCTCAGAGGCACAAGCTCTCCTCTCGTTGCCCTCGATGTTACATTGGCGGGTTTGGACAACGGTAAGTTTGTCGCTTTAGATAACACCGATGGCGGAGTGCTTTGGGAACAGAGTATTTCTATCCCTGAGGGGCGTTCAGAGTTGGAGCGCATGACCGATGTTGATGGGAAACCGTTATTGTTTGAGAATGTTATCTATATCCCCAGCTTTCAGGGGCAGCTTGTAGCGATTAACCCATTTAACGCACAGACGCTATGGGCGAAAAAAATGTCCAGCTATCGGAGTTTAGCAGCAGGCTTTGGCAATATTTATGTCAGCGAAGCGAACGATCATGTTCAGGCTCTTGATAGCCGTAGTGCCGCTAGCGTTTGGAAACAGTCTCAATTAGAGAATCGTCAAATAAACTCTCCTGCCGTGATTGGTAATACGGTTGCTGTTGGTGATCGCGAAGGTTTTATCCACTTCATGTCGCAAATTGACGGTCACTTTGTGGCGCGGTTCGATGCAGGTTCTGGGCTCACTGGCGATATGAAATCTAAAGATGAAGTCTTGTACGTGCTAACGGATGCGGGACGTCTTTTTGCGCTAACACTTAACTAGTTAGCCGTTTTAATTTTAGTGGCACTACTCTACTGAGGTGCCACACATTTATTTGGTAATCGATAATGCTACCTGTTATTGCTCTCGTTGGGCGCCCTAATGTAGGAAAGTCTACGCTTTTTAATCGCCTGACTAAGTCTCGTGATGCGCTTGTTGCCGATATGCCAGGTGTAACGCGTGACCGCAAATATGGAGAAGGAAAGACGGGAGATCGAGCATACATTGTCATCGATACTGGCGGCATAACAGGTGATGAGCAGGGTATTGATTTTGAAATGGCTCGGCAGTCCTTGCAGGCGATTGAGGAAGCTGATGCTGTTTTCTTTATCGTTGATGGGCGTTCCGGCTTAATCCCTGCTGATGAAATGATCGCTGACCATCTTCGTCGCTCAGGAAAAACAGCTTATCTGGTCGTCAATAAGACAGATGGGACAGATCCCGATGTCGCGATGTCTGATTTCCATACCTTGGGTTTAGGTGAGCCTATTCCTATAGCGGCTGCCCACAATAGAGGCGTTCGCTCCCTTATCGATACCTCCTTGGCAGACTTTCCTGATGCTGATGACATAGATAGCCGTACTTCCACCGGGGTTAGGATTGCAATTGTTGGACGCCCCAATGTGGGTAAGTCGACATTGGTCAACCGTCTTCTAGGTGAAGAAAGGGTGGTTGTTTATGATGAGGCCGGAACAACACGAGATAGTATCTATATACCGTATGAGCGAGAAGGGCAGGCTTATACATTGATTGATACGGCCGGTGTTAGACGTCGTAAAAATGTCCGTGAAGTCATTGAGAAATTCTCTATCATCAAAACATTGCAGGCTATTAAAGATGCCAATGTGGTTGTTCTCGTTATTGATGCGAGACAAGGTGTCACCGATCAAGACCTACATATGCTGGGTTTTGTTATGGATACGGGGCGAGCTTTGGTTGTTGCGCTCAATAAATGGGATGGTATGGATGAAGAGCAAAAAAAGGCAGTAAAAGAGCAAATCCAGCGTCGCTTGGAATTCGCAGCGTTTGCCCGCTTTCATTTTATCTCAGCCTTGCATGGTAGTGGCGTCGGCGATATGTATGCTTCTATCAATGAGGCCTATGATTGTGCCATGGCTAAGTGGGCGACTAATCGCCTAACGCTGTTGTTAGAAGACATCGTTGCAGATCATCAGCCACCTCAGGTAGCAGGGCGTCGAATCAAACTACGTTATGCCCACCAAGGAGGCTCAAATCCGCCGATTATTGTTGTTCATGGTAATCAAACGGATCAGCTCCCCAATTCCTATAAACGCTACCTGCAAAATAAGTTTACAAAAGTGCTTAAGATTCGTGGTACGCCTGTGCGCTTTGAATTTAAAACGGGCGATAACCCTTTTGCCGGGAAGCGCAACTTGCTAACAGCGAGACAAAAAGCGAAGAAAGAGCGCCTCAAAAAACATATTAAAGATATGAAAAAGCAGGCAGTCAAAAAAGCACGTAAAAAATGAGCCTAAAAGAGGCTGCTCGAAAACCGATAGGCGTATTTGACTCGGGTGTTGGAGGTTTATCTGTTCTTAATGAGCTGAGAGCACAATTACCCGGGGAGGATCTGATCTATTTAGGGGATACAGCGCGCGTTCCCTATGGTACAA